>NZ_JASJXA010000023.1:0-74518 GCF_035018905.1 Glaciimonas sp. Gout2 | reverse complement strand
GCCGTACTCAGTATTTCGCGTCGTTTTCAACAGAGGCCGAACTATAGCAACACATCTCAACACTGGCAAGCAATTTTTAATATAAATTAAATTATCTTTTCTTATCCAAATCCCAGCGCACTACAGACTCTCCATTAGCCGTCTTTTTTGGTGCTGGTCGGAAGGCGTGGCCGTAAATAATTTCGAATGTCAGCGGCAGTTTGCCATCCGCTCTGCGCGTCGCTTCAATCGCATCCACTACGCGCTGCCATGCCGCACGACCAACCAAAGAACGACTACGTGTTACAAGAGGATTACCACCGAAGGACTTCACATCAGCCAGTAGCTTCTCTAACGTGTCATAAGTGACAGTGATTGTTTCCATATCCATTACCGGCGTCGAAAAACCAACGTTCACCAGCATGTCACCAAAATCATGCATATCCACAAACGGTAACAACGGCATATGCGACACAGGATTTGCCGCCGCAAACGCACCACGCAACTCCTTGAAAGTATCTGGACCAAAACAAGAAAACATTAGCAATCCATCAACTCGCAAGACTCTTCGCCACTCAGCAAATACACGATCTGGCTGCGGATGCCAATGTAATGCCAGATTGGACCACACCAAATCGACAACGTCACGCGCCAGCGGTAGCGCTGCGAAGTCACCGCAGAGCAGGTCCGATTCCAGGCTGCTACTCTTTATAGGCAGCCACTTCTTTAACAGGCGATTGACTGAAGACTGCGCTGCCTCTTGCTGATTTTGTGCTGCTGACAACATTCCGAACGATGCATCCAACCCTAATATGCGAGCTTGGGCGAAGCGCTGCTGCAATGTATATATATCCGGCCCATCGCCACATCCCGCGTCGAGGACACGTTTCGGCAAAATTTTAACCAGCGCTAGGCGCTCATGCATTCTTGTTGAAATCTCGCGGCGCAAAAATTCGGACTCCCGCACGCAGGATGGATCGGCAAATAATGTGCGTACCCGATGCAAATCTATTGGAGCGCTGGAGGCTGCGTCATTCAAAGCATAAGCCAAAGGCTTATTAGATGAGGGCGACGATGGTGAAGAGGATGAGATTGGCATTAAAATCTGTCGGTTAAATGAAGTGCGATAATTCAATTAGTTTACACCGTTGCACAATTACGCGACGTACGTCATAAAAGTCCCCACAAACATATATAGAGCAATTTCAACCAAATACGCTGATCCATTGATGCTTAAAGCCCTACTTCGCTGGTCGCAACAAATACCCGCTCTTCTGCGTGATGGGCTGCCGACATGCTGTGCGTTGTGCGGTCAAATCGGTCTAAACGTCATTTGTGCCGGCTGCGATCAAAGCTATTTTTCACATGAAACAGTACGTTGCCAGCAGTGCGCAAACCCTCTGCCCGTCATTAGCAGAAAAACGCCTGACTTATGCGGTTTGTGTGGTGACTGCCTGAAGCAAAAGCGTGCTTTTGATGCTTCGGTGGTAGCGATTGACTATGCTGCGCCCGGCGACCAACTCGTACTAACACTAAAGTTTGGTGGACAATTGGCGCTCGCGCCAGTATTTGCGAGAATGCTGCGCGATGCCGCACTACGCCGACCAGCTATAGCGAACAATTTACCTGATATATTAACTGCGGTCCCACTCAGCCCAAAGCGAATCGCTAAACGGGGCTTCAATCAGGCTTTAGAAATCGCTAAACCGCTATCGCGCTTGCTAAATATTTCTCTACAGCCCAATTTAATACAGCGCCCCCACGATACTCTGCCACAAGCGAAGCTGGCCTTGCATAAGCGCCGCCAAAACTTGCGCAATGCTTTTACCGTCCCGCCCCAAGCGGTCAAACTCATTTCCGGACGCCATATCGGCGTGATTGATGATGTAATGACGACCGGTGAAACACTAAACGAGCTCGCGCGTACATTAAAACGCTTCGGAGCGGTCCGTGTCACTAATATTGTCTTTGCCCGAACACAACTTAAATAGAAGGAGAACACCGTTGTTTCATGTCGTACTGGTTGAGCCTGAAATTCCGCCGAACACCGGCAATATTATTCGATTATGTGCCAATACTGGCGCGCAGCTGCATTTGATCGAACCGCTTGGATTCCCGCTTGACGACGCGAAAATGCGGCGAGCGGGCCTGGACTACCACGACTATGCAACTATGAAAGTGCATCCCAATTGGTGCGCCTTTATTGATTTCATGAAACATGAGCCCAACTACGACCCGAGCCGGATGTTTGCAATGACTACGCATGGCTCTACGCCATTTGCCAACATTGCGTTTAAACCGGGCGATATGTTCGTGTTCGGATCTGAAACACGAGGATTGGCTCCCGAACTACGCGAATCGTTTGCAGAGTCTCAGCGTATCCGTCTACCAATGCGCCCCGATAATCGGAGCTTAAACCTGTCCAATACGGTAGCTGTGGTCGTGTATGAGGCATGGCGTCAAAACGGTTTTGTAGGGGGCGCCTAATAATAACGATCCCGCTGTAGAAAGTGCTTAAAGCATCGGCTTTCGGTCGCCATCCTCTCGGCCTTAGAAATTTTGTATGGATATTCGGGTGTTTGGCTGCTTGACAGACATCGGTGGCTTATCTTTCGACGACCTTAGCGAAACGGTGTAATTGCTATAATCGGTGCTTCGATTTAGTGCGCGCTGCTATTTTTCTTGCACCGAGTTGTTAAGTCCAACGGTATTACTCAGTCGCATTACGCACTTAATAACGGCACATGACCAATCCCCAATCATGGTCATTTGCTGTGTTGCTCCACTATTAGTTAAAGGAATATCATGTTTCCACGCCTTATCGTCTCGGTCTTTGCATGCATAATCAGTGCGTCTGTTTGCGCGCATGACTACAAACTTGGCGCGTTAAAAATTGACCATCCGTACGCCCGTGCAACCGTACCGGGCCAACCCAGCGGCGGTGCCTATCTGAGTATAGAGAATACGGGACCCGGCACAGACAAGTTACTCGGCGCGACCTCGCCTGCTGCGAAATCAGTGGAGATTCACACGATGAGGATGGATGGCGATGTCATGAAAATGCGTGAAGTAGGAGAAGTTGAGCTACAGCCGACGAGCACGCTAAACATGGCGCCCGGCGGTGGTTTTCACATTATGCTAATGGGGCTGACGAAACCGCTTAAAGTAGGCGACAAGTTTCCAATGACATTAACGTTTCAGAAAGCGGGAAAAATTGACGTCTCCGTCAGCGTTGACGATATGAGCAGCAAGCCCGGTACGATGCACCAACATTGATGGAAACAGCATGGAGAGGCGGATAACTATTCGCCTTTACCTTTGTATCACTTCTGCGTTATCGATTGTCGCGGGCGAACAACTGGACGACAATAAAAACAAACGAATCAGGGGCGATAGCGAATGGCTAAGTGCCCTGACGGACTTTAGATAGCAACTTACTCGTCGAACGATCATGCTCAAAAGGTATGGCAACCACTTTGCCGCCATACGCGAGAACCGCTTGTCCCTCAGGAATCGCGTCCATCTGATAATCGCCGCCCTTAACGTAAATATTTGGTCGACCTTCCTGCACAACTTCAAGCGCCGTATCTTCATCAAACTCAACCACCAGACTTACCGCTTCTAAGGCTGCGAGTACCGCCATGCGATCGGCACACGTATTAATCGGCCGATCATCGCCTTTCCCAAGACGCTTAACCGACGCATCCGTGTTCACTGCGACCACGAGCGACGCGCCTTCCTGCCGCGCTTGTGCGAGATAGGTGACGTGACCGCGATGCAAAATATCAAAAACACCATTAGTTAACACTACAGGCTGCGGCAAAGCAGCGATGCGGGTACGTAATTCAGCTCTGGAAGCAATTTTTTGTTCGAATGTAATCATAGCGCTCATGTAACTTATTTGACTTATATATATCAGCAATAAAAAAAGCCGCAACATTGTGCGGCTTTAATGGAACCATCTTAAAATATGGCGTCAATATTTATCACAATATTAACCAGTTTAAGCGTTTGCAGCGAATAACTAAACGTTCACGACCGGCGCGACGGCCGATGTAGCTAAACGCGCAACAATCTCTTTACGGTAACGATTCAACTCCTGCACCGTTGAAAAGCTACGCTCAAATAGCAATGACATATTGTGCAATATGCGATCAACTACTTTCTTTTCCCACACGCCATCAAATTGAATCTGGTCATCAAGCCAGCGCTCGAGCCATTCTGGATCAGGCAACCGGCTTTGAACCGTATCATTCGGGAATAACGTCTTATTCACGTGCAGATTCGTCGGGTGCAAGGGCTTTTCAGTCCGGCGTGCAGATGCCATCAATACGCCAATCTTAGCGAACGCAGCAGACGCGGTATCGCCAACTTCCACCAGCGCCTTTTTCATGTATTTCAAATACGCACCACCATGACGCGCTTCATCCTGGCTAATAATTTTATAAATCTGCTTGATAACCGGTTCGGTGTGCCACTCAGATGCACAACGATACCAATGATTGAGACGAATTTCGCCGCAAAAATGCATTGTCAACGTTTCAAGTGGCGGCGCAGGATCAAATTCGAAGCGCACTTTATCAAGTTCCGCTTCCGTCGGAACCAACTCGGGCCGAAAACGCCGCAGATACTCCATCAATACCAGCGAATGCTTTTGCTCTTCGAAGAACCACACTGACATGAATGCGCAAAAATCGCTATCACCATGGTTATCGCGCAAAAACATTTCTGTCGCAGGTAGCGCTGACCATTCTGTAATTGCATTCATGCGAATCGTCTGAGCCTGCTCATCGGAAAGTTGGGAAGCGTCGAATTTGTCCCACGGAATATCGGTCTCCATGTTCCAACGGACTTGTTCCAGCGATTTAAACAGTTCGGGATACAGCATACATACCTTACAAGATGGGTTAACGCCCTGATTTTACCAAGAATTACCTTAGCAACCTATTTATAAGCTGTGTAGTCGTCAGATTCAATCATCTGCATTGAAATAACTACTGAAAAAGCTTTCATCGTCACGATTCACTTTTCACAAGAAGTTTCACATTTTCCTTCCTGCAACGCTTTTATATACGCCAATTACGGCGCATTGGATTCATCTTCATATATTATCAAATGCACCATTAAACTAATTTGAATCCAAACGCGATGCAGCGCCGTATCAATAACAGGATGATTAAGTCCCGTATTTAAAAAGGGCATCTATATAAAAGATTAATGAAAATTAACGTGACCCCAGGAGAGGCAAGATGAAAATAGCGATTATTGGTTCTGGTATTTCAGGCCTCTCCTGTGCGTATCGCTTAACGCAAGCTGGTCATCATGTCTCGCTTTATGAGGCCAATGATTATTTTGGCGGTCATACCAACACAGTCGATGTGACCCTGGAAGGGCAGACTTATGGCGTCGACACCGGCTTTTTGGTATTCAATCACCGAACTTACCCCAACCTGGTCAATCTTTTCGACGAATTGCAAGTCGAAACGGTCGCTACCGATATGTCGTTTTCCGTCAAAATCCCCATCAATGGTTGCCTCGGAAAACGCACACTGGAATGGTCAGGTACGAATCTCAACAGCGTATTTACGCAGCGCCGTAATTTGCTTAATCCGCGCTATATAGGAATGATCCGCGACATTCTGCGCTTCAATAAGCAAGCGACCTTACTCGCCAACGACAAAAACTCACCCCTCGGGCGGATGTCGCTAGGAGAGTTCTTGTCGCACAATAACTATAGCCAAGCATTCAAAACCTGGTATTTGCTTCCAATGGCTGGATGTATCTGGTCCTGCCCAACCGCACAAATGCTCGCCTTTCCAGTGTCGAGTTTTATTCGCTTTTGTCATAATCACGGATTACTGCAAGTGAATGACCGACCTCAATGGCACACCGTTAAGGGTGGCGCCCGACAATATGTTGAAAAAATAATAGCAGCGATTCCTCATAAATATTTAAAGACTCCCGTAACCGGCGTGCGTCGGGCTTACATTAATGACGTTTGCCAGGTGGTGATTCAAACCCATCAAGGCAGTTGCACCTACGACCATGTCGTCATGGCCGGACATAGCGATCAAAGCTTGAAATTGTTGCAAGATATTTCCATGCAAGAAAAAAAACTCCTGTCAGCGGTCCAATATCAGCCCAATCACGCAGTACTGCATACCGATCACAGTTTGTTGCCAGGCAACCGCAAAGCCTGGGCGGCCTGGAACTATCAAAGCGAGAATGGTAACGATCCAAAGGTGTGCGTCCACTATTTGCTCAATCAATTGCAGCCGCTTCCTTTTAAAACACCTTTGATTGTTTCGCTCAACCCGATCGAACAACCGGCACCGCACAGCGTGATACGCCGATTCGACTATGCCCATCCTATATTCGATGCTACGGCGATTGCCGCGCAACCCAAATTCGAGAAGCTTCAAGGACAAAATAACACCTGGTTCGCGGGTGCATGGCTCGGTTACGGATTTCATGAGGACGGTCTCAAATCGGGACTAGCCGTCGCAAATGCCATTATTGTCCAACCAGAGATCACTCGCAACATTAAACCGGCACTGTCTATGCCCATTGAGAGCATCGCGGCTTAGCACAGGAGAAAGAACATGCCCTCTCCCTCTAATCACGTACAACTGTGTTTCGGTAACGTCCGCCATACCCGGTTGCGTCCGGTACATCACGCATTCACGTATGGCGTGTATTACCTTCGCATACCTTTACGTGCACTGGGTGAGTCAAATTTTGATAGCCATTTTTTTTCACGTAACAAATTTAATTTTTTGTCGTTTCATGATCGTGATTATGGCGATGGACGACAAACTCCGTTGGCTTGGATAGATGCAACGCTGAAAACCGAAGGAATCGATGATGCCGACGGCGAAATTTGGCTTCAGACGTTTCCACGTGTACTTGGTTATGTGTTCAATCCGGTGTCGTTTTGGTTCTGTCATCGTCTGGATGGCAGCTTAAGGGCGGTGCTATGCGAAGTACGCAATACTTTTGGCGAGCAGCACAGCTATCTGCTCGACGGCAAAACCCAAGATGGCGGCAGCATTACATTCGGCACAGAATTGCGCGCCAACAAAATGTTTCATGTTTCACCATTCTGCGAAGTCGCTGGCGCTTATCGTTTTAGATTTATGCGCACGCAAAATCAACATGAAACCCTGCTGACCGAGCGCACGACAGCGCGCATCGAATATGACGATGCCAGTGGACCCTTAATTCTCACGAGTGTTTCAGGCACAGCGGAGCCACTTTTGCCGCTATCCGACCGGCTCGTCGCGCGTGCATTTTTCCGCTATCCAATCATGACTGTCGGCGTCATTCTTCGCATTCATTGGCAAGCGCTAAAGCTATGGCGCAAGCGCGTTCCCTTTTACAGCAAACCCGCTCCACCTTCTAACGAGGTATCCAGATGAACACCAACTCTACCCGTTCCAGCGCTTACGGTAACGCGCAAGATTACGATGGCATATCGACAAAACACTTCCCGGCTCGTGTGCAGTTTATTCTTCAGCTATTGCAAAAACTTGATCACGGCATTTTAATCATGGAGTTTCCCGATGGACAATCGGCGACTTATGGCAACGTTGCTGATGAGCGCGCTCGTCCCGTCACGATGATGCTAAAAAACTGGGACGTTTTCAACGCGGCTCTGAAGTCAGGCGACATCGGTTTTGCAGAAACGTTTATTGACGGCCATTGGAGTACAGACGATTTACCCGGACTGATCGAACTGTTCATCCGTAATCGGCAGGTGATTGAATCGGTGATCTACGGAACTTGGTGGGGGAATTTTCTGTATCGCGTAAAACATCTGTTTAATCGCAACAGCAAAACTGGCAGTCGCAAAAATATCCATGCACATTACGATATCGGCAATGACTTCTATCAATTATGGCTAGATCCTTCTATGACGTATTCGAGCGCATTATTTTCGGATGATCATGTTGAAAATCTACAGCAAGGTCAGGATGCCAAGTATCGCCGCATACTCAGCCAACTACGTCTTCCAGCCAACTCCCGTATTTTGGAGATCGGCTGCGGATGGGGCGCTTTTGCCGAAATTGCGGTTCGTGAAGCCAACGCTCACGTTACCGGTCTCACGCTGTCTACTGAACAGCTACACTTTGCCAATCAGCGGCTGCAAGACGCGGGTGTCGTCAATCGGGTTGAACTGCTATTACAAGATTATCGGGATGTAGAGGGAAAATTCGACGGAATCGCCTCGATCGAAATGTTTGAGGCAGTCGGCGAGAAATATTGGCCGAGTTATTTCTCCTGTATTGCGAGCAATCTAAAAACTGGTGGGCGCGCCTGTATCCAGACCATTGTGATTGACGATACACTATTCGAACGTTATCGCCGCGGTACCGACTTCATACAGCAATACATTTTCCCCGGCGGTATGCTGCCATCGCCATCGGCGTTCCGCGCGCAGGCTGAAAGCCATGGCTTAAAGGTAGTCGATACCCTTTCATTTGGACTGGACTATGCCCGCACGTTGGTCGAGTGGCGTCGCGCATTTAAAGAGCAGCTCCCAAAAGTACGCGCGCAAGGCTTTGATGATCGATTTTTACGAACCTGGGATTTTTATCTGGCGTATTGCGAAGCGGGATTTATTGCCGGCAGTATCAACGTAGCCCAATTCACCTTGCAAAAGAAATAAAAACTTCCTGCTGCAAAAAAGAAGGTTGACGGCAGTTCGGGATGACGGAAAGTCTGAGATTGTAAGGAGAAAAGATGTTGATGGTTCAGATGAGCCAATGGCGCCGGTATTTATTAACTTGTGCGTTTTCGCTAGCTTCCCTCGGCAACGTTATCGCGGCCGACGACGCTGGAAGAATGCATGACAATCCGATTGTCAACCCAGCCATCAGCGCGCCAGCCCATATAGGCAACGCGCTCCCTCATGCGCGACTAGCTGGCCAAGGAAAATTCCGCTGGTTTGGATTATCCATTTATGACGCGCAGCTTTGGGTCGGAGATAAAGGTTTTCAACCATCAGCGCCTGATGCTGCGAGCTTTGCACTTGATTTACGCTATAGCCGGTCATTCGACGGCAGTAAAATTGCTGAAAGCAGCATCGATCAAATGCGGAAAATTGGCAGCGGTAGCGACGCAGAATACGGACCATGGCTTAGTCAAATGAAATCCATTTTCCCTCACGTGATCGACGGATCGCATATTACCGGGATATTTCTTCCAAATGTCGGCACGCGTTTTTATATGGATGGAAAAATGATCGGAGAAATCAACGATCCACATTTCGCAACAGCATTTTTTGGCATTTGGCTTTCACCAAAAACGACAAGTCCCACGCTACGCAAAGCGCTTTTGATGAATGCGACTACTTCAACCAATTCAACACAGCACGAATGACACTATTAGGATTCCCTGCGCTTCTCAAATATGGCCTGTTTGGTTTACCACTGGCGCTGGTTGCATTACCGGTGTACGTCTATGTTCCACAATTTTATTCCGACAGATTTGGTATTTCACTGTCTCTCATCGGTCTGATTTTGCTGATAACCCGCTTGTTTGATGCATTTATCGATCCGGCAATTGGTCGCTGGCTTGACCACGCACACACCGAAGATCGATTCAGAAATGCGATCTGGCTGGGAGTGCCCTTATTGGCGATTGGTTTCAGTGCGCTATTTTTACCGCCTGCGTTTGCGGAGCGATTTCCACTGTCGTGGCTAGTACTGGCATTGCTCATCGTGTACGTTGGCTTTAGTATTGGTACGATAGCCCATCAAAGTTGGGGCGCAGCCCTCACGCAAGCTTTGGAACAACGCTCACGTCTTACTGCAACGCGCGAGGCTTGCGGTTTGATTGGCGTGGTGCTTGCAGCGGCGCTACCCAGCTTGCTGGGCATTCGCTGGTTACCACCAATATTCGTCATCCTGCTGGTTGCATCGGCATTCATACTTAAGCTCGCCCCAAAGCCTGGTCCTTCAAATGGAATTATCATGGAGACGACGGATCGTGGAGCATTTCTGTCAGGAGTTTTATTGCCATTTGGAAATTCTCGCTTTTGCTGGCTGTTCGGCATTTTTGTAGTGAATGGCATTGCGGCGGCGATACCGGCAACGTTATTCCTATTTTTTGTAGATGATCAATTGCAACTCGGAAAATATGGTGGTTTATTTCTGATGCTGTACTTTTTGGCTGGTGCGATATCAATGCCAGGCTGGTCTGCGCTAGCCCGACGCTTCGGTGAAGCCCGCGTCTGGTTCACCGCAATGCTGTTGGCGATCGCCGCTTTTGTATGGGCTTATGGATTAACGGCCGGTGATATGCTGCCCTTTTCGCTCATATGCATCATGTCCGGTTTTGCATTGGGAGCCGACCTGTTACTGCCGCCAGCTCTGCTCGCTGGCGTGATCGCGAATGGCGGTCATAGCTCTCAAAAAGAAGGCGCTTATTTCGGTATATGGAGCTGGGCGACCAAAATCAATCTGGCTTTAGCAGCTGGCATTTCATTGCCACTGCTGCAATACCTTGGCTACCAGCCACACCTTATCAATCACCAAGGCGCGCAAGCGCTGGCAATTGGTTATGCAGTACTCCCATGCGCGCTAAAGCTCATTGCCGCAATGATCCTATGGAGGGCTCCTTTGCGCCACGTTTAAGCAATCTCAAAGCGACCTATGAACAACCTTTAGCGCCCGTCTGTCACTTTCGGACATCATCCTTTTCGGAGAACAGTATGAAATCGTTTTTAAAAATATTGGTGGTGGGAATCATCGTCTTATTAAATGGATGCAGCACGACATCCGAGGGTAATATTTATGCAGACCAAAAACCAACGCTCAGCCTCCAGCAATACTTCAATGGCACGCTGGACGCCTGGGGTATGTTTCAAGATCGTTCCGGTAAAGTAGTCAAACGCTTTACCGTCGTCATTCAATGTAAATGGGAAGGTGACACCGGCACTCTGGATGAGGACTTCACTTATTCCGATGGCACGAAACAACGCCGCATCTGGACTTTGAAAAAAGTGGGGCCAAACAAGTTCATTGGTACCGCATCTGACATCGTAGGGGAAGCAATTGGTATTACCGATGGTAATACCTTACGTTGGAAATACGTTCTGGCATTGCCAGTGGATGGACGTATCATCAATGTCAGCCTCGATGATTTAATGGTCCAAATGGATCAACGCGTCATGCTCAATCATGCAGTAATGAGCAAATTCGGCTTTAAGGTCGGCGACATTAGTTTGTCGTTTAATAAGCGCCCTTAAACAGTGAAAAGCAGAGTTAGCCATCCAGCCTTTATTTCGAAGACACTATGAATCTCATGAATCCGATGAATGCGCCACTCCGCGACTGGCATAAGCAACGTGTCTGGGTGATCGGTGCCTCTAGCGGTATCGGTGCGGAAACTGCTCGCAAGCTTCTGGCAAAAGGCGCTCGCGTTGCTCTGTCGGCGCGTAACGCCATAGGACTGAACGAGATTGCCGCCGGTCAGCACAATGCCCTCATTGTTGTGCTCGACATTACTCAGCACGACATCGTGCTTGCTGCGCGGGACCAAATTCTCAATGCGTGGCACGGTATTGATCTGATATTGATCGTTGCGGGCGGCTATGGTGAAATGCGCGTCGATAGTTTTGATTTGACACTCGCCAACCGCCTGATTGATCTCAATTTACGCGGCGTCATGCACTGCCTTGATGCTACTTTGCCCGTTTTGTTGAAACAAGGTCAAGGTGCGATTGGCATTGTGGCATCGGTCGCAGGCTACAGCGGGCTACCAAGGGCGATGGCGTACGGCGCAACCAAAGCGGCGCTAATCAATTTATCGGAATGTCTTTATTTTGATCTGCACCCGCGGGGAATTGGGGTGTATCTGATCAATCCAGGTTTTGTGGACACGCCCCTGACTGCTGATAATGACTTTCCAATGCCTGCCATGATGTCGGCCTCAAGCGCCGCTGAAGCGCTGATTGAAGGCGTTGAACGTGGTCACTTTCACATTCATTTCCCCAAACGGTTTACCAACTGGCTGCGCTTTGCACGCCTGTTGCCTTATCGTGCTTACTTCGCGTTGATACACAAGGTGACTGGGCTATGAATACAACTCATCAACAACAATTGACCGAGCAACAGGATGATCAGCGGGGTGATCAACATAAGAATTTGTTGCGGATCGTAACGTTCTTTGAGACCTTATCTCTCGATAATTTGGCGTTGATCCCACTAATTTACGCCCGGGATGCATGGTTCAAAGATCCCTTCAATGAGATCACAGGACTGCCTGCCATTAAACATTTATTTACGCATATGTTTGTCCAGGTTGACGACCCGCGCTTCGTTATTACGCACCATATGCATCAGGGCGACACGGCCTTCATGACGTGGGAGTTTTACTTTCGGATGAAACGTTTTTCTAGCGCCGATCAATGCATACGCGGCGCTACGCATTTTCGCTTGGATAACGACGGCTATATTATCTACCATCGCGACTATTGGGATGCGGCAGAAGAACTATACGAAAAGCTACCCGTATTAGGTGCCCTCATGCGCTTATTGAAACGCGGGGCGAAAGCCAGTGACACACCAGACCGCGGCCATACAATCTTACAAAACTAGCCCGATACCTACCCAACGATTGCGCAGAGGGTCAACATCCAACCTGCTGCGCAACTGATCCAAAAACCTTATTTCAACTCTATTTTCTTACTGCGAGAGACTGGCGAAGCTTTAGCGGTACCAACCTTGAGCTTGGTTCTCGCTGTGGCAGTGGTTGATTTGGTCGCTCTCGAGGCTGCACCCGGCTTAACCTTCGGTTTCACTTTGGTTGGGTTACTCTTCGCAGTTTCCCCTGGTTTGGCTGCAGATTTTCGGGCCTTGGTTGACGCTTTCGGCTCTTTCGGCATCGCTGCCTCAGCCGCCATAACACCACTCACCACTTGCTTAAACTGGTTTTGTAGAACATCCCACCAAACGCCGGTATTAGCCGCCGGCGACGCATCTGACGCACTAGTAGAATGATTTTCCGTAGCGACGTCCTCCGGCTGGGCAGGAGCCGGTGGTTCAGCAATCGGCGCAGCAGCTTGCTGAGGTACTGTTTCGTTTGCCGCTTTCGCTTTTTCTGGCATAAACGAAAATGGAAATTGGGAAGCCATTGTTGCCCAGGCGGCCGCACCTTCGGTAACGCTCTCGGCTGCTGAGGTATCGGTAAACTGCGCAGTTGCCTTGCCATCGGCAGATGGCATCAGCGCACCGATTGACTTCAAGGCGGTCAATGTTGCACTTTGCACTTCCAGCGCTTGAATCGTTGTCCGCAACATATTTAGATTGAGGCTAAGCCAACCTTCGACAGCTTTCAGATCTGTGACCTTCTTATCTATTTCCTCAACCGAAATGATCGGCACTACCATGCCAGGCACGCCCATTCCGCCCCACATTTTCTTAATGAAATCAACACTGTTCGACATCGCGTCCGCTCCGAGAAAATTAGGATTGCTCATATGAATCTCCTTAAATTATTTTGTCCACATTTTATTTTTGCCACCATCGCATACTATACCGCCCACAAACGCTTTGTTGTGACCGATCAAGGAATCATTGGTTTATTTTTACCGTACTATCAATCATCCATTTTCTGCGACAAAAGAACTCCATAAAATATCACCATGACATTTCTCCGAAGAATCATGAATGACTTGAAGAGGTCATTATATTTACCGATCGGGACTTTCCAGTTGGTGTGCGATCTCATTATTAAACCAACGCGCTCCAAGCGGCATAAGGCACACCGGCAGCGTTCGGTTTACACTACGTAAATGACGAGGCCTTCCACAGACGCGACCAAAGACACGCGCAATATACAACCAAACAGAACGGCATCACGTGGCTGGCTGATTGTGCTCGCGGCTTCACTTCTATTGCATCTCTTTCTGATCAATTGGGGCAGCAACTTGCTCACAGTGCCTAAAATTGCGTCTGACAAGTCTCCAGTCATCATAGCGGAGCTAAAGCCATTGCCGCCGGTAGATAAGCCAATTTTGGCGCCAAAGCCGATTCCCCCCAAGCCTTCGCCCGTATTACGCAAAGTGCAGAGAAAAACAGCTGACCGACCACAATCAAAGCCTTCGGAACCTGAAGTTCCGGATATGCCGATCAAAGAAACCAGAACACCTATTCCGAATAGCGTGTCCGACAACATCACCAACAATACAGCGCCAGCCGCCATTAATGGCAATGGCCCAGAAACCGCATCAACCGGCGATGCATCCAGTGGCGCGCCCGTGCAACCCGTACCGAAAGTCGAGCCAGTTGCACCGCCACCGCCAACCGCTGTACATTACGACATCAAACCGCCGCCATCTGCCGAACTGAAATACGACGTTGAGGCTCTCAATAAAGGGCAAACTTATCATGGCGGCGGAAAAATTACGTGGCAAACCGATGGTACCAATTACACGATCAATGGCGAAGCGGGCGTATTGTTCATTAGCGCCCTGGACTTTAAGAGCGAGGGCGAGATCAACGCCTATGGCGTAGCGCCGGTGCTCTACACCGAGAAAAAATTCCGCAAACCAGCCACTAGCACGCACTTCTTACGCGAGCCTAACAATATTACTTTTTCTGCCTCAGCCAATAGCTATCCGCGCACCGGTGGTGAGCAAGACCGCGCCAGCATCGTCTGGCAATTGGCCAGTATAGGACGTGGCGATGCGGGAAAAATTGTTCCGGGCGGTGTCATCGATTTATTTGTCGCAGGAGACAAGGATGCCGAAACCTGGCGTTTTCAAATCCTGGGGCAGGAAGAAATCAAAGTAGGCACTGGAACCGTCATGACTTGGCATCTGGCGCGAAAGCCGCAAAAAGGTTCATACGAGAAAACTCTCGACATCTGGTTAGCCCCGCAACAGCAGTGGTATCCGGTTAAATTGCGCTTCACCGAAAATAATGGGGACTATTTGGATATGTCGCTGTCTAAACTTAAGCTGCTTAACTGAACAACTTAATACATCAACAATACCTAACTGACCATTCACCGTTTTTTGCTTGCGCGTGAAACGCTCTTTTGGTCGAATTTCCTGGCCATATTTTAAATGAAGACTATGAAAATTCTCTCGCATTCGTATGCACGTATTGCTATTGCCGCACTGCTTTGCAGCGCTAGCATTTACGCATTTTCTGCAAATACAGATCACACGGTCACGAAACGGCCAGTTAATTTGCCACCGTCTGCCCAACTAGACTATACGATCAGAGCGCGACAAAGTGGTCTTTCGATTAGCGGCGATGCTGTGGTCAAATGGCAAACGGATGGACGCGACTATAGCGTCGAAGCCATCACCCGAGCCATGATTTTAGGAAAAATCCTGGAAGCTAAAAGTGATGGAAAAATTGACGATTACGGCTTAGCACCAACCCAGTTCACCGATAAGCGCTTCCGTAAAAGCGTTACTACGACGACATTCAATCGCGATGCGACCGGCGGAACAATCACCTTTTCTCCCTCCGATGCATCGTATCCGATCAAAGGTGGCGAACAGGACCGAACTAGTATTGTGTGGCAGCTGGTCGCGGTCGCGCGTGCGGCCGCCAAACAATTCAAACCCGGTTCAGACTGGGTGTTTTTCGTCGCTGGTCAACGCGACGCCGAGCCGTGGACCTTCAAAGTCATTAATCAAGAAAAAATTACGACCGGGACGGGCGAGGTGGACGCCGTGCATATATTTAGAGAGCCGCCACCTGATGCAACTGAACAGCGTTTAGATATCTGGCTGGCACCATCACTTGAATGGTATCCGGTGCGCATCCGCTTTACCGATCCTAATAATGATTTTGTCGACCAGACACTGGCCAAAATCAGTAAATAACGACACCCATTTAGTGGGAACAGCCGATCAAGGCTGATTATTTTTGCGAGATGATATTTGGCGCTTATGAGAAAATGCGCCATCGCTTAACGTTTAAGTCCGTTCATCCGTGACGAATGGATAAACGAGTGGATGTCGTTGTCAAAGGTAACTTTGCCGATGTGACGACCGCCGAGCAGCGATCGCCATAATAATTTTTACTTAATAAAAAGATACATATATGACAGTCCCAAACGGTGCATTAGTTCTATTCAGCGGTGGTCAGGATTCAACTACATGCCTGGCGTGGGCATTGTCACGCTACGATCGAGTGGAAACCATCGGTTTTGATTACGGTCAGCGGCATGCTGTTGAGCTGACGCAACGTCCGATATTATTGCAAAAATTGCGCGCCCAATCGGCCGAATGGAATACGAAATTAGAAGAAGATCATGTCATCGATTTATCCCTGATTTCTAAAATTTCCTCCACCGCCATGACGGAGGATGTCGAGATCGTCATGCAAGAAAATGGCCTACCCAATACCTTTGTTCCAGGCCGCAATCTGTTATTTATGACCGTTGCCGCAACCGTCGCTTATCGCCGTGGTCTCAATGTTCTGGTTGGCGGCATGTGTGAAACCGACTTCTCCGGCTATCCGGACTGCCGGGACGACACCATGAAGGCATTACAAGTCGCTCTCAATCTCGGCATGGCAACACGCATCAAGCTGGAAACACCCTTAATGTGGATTGATAAGTCGCAAACATGGAAATTAGCGCAAGAACTTGGCGGCGATGCGCTGGTCGATCTGATTCGCGCCGATACGCACACTTGTTATTTAGGGGAGCGCGGGACGCTACACGATTGGGGATATGGCTGCGGAACGTGTCCAGCCTGCGCCCTACGCGCGCGGGGTTATCAAGAATTTGTGGCTGAATAGGCTTCCTTACAAATCTGAAATCAGTCTAAACATGATGCAATCGCATCAGCCATAAAAAATGACCAGAATTTCCGGTCATTTTTTTATTCAACTTATTCCTACACGCTTTGCTGCATGGAAAATCTACATATTAAGCAGCAATAGAACTTTTCGCCACACCGTGCGCTTCCGGCGAAGGGTGATCAAACTCCTTGATTAACTGCTGCTCTTTCACCTTTGCTGCGGCTAAATGCCGATCCTTAACATGCCCATAACCCCGAATTTCTTCAGGAATACTGGCAATCGCCACTGCGCTTGCCAGATTTTCCGATGTCAATCGGGGAAGCAACGCGTCGATCGTTTGACGATAATGCGTGATCAGATCGCGTTCTTCTTTACGTTCTGCTGTGTAGCCAAAAATATCCAGCTTGCTGCCACGCAGAAATTTACACTTTGCCAGTACGCCAAATGCACGCATCATCCAAGGGCCAAATTCCTGCTTGATCAAATGTCCGTTGGCATCATGCTTGGCAAATAGCGGAGGCGCGAGATGGAATTTAATCTTGTAATCGCCTTCAAACATCCCAGCAATTTTTTGACTAAAGGCACCATCGGTATACAACCGTGCGACCTCATACTCATCTTTATAGGCCATCAATTTAAACAGATAGTTAGCGACGGCCATGCTTAAGCGTGACGACTGTGATGATCCCCGACTTCCGCCATTTAGCTGCAATTGATGCTCAGCCTGCTGAACGCGTCCAACAAAGGTCCGATATTGCTCTGCGTAAGCAGCATCTTGATATGCAGTCAAAAATGCCACCCGGCGCGATATCACATCGTCCAACGTTGGGGCCCGCTTAAACGCGATCACTTGCGCCGGACTATCGTTGATACGCGTACGCTGATCAAGGCCAATCGGATCACACGCTGCCGTGCGGCCCCATAAGAACGCTTGTTTATTAAACGCAACTTGTAGCGCGTTCAATTCAATCGCCTGCAACAACGACGCCTCGGTCAGCGGCACCCAGCCTTTTTGCCATGCGTAACCCAACATAAACATGTTGGTCGCAATTCCATCACCCATCAACACCGTCGCGATGCGACCTGCATCGATAAACTCAACGCGATCATTACCGCAAGCTGCACGAATATCTTTCTCGGCGGCTGCATCCGGTGACTGCCAGTCCGGATTTTTTACAAATGCTGCCGTGGGCGTACGCGTGGCATTGATCGCTGCAAACGTGCGTCCTTCGCCCATCCGCGACAAAGCATCTCGGCTAGCGGTCACAATTGCATCGCACCCGATAACGAGATCAGCATCGCCGGTACCGACACGGGTCGAATGCAAATCGTCGGGATGATCGGCCAGCCGCACATGCGACATCACCGGTCCACCTTTTTGTGCCAGACCACTCATGTCCAGTACCGAGCAACCTTTACCTTCAACGTGGGCGGCCATCGCCAGAATCTGTCCGATAGTGACCACGCCGGTACCACCGATTCCTGTGACCAGAATGCCGTAGGGCTTTGTCGTTGTTGGCAATATTGGCGTCGGCAAACTCGCGACCGCTTCCACCGTTTGCTTTGCAGAATCGGTTGCTAAAGGTTTGGCGACAAGCTTGGCCGGTTTCTTCAAATTGCCGCCTTCAACAGTAACGAAGCTCGGACAAAAACCAGTGACACAAGAAAAATCCTTATTGCAGGATGATTGATTAATCTGACGCTTACGACCAAACTCGGTTTCGAGCGGTTCAACCGACAGACAATTGGACTGCACACTACAATCACCGCAACCTTCGCAGACTGCCTCATTGATCACTGCACGTTTGGCTGGATCTGGATACTCGTTGCGTTTCCGGCGGCGGCGCTTTTCTGACGCGCAGGTTTGATCGTAAATCATGGCAGACGCACCGACAATTTCCCGCAACTCACGTTGCACCGCATCCAATTCGCTGCGATGCCGGATAGTCACGCCAGGTGCCCAATTGGTTGATGACGGATATTTATCCGGTTCATCGGTCACAACAATGATCGGTGATACGCCTTCGGCGGCGATTTGGCGTGAAATCATCGCTGGGTCAAGCGGCCCGTCAAACGCCTGACCGCCCGTCATCGCGACCGCATCGTTATATAAAATTTTATAGGTGATATTTACTTTGGCCGCGACCGAGGCCCGGATCGCTAACAACCCTGAGTGGAAATACGTACCATCGCCGAGATTGGCGAAAACGTGTTTTTCGCTGGTGAACGGCGCTTGACCAATCCAGTTGACGCCTTCGCCGCCCATGTGCGTGAAGGTGGATGTTTCGCGATCCATCCACAACACCATGTAATGGCAACCGATACCGGCCAACCCACGACTACCTTCTGGTAATTTTGTCGAGGTATTGTGCGGACAGCCAGAACAAAAATGCGGCACGCGATCTTTGTTAGGGTCAGGCTTGCTGCTGATATTAAGCAGCGCTTCTTTCGCTTCCAGATAAGCCACCCGCTCCTTAACGCGCTGTTCAACTGGATGACCGGCAAAGTATTTTGAAATCCGCGTGGCTATCGCACGCGCAATTTGCGCCGGATTCAACTCATAGGTTGCAGGCAACAACCAATCACCGTGACCCGCGCCATGATTGCTCCATTCGCCGGTGTCATCAAATTTTCCGACCACGCGCGGACGCACATCATCGCGCCAGTTGTACAACTCTTCTTTCAATTGATACTCTAAAATTTGGCGCTTTTCTTCGACCACCAGAATCTCTTCAAGACCTTGCGCAAATTCGCGCACACCTTCGGCTTCCAGCGGCCAGGTCATACCGACCTTGAACAATCGAATGCCGATATCGCGTGCAATTCCCTCATCAATCCCCAGATCGGCGAGCGCCTGCCTCGTATCAAGATAGGATTTACCAGCGGTAATGATACCGATTCGGGCGCGCGGACTATCCCAGATAATTTTATTGAGCTTGTTGGCGCGTGCATACGCCAGCGCGGCGTACCATTTGAAATTGTTCATGCGGGCTTCCTGACCCAACACGGTATCCGGAAGGCGTATATTTAAGCCATCCGCAGGCATTTCAAAATCCGTTGGCAATACGATTTTCACGCGATCAGGATCAAGCTCAACCGAAGCACCCGACTCAACCACATCGGTCACGCATTTCATTGATACCCACAGCCCGGTATAACGGCTCATGGCCCAGCCATGCATACCGTAATCGAGATATTCTTGCACCGATGATGGGTATAAAACAGGAATCCCGCATGCCTTCAGAATATGTTCACTTTGATGGGCGGTCGTGGACGATTTTGCTGCATGATCATCGCCTGCCAGGACAAGTACGCCACCATATTTCGAGGTGCCCGCCATATTGGCGTGTTTGAAAACGTCGCCGCAGCGATCTACACCCGGACCTTTGCCGTACCACAACCCAAATACGCCATCATATTGCGCACCGGGAAACAAATTGACTTGCTGCGTGCCCCATATACTAGTGGCAGCGAGATCTTCGTTCATGCCAGGATGAAATTTAACGTTGTGTCCGTCGAGATATTTTTTTGCCTTGGCCGCCATCAAATCGACGCCGCCTAATGGCGACCCGCGATAACCGGTAATGTATCCGGCGGTATTTAGGCCAGCCAAAACGTCGCGCTGATGTTGCAACATCGGCAACCGCACGATCGCTTGCGTGCCGGTCATAAACGCCCGTCCGCGCTCAAGCGTGAATTTGTCGTCTAGCGATATGGGAACAGAATGGGAGATGGAAACATCGCCAGATTCAGGGGGAGTCGCTAAAGGCGAGTCAGTGGTCAGCAATTCTGCTGTTAGTGGTGCGTTCATTCAGTCTCCGTGCCAAAAATTATGTTTTTGATTGCACTACGCCTGTGTATGTATCTTTGTAAGGATCTGGATAAAGATCATGTACACGCACAAGCATGATTAAAACGTCTTCGCCTTATGAGCGAATCATTCTTTATGTGCATTAATTTTGCTGCATTTCCATGATAAGCCAAGTTTCGTCCTGATGCACTATAGGGGCTACGAGATTGCGGAGTATTACGGCCAATAATACTGGTCCAAAGAAAACTTGGCATATGGTAACAACTGTAACAAGGCGTAAGTCCCGTGGAAAACATCAAGTGTTAAGGGTGTAATGATGTCTTGTTTGGAGCGGCTGATGACCTCCCCTGGACCGGTCGCTTCGGATAAACCTCCCTCTAGTGTTCCCTTATTCACTAGTTACGGATTCTGCCCACCGCGGCAGAATCCGTTTTTTTTGTCCATGGTTTTGCAATCCGCGATGCCTTTTTAAGCGCTTTATAACGCCGTTAAGTTAGTTATGCGGCAGATTAGTTTCACCCATTTGTAACGCATTCGCTGGCAGCGGCTCCATAGAGGCTATCCCTTGATAAAGTGGCAAGAAATCTGGTGCCGTTTCATCAAATAACTGCTGAAAATCACGAATGACGAAATAGGTTTCCTGATACGAATCGATTTTGTATAAGGTGCGCATAATCCGTTCCAGGTCGAACGGAATCCGCCTTGCAGCAGGGTTGGTCAGGCTGTGTTCAATCTCTCCACCAGACGACAAAATACCCGCGCCATACACACGCAAACCTGACGGGCTCTCGATCAAACCAAATTCAATCGTGTACCAGTACAACCGTGCCAACATTGCCAGACCATCGACTTTTAAAGCTTTCAAACCGCCTTTGCCATACTCTTGCAAATGGTCGGCAAAAATAGGATTAAACAGCAACGGCACATGGCCAAAAAAATCATGAAAAACATCCGGCTCAACAATATAGTCAAACTCTTCTGGCTCGCGCAGCCACACGGTCACGGGAAAGCGGCGGTTTGCCAAATGATCAAAAAAAGTGTGATCAGGGATCAGTCCCGGCACGGCTACCAAACACCAGCCGGTTGCCTTCAATAACAGTGCTGACGTGTCCTCAAAACGCGGAATGCCATCGCCAATATTCAAACGTTCCAGACTCTCGATAAAGACGTCACACGCACGTCCCGGGATGAGCTTGGCCTGACGCTGGTACAGGCGTCGCCAGAGCGCATGTTGTTCCGGTGTATAGGCGTCCCAATCCTGCTGAACCACGTAGTTGGCATCGATTTTTCGGTAGTCGCCGCGAAGGCCCACTCCGTCTGACTTTTCAGCAACTGTTGCAAAAAAATCTGCTGTATTTACGCCATGATCTGGCTTCGCGTCTGCCGTCACGTTTGCTTTATTGCTGACCGCATTAATTAGTGCGTCATCATCCGCACTGGCCACGCTCAGGACATCATTGTTTGCACGTGTGTTCATCATCAGTTCCTAAAAATCATTGGATATCGGTATCCATTATTAACTCAATGCGGCGGGGTTACAGTCACGTCCTTAAGCACGCCTCGCTTGATTTGATCCAGCTCAATGGACTCAAACAGCGCCCGGAAATTTCCCTCACCAAAACCTTGATCCCCCTTACGCTGAATAATCTCAAAAAAAATCGGCCCGATCACATTTTGCGTAAATATCTGCAACAGCAACTCTCGCTCAGTGGCATTACTGGTGCCATCAATCAGAATGCGCAAACGTTTCAAATCATCCAGTCGTTCACCGTGCGCAGGCAAGCGCCGGTCCACAATATCGTAATAGGTTTCTATCGTGTCCTGAAACGCGACATCGCGAACTTTCATGTCGGTAATACTGGTATAAATATCATCCGTTCCCAGCGCAATGTGTTGAATCCCTTCACCATGATACAGGTCAAGATATTCTGCTATTTGTGATTTATCGTCGGACGATTCGTTAATCGGAATGCGAATTTTTCCGCAAGGCGAGGTCATCGCTTTGGACTTCAATCCGGTTAACTTACCTTCAATATCGAAATATCGCACTTCGCGAAAGTTGAACAAATTCTCGTAAAAATCCGCCCATTCTTTCATACGACCGCGATGCACGTTATGCGTCAAATGATCGATGTATGTCAAACCACATCCGGTCTGCTTTGTTTCCGCGCCAGGGATGGCAATGAAATCGACGTCGTAAATACTGATATCGCCAATTCCGCCTGTGGTGTTCTTGCCGTGCCAACGGTCCACGAAATAAATCAAGGAATCGCCCACGCCTTTGATTGCAGGGATATTTAACTCCATCGGGCCGGTGCGATTGTCAAAACCCCATGCGCCCAGTTCCAGCGCGCGCTTATAAGCAAAGGCGGCATCCTTGACGCGTAACGCAATCGCGCAAACCGACGGTCCATGCTGACGTGCAAAACGCTGTGCGAAAGAATCCTGCTCGGCATTGATTATAAAATTAATGTCACCTTGACGATACAAGGTGACGGCTTTATGGCGGTGGCGGGCAATCGCTGTGAAGCCCATTTTTTCAAACAACGCCGCCATCGCTGCGGGATCTGGTGCTGCATATTCGATAAATTCAAAGCCATCGGTCCCCATAGGATTATCCCAAGGTTGAAATTCCATGCCTGTCTCCTCAATGCGTTATTGATCTGATAAGTGACGTGAACCTGACTTGAATGCCTCGAACAGCCCGCATAAACGGTATTTTGATTTTACAAACAAAAATGCTATCCACGTCGCGTCTATCGCTACTCCTACATCCAAGTATAAGTGGACGGGGCTAGCAGATAATTGCAAATAAGCTGTAAAATCTTTAATTACAGCACTAATATTGCTCAAATTATTCAATTCAAGGTATTTTATGGCTGCGATAAACTTTGATAAAACTGATCGTAAAATTCTGGCAATTTTGCAGGAGGATGGACGCCTCACCAATCAAGAGGTCGCTGAACGCGTAAACCTGTCGCCCTCCCCTTGCTTGAGACGTATCAAACGTCTGGAAGAGGCGGGCGTCATTCGCCAATATGTCGCATTACTCGCACCGGAAAAAATTGGATTAGGTTTACTAGCTTACGTTAATGTCCGACTGGAAAAACATGGCGCTTCGCAACCCAGCGGCAGTCGCCCCAATACGCCCATTACGCATTCCCCACGGGATGATTTTTCGGCGTCGGTAACGCATTGGCCAGAAGTCGTAGCCTGTTACGCGATGACTGGTGAAATGGATTATTTGTTGCGGGTGCACGTTGAAGACATGACGCATTTTTCGCGCTTCATGATGGAGACGCTGCTGCGCCATCCGGCGGTGTTAGATGTTAAATCGAGCTTCGCACTACAGCGATTAAAGGATACGACTGCATTACCACTGCTTTAATATTATTTTTCATTTACGACAATTGAACTCGGTCTTGCCAGGCTTACCGGGCTTACACTATTTACGCTTGAAACCCGGCAAATTGCCCAGCCACTTCAACGCAGCGCGCACGTTCGCTTTTAAGGTGTAATCAAGCGTCGCCACCTGCTCTTGCATGGCCTCTTGAATAACCGTCGCTGGACTGGCCGGTAATAACTTGAGATAAGCGTCAGCCTCGCCATAATCGCGATGAATCGTCATCCCGGCTTTTTTTGCAATATGCATCATGACCTTGTTGGACGACAGGCAATGCACATATAACGTATCGATATCGGCATTCCGGCAATGAATCGCAGCACGCTCAAACAAGCGCGTACCAACGCCCATGCCGCGTGCAATCGTCGATACCGAGACACCAAACTCGGCGACCCGCTCTTTGGTGGTGGCGGCGCGCATGGATGGCAACGCTTCTCGTGGAGCAAATGCCAGATGACCCGCGCCGAGCAATCGTAATTTGCGGTCGTACACGCCAAAAATAGTATCGCGATCAAAATCTAAACCCTCGACATAACGCGTCACCAATGTATCCGGCAATACTGAGCCAAACCGCAATAGCCGATCGCCGCTATCCAACGCTAAAAAGTGACGCAACAATCGCTTGCGCGCATGCCGCGACAACTCCTTCACATAGATGGTGGGTCTTGGCATTTTGACGATTACTGGATTATCCGCAGCACTCATGAGGTTTCTGGATCCGTGGTGTGTGGCGGTTTCGGCAAGGTTGGTCTCGCCAACAATATTGTCGCTTCTACCGCAGCAGTCCGCGCAGCGTGTAGCGCGTCCGGTATACGTTGCGGCGCATGCGCGAAGCCACCAGCAATTTCACCGGCATTCACCGATTGCGCCGCACGCAATACCGCTTGCAGGAACGGCTTTTGTGGAAATGGTAGGTCTCCATAACCGGTTCTGCCGCGATAGTCGCATTCTGTTGCATCGAGCATAGCAAGAAATCGCTGTGGCTTACGAAACGCATCACAACGCCCGAATAAAGTAACAATGGTCTTCGCCCGTAACGCGAAAGCACGGCCAATGTTGCCGTGTTCGCGCGTGGTCATAACTGCCAGATCGCGTACTTCGCTCTGCACCTTCAAGCGCTTACAAACCTGCTCAACCAACTTCACACCGAGACCTTCATGCCCATGATGGCTTGGCCATTCAGAGACTGGCGTCACACCCTTACCAAGATCATGCATCAAAGCCGCAAAGCGCACTGGCAATGGCATGTTTTCTTTGGCAGCCATATCAATCACCATCATGACGTGCTTGCCGGTATCAATTTCAGGATGATATTTTTCCGGCTGCGGAACACCCCAAAGAACATTGAGTTCAGGTAAGATTCTTGCCAATGCGCCGCACCCGCGCAACACCTCGAACATGCGTGACGGACACGCGTCCATCAACCCGCGTGATAACTCTTGCCACACCCGTTCCGGTACCAAAGCATCCACTTCCCCCGCGCCCACCATTTGCTGCATCAGCGCGTTAGTTTCGGGGGCGACTGAAAATTCGGTAAATCGTGCAGCAAATCTGGCGACGCGCAGGATGCGCACCGGATCTTCTGCAAATGCATCCGACACGTGGCGAAATATCCGCGCCTGCAAATCTGCTTGTCCACCAAAAGGATCAACTATCGCGCCATCGTCACCACGGGCGATCGCGTTGATCGTCAGATCGCGGCGGATTAAATCTTGCTCAAGCGTGACGTCAGGGTCGGCGTGAAATACAAACCCCTTATAACCGGGTGCAGTCTTACGCTCGGTCCGCGCCAGCGCATATTCTTCCTGCGTATCGGGATGCAAAAAGACCGGAAAATCTTTTCCTACCGGGCGAAAACGGCGCGCCAACATCTCTTCCGGCGTGGCACCAACCACTACGAAATCGCGGTCTTTAATCGCAAGACCAAGTAACTCATCGCGCACCGCGCCACCCACTACAAATATTTTCATCGTCGATATAGTGCAACTGCATAAACTGAATGCCGAACAAACTCAAAAAAAGCTTCAGATAACATGTACATCAAGGATGGAACCGCCATCATCAACCGTGGTCCGGCAAGACTTCCGGCTCTTCGATTGCTTCACGCACCCATTGAGCAACAGCAGGATGCGCTTGTACGCGCTCAACATAGGCTTGCAACGCTGGCGCCAACGAAACACCAAAGATGCGAAACCGCATGACCACTGGCGCGAAAAAAGCATCCGCAATTGAAAAATCGCCGAACAAGAAACGATGGTGACCGAACTCCGACAAACAGTCTTCCCATATCTCGCTAATCCGTCCAATGTCTCCTTGCGATTGCGGCGTGCGACCCTGACCCGGGTGACGGGCGCGAATATCCATCGACATCGCAGAACGAAGACCAGCAAAACCAGAATGCATCTCAGCACAAACCGACCTCGCAACTGCCCTTGCGGCGCTATCTTTTGGCCACATACCGGCTTCTGGAAACTGCTCCGCCAGATATTCGCAGATCGCCAGTGAATCCCAAATAT
Source organism: Glaciimonas sp. Gout2 (assembly GCF_035018905.1). NCBI lineage: Bacteria > Pseudomonadati > Pseudomonadota > Betaproteobacteria > Burkholderiales > Oxalobacteraceae > Glaciimonas > Glaciimonas sp. Gout2. The sequence continues at coordinate 48,037 of NZ_JASJXA010000023.1, read as the reverse complement.
GCAAATCGCCGACTATTAGCACGGGCACTTTCCCTGCCGCAGAATAGCGCGAAATATCGTTCGCCGTGGTCGGTTGATCCAATAAAATCCGGACTTCATTAAAGGGAACACCAAACGCCTTCAGAACGACCCAAGGACGCATCGACCAAGACGAATAATTTTTATTACCGATCACCAGCGTCATACCCGGCTTACCGGCATTTTTCAATACTTCAGACAAAGTAGCGTCGCGTTGTGTAGTTTGCATAGCTTATCTTTCAGCGTTGTTTACAAATAAAAATGTCCATATCGCCACCACCGTTCCTTAAGCTTATGGCAACGCCGATACTGTGATACCTTTCGGTGCCACACTTCCCAAACGCGCCTTCAGCGATTGCGGACGACCATCAAATAACGCCGCATAGTAAGTGGCATTGGAAAGCACATTTTTCACATAACCGCGCGTCTCATTAAATGGAATCGACTCAGCGAAGATAGCGCCTTCGACGCTACCGGGCAACGTTGCACGCCATGACCGCGGTCGTCCCGGACCGGCGTTATAGGCAGCGGTCGCCATGGGTAACGAGCCGTCCAGATCATTGAGGACCATGCTTAAATAATTGGTACCCAGCATGATGTTCGTATCGACATCGTTCACCTGATCCGCCGTAAAACCTGTCACGCCTACTTTTTTAGCCACATATCGTGCGGTTGCCGGCATCAACTGCATCAGACCCGATGCACCAACATGTGAACGCGCCGTTTTAACAAAACGCGACTCTTGGCGAATCACGCCATACACCCACGCCATATCCAATCCCAGCGCGCTTGTATTCGTGGTCATGATTTCGCGATGCGGCGAAGGAAAGCGTTGAGTGAAATCGACTTCGATTTTAGTCCGATCCGAGGTATTGACCATCCGATCCAGAACGTCACTCTGACGCGCAAACTCGGCCGCCGCCAATAACTGGCGATCAGTCATTTTTCGCAACTCCCAGTTCCATTCGCGCGTGCCTTCAAACCGCAGTCCCATATCGAAAAAGCGGAAGGCGCGCTGAAAACCAGCATTTTTTTGCATCGGTGCCAATTCGAGCGGTGTGATCACTGAAGGCGTTCCGATGACAACTATTTTTTTTCCCATCTCTTCCAGCGCCAATTGTCCGTAGAAATTGGTTTGATCTGCAATCGACTGAAATAGTTTTTGCGCTTGTTCGTTGCGTCCATCGGCCATCAACGAGCGGCCTAACCAATAAACCCAGGCCGGATCGTCGCGCAAGGGCAAAGGCATTGCTTCAATACTGCTTTTGACCAATTTCCAGTCACCCGCGCGCAGCGCCGAACGCACGCTCCATTGATACCCATCCTGAGAGAGCGGTGCGCCCTGTGCAGCTCGCCAATAATCCACGGCTCGCGGATCAAGCTTTAATGCCGCTGGCAACGCGATCTGCGACCAACCAAGTGAGCGTTCCGATGCCTTCAACTGATCGGCAGAAGCAGTCAATGCAGCAGCGGCTTGAGATGGATCATTTTTAGCTACGCGGCCTAACGCAATGATAAAAAGCTCATGCCCCACGCGGTCAGCACCCGGTCCGCGGGCGACAACAGACGCTGATCGATCAATCGCCTGCGCTATTTGCGCGTCAGTAGCGTCCATAAAGGGAGCCATCCGACGAGCCACGCCACCAAAACCGGACTCAACCGCCTGCCGCACCTGAAACCATAAATCGGTTTGCGTAAATTGAGCATTTTGCGCCAGCGTGCCGATTAAATCAGTGCAACCTTGCCCTAAATCCTTCGGCGTAATCAACAACGCACGCGCCTCATCGGCAACATTCACGCCTTTTAACGCTTTAGATGTCAGCGCGTAGCATTTAAGCTGAGTATCGTCGTCCAGTGCAAACAACGGATATTGTTGATCAAACGTATTCCAGATACCGGCCTTGCCGAGTTCAAGAAGCCAATCATTACGTAAGCGATCCGCAATCGCCGTACCGTCATAACGCGCCAAATATTCACGTATCTCTGGTTCCGGCGCGACCAAATCCTTGATGCGCGGTTTCAGACGATAATAGTCAACATACGAAGGGATGTCATAATTGCTTAACACAGACGCCAATGCATCCACTTTATCAGTCTTGTTGGCGCGCGAAGCATCGCGGAGGGCGAGAAACGTTGCATCCTGATCGCCAACGTTACTGACATTGCCAAGAGTGGTTGTGGAGTTCGTTTGTGCCGTGGCCGCTGGCACTATCGCCACCGATGCCGCAGCCGAAAACATTACACTAACTACCCATTTTGTTGCGAATTTTGCTCTATACATACCTTAACAACCCTCAATCTGCGAGTACCAATGACCAACCCAAGCATAGCATGTGATGCGTCTGATTCGGGCCATGAAAACGTTGCCGAAAAGGGACTTTTACGCATCGCGCTGCTGGCTGCGCGTAAAGCCATTTCAGCAGATCAGCGCCTAACGTTCGATACTGCCATTGGCGAACGGGTTATCGACTGGGCAACGGCCTTATCAGACGGCAATTCTGAAGTCACATCGGGCAGATTTCCGGTATCGGGCGTACTAGGCGTCTATTGGCCGATACGCGACGAACCGGATTTGCGACCAGCCTATAAGACATTGATCGCACGCGGTGTGCAGTTGGCGTTGCCAGTCGTCGTTGGCAAAAATGCGCCGCTTCAGTTCATCCGATGGCAACCAGGTGAAGCCATGATCAAAGACAGCTTTGGTGTGGCAATCCCGGCGAACGGAGAAGTAGTCATTCCAAGGGCGCTATTGATACCGTGCGTCGGCTTTAACGCGCAACGGCTACGCCTCGGTTATGGCGGTGGATTTTATGATCGCACCCTCGCAATAGAACCACGACCAATCGCACTTGGCATTGGCTATTCAGCTGGATTGGTGGGCTTTGATGGCGCGCATCACGATATCGCTTTGGACCGGATTTTTACGGAGAGCGCTTGCTTTTAAGAATGATTAATGTGTCAGAGAATGCGTTAAATAATACGTCAAATAACGCATTAGACTTTTTTCGGAACCGTACCCTCAAGGTTCTACCAAGAAGCCCAATCGCACGCTGGTGCGGAGCACAGCAGGTTCCGAAAAATTTACTTCAGGCGCTGCCAGATTGCAGTCGTAGCCGCAGCATTGTTAAGTGTGTAAAAATGCAAACCCGGTGCACCGCCAGCAAGCAAGCGCTCACATAACTGCGTCACCACATCAAGACCAAATGCGCGTATCGACTCGGTATCATCACCGTAAGCGGCAAGCTTTAGGCGAATCCAACGCGGAATCTCGGTACCGCACATATCCGAAAAACGCATTAACTGCGAATAGTTAGTAATGGGCATGATTCCGGCAATAACGGGCACAGTCGCGCCTAATTTTTGCGCTTCCTCTACAAACCGAAAATAGGCATCAGAGTTGTAAAAGTACTGCGTAATGGCACCGTTCGCGCCAGCTTTTACCTTGGCGGCAAATCGTTGCACATCGTCTTGCGGCGATTTTGCCTGCGGATGCATTTCGGGGTAAGCCGCCACTTCGATATGAAACCAATCGCCTGTTTCGATACGAATAAACTCGACTAACTCATTCGCATAACGAAATTCGCTTGATGAAAAATCCACGCCGCCGTAACCGCTCGGGGCATCTCCACGCAAGGCGACTAAGCGCTTAATACCGTTCTCTTTGTACTGCGTCAGGATGGCACGCAAGGATTCGCGAGAACTGCCCAGACAAGAAATATGCGGAGCGGCATCATGTCCCTCGCCACGAATCTCCAGTACGGTGTCAAGCGTTCCTTTTTGCGTTGAACCACCAGCGCCGAACGTGACCGAAAAATATTTCGGATGCAGTTCAGCCAGTTTTGCCCGCGTTACGCGTAGTTTCTCTGCGCCTTCTGGCGTCTTTGGTGGGAAAAATTCAATGCTGAAATTATGAGAAGACATTTAATTTTTTTTCAGTAACAAAGTAGACAAGGCCCACGAGACGATGCTGTACAAAATGGCGCCGCCAACTGCCGCCCAGAAACTGGCAACATGAAAGCCACCAACCAATTGCGCAACCACCCAAAACATCAAGCCGTTGATGATAAAAATGAACAAACCCAACGTCAATACCGTCGCTGGCAAAGTCAATACCAATAAAATTGGACGAATCAACGTGTTCACGAAACCCAGAATCAATGCAGCAACCAGCGCAGCACCAAAACTATCGACCGACACTGAATGCATCAAATATGGCACCGCCAGCAGCGCCAGCGCGTTAATTAACCACGTCACCAACAAACGCATTCATTTCTCCTATTTTGTAACTTGTATGATGCCTATATTCGCACAACCAATCAGGCCAATTACCCCGGCTGATTGCCAGTTCCACCCCCCAAACGACACGATTTGAAGCCGTCTGGTGTGAAAATCGGAATAGCTTGAAGCATCTCTTCGCTATTCCTTATCTGATATCAAAGCCAGCTTTAAAAAGTCATTCTTCTCGAGTGTCACCACTTAAATAATCAGGACAAATAAGACAAATAGCGATTTAACGCGTAGCGCAGAATTGTTCACACAGGCCGCTGATTTGGCCCTGTTTCGTCAATATTAATAACGATATTGTTCCGGCTTATAAGGGCCGGTTTGTTTCACGCCGATGTAGGCCGCTTGCTCTTCCGTGAGCACACTAAGTTGTGCATTCAGTTTTTGCAATTGCAAGCGTGCGACCTTTTCATCCAAATGCTTCGGCAACGTATAAACACCGATTGGATAAGCCTTCGTATTGGCGAATAATTCGATTTGCGCGATGGTTTGATTCGCAAACGACGAGCTCATTACATACGATGGATGGCCAGTACCGCAACCCAAATTGACCAAACGACCTTCAGCCAGCAAGATGATGCGTTTGCCGTCGGGAAAAATAACGTGATCGACTTGTGGCTTGATGTTTTCCCAAGTATATTTCTTCAATGCAGCGACTTCGATTTCGTTATCGAAATGGCCAATATTGCAGACAATCGCCTGATCTTTCATCTTCGCCATATGGTCGTGGGTGATGACGTGATAATTGCCAGTACAGGTAACAAAAATATCACCGTGCTCCGCCGCATAATCCATGGTCACAACGCGATAACCTTCCATCGCTGCTTGCAGCGCGCAGATTGGATCGATTTCTGTCACCCACACTTGGGCCGATAGCGCCCGCATTGCTTGCGCAGAACCTTTACCCACATCGCCATAACCGGCGATGACGGCAACTTTACCGGCAATCATGACGTCTGTTGCACGCTTGATACCGTCAACCAATGACTCACGGCAGCCATACAAGTTATCAAACTTTGACTTGGTGACTGAATCGTTAACGTTGATTGCAGGGAAAGCTAATTTGCCTTCCTTGTGCATTTGATACAAACGATGCACACCGGTTGTGGTTTCTTCGGTGACACCTTTAATTTGTGCCAAACGGGTCGAATACCATTGCGGTGACGTTGCCAGCTTTTTCTTGATGGCGTTGTAAAGGCAAATTTCTTCTTCCGAAGTAGGATCGCTCAACACTGACGCGTCTTTTTCTGCACGCGTGCCGAGATGCAACAACAAAGTAGCGTCGCCACCATCGTCGAGAATCATGTTGGCTTGCTCTTCGCCCGGCCATTCAAAAATGCGATGCGTGAATTCCCAATACTCATCCAGCGATTCGCCTTTAAAAGCGAATACCGGCGTTCCAGCGGCAGCAATTGCCGCGGCCGCGTGATCTTGGGTTGAGTAGATATTGCATGATGCCCAACGCACTTTGGCGCCAAGCGCTTCCAGCGTTTGAATCAACACTGCGGTTTGAATCGTCATGTGAATCGAACCGGTGATGCGTGCGCCTTTCAGCGGTTGCGCCGCCGCAAATTCTTGACGAATGGCGATCAGACCTGGCATTTCGGTCTCGGCTATGCGGATTTCTTTATCGCCCCAACCAGCCAAGCTGATATCGGCAACCACATAATCGGAAGAAACAAGAGTAGTAGGGATGGATTTCATTACAACGGCGTTCATCACGCCCTCCTTTCGTTAGAAAAAAAGTAACGTGAGCGCGGTTGCTTGTAGAGACGATACCAAGCCTGGCAGACTGTGTCTGTCGCAACGCTCCTTGGCACGAAGTCAGTATTCTAAATCAAATTGCCATTGCTTTCATGGCTTTGCGATTGGATCATGCCAAATGCGCAAAAATAAAGTTTATTGACACTTTTTGGAAAGGTGTCTGTAACAATTTTCAGTGCTTATTCGATACTTATTCAGTTCTCGCTGACTGTTTATTCGATATTTATTCGGTACTTAAAAAGAAAACAATCATTGTCTAGCCACCCTCAAACCCAGCCCATTTCGTAAAGTTCGCTTTTAATATAAGCGTAATAAACCGGTGCTGCCACCAATCCGGGCAAGCCGAACGCTGCTTCAGCCAGAACCATCATTAGCAACAATTCCCAGCTACGTGCATTAATTTGCGAACCGACAATCCGGGCGTTTAAAAAATATTCCAGCTTATGAACCACAATCAGAAATACCAGTGCGGCCAATGCAACGTATAAAGAAACTGACAATGCCACAACAACGATCACGGAATTCGAAATTAAGTTGCCGATTACAGGAAGTAATCCAGCCAAAAAAGTGACTACAATCATTGTTTTGGTCAATGGCAAATGGACGCCCGCCAAGCGTAATATCACCAGCAAAAAAATTGCCGTCAGGGTGGTATTGAGCAACGAGATCTTAATCTGCGCAAATACGATGCGACGAAAAGCGTCGGCCAGCAATCTTGCGCGTTCTAACAACTCAGAAGCCAAGGGCTGTAGTACCGGCAATGGATGTTCTGCAGTCATTGCGACCATCGCTCCCAATACCATACCAACCAACACATGAATAAAGACTTGTACCGCTTCTTTTCCCGCCAGCTTAAGTTCGCCGCTATGGGATTCTATAAATTCGGTGACCATTTGCCGAGTACCAACGATATCATCCGGCAAAAATCGTTGCAGTACCGTCGGCATCTGCGTACGCGCCTGATCGATGACATCCATCAACTTGGATTGAATGACCAACATGCGATCAGGTCCACCGTGGAAGAACGCTACCAAACCCAGAATAATGCCGGTGAGAACGCCAATAATAACCGTAGAAAGCAACACAACTGCTATAAGATGTGAGCGCTCACTGGTGAGGCGTCGCTCGATCAGTGGCGTCAATGAACGCACCAATTGATACACCAGCAATCCTGCCAATAACGCGGTCAGCATATGCAGCGTCAAGACCAAAACTAAGACCACAATCGCGATCAGCCAAGCAGCAATGCGAAAAGAAGACACCCCGCTTGTCACTGGACGGCGTCTGGGCGGCTGCATTTGAACGGCAGTCGTCTGTTTGGCGGAAGATTTGATTGCGGCCATGATAGGTAAAACCCGATAAGCACAAACTACAAAATGAAATATGCACGGCAAAGCGACCGATGCTGCTGAATGAATCTTGCAGAAGAAACAACTCAGTGTATCAAGTAGTTAGGTATCCGCAAAGCATCAATTAATCAGTATTTTGCGCCTGTTCTGAGGCAATTGGACGGTATAAATCAAAAACAAGACAACGCGAAAGCAGGACATCCAGCCGAAACGTTTCCGTTTTAGCCGAAGCCTACTTCCCGTCGATTCCGCGCTAGCTAACGCGAGTGATTAGCATAGGCGGTAAATGATGGCGTTACAAAATCGTCACGCTGCTACTATCGAAACACAATCAAATTGCTGCTTTGAGCGCCGCTGCTTTGTCAGTGCGTTCCCAGGTAAATTCTGGCTCTTCACGACCAAAGTGTCCGTATGCAGCAGTTTTTTCATAGATTGGACGTAACAGATCAAGCATTTGCACGATACCTTTTGGACGCAGGTCAAAATGCTCCAATACCAGCTGGGCCAGTTTTTCATCGCTGATCTTGCCAGTTCCGAACGTCGTTACCATCACGGAGGTCGGTTTAGCAATACCAATCGCATATGACACCTGAATTTGGCAACGCGTCGCCAAACCGGCTGCAACGATATTTTTGGCGACATAACGGCCAGCGTAGGCGGCAGAACGATCGACCTTTGATGGATCCTTGCCCGAAAAAGCGCCGCCGCCGTGCGGTGCGGCACCACCGTAAGTATCCACAATAATTTTACGACCAGTCAATCCACAATCCCCTTGCGGTCCACCGATGACGAACCGCCCCGTAGGATTGATTAGATAACGCGTGTTTTGTAGCCATTCTTTCGGCACGACTGGCTTGATAATTTCTTCGATGGCGGCTTCTTCAATAGCCCTGTGTTGCATTTCAGGCGCATGCTGTGTTGACAACACAATCGTGTCAATCGCAACGGGTACACCGTCAACATACTTCAGCGTCACCTGTGATTTTGCGTCCGGACGCAGCCATGGCAAACGCCCGTCTCTGCGCAATTGCGACTGGCGCTCAACAATCCGATGTGCGTAATAAATAGCGGCTGGCATCAGTTCCGGGGTTTCGTCACAAGCGTAACCAAACATCAAACCCTGATCGCCCGCGCCCTGATCCAGATCCAGTCCCTTGCCTTCATCAACACCTTGAGCGATGTCCGGCGATTGCTTGTCGTACGCCACCAGCACCGCGCAGCTTTTGTAATCGATACCGAAGTCAGCATTATCGTAACCGATGCGCTTGATGGTCTCACGTGCCACGTTGATGTAATCGACGTTAGCAAACGTTGTGACTTCACCGGCCAGAACAACCAGACCGGTATTAACCAATGTTTCGGCAGCAACGCGTCCATTTGGATCTTGCGCCAAAATGGCGTCCAGAATAGCATCGGAAATTTGATCCGCGACTTTGTCGGGATGTCCCTCAGAAACGGATTCAGAGGTGAAGAGGTATTCATGTGTCATAACAGGCTCCTGCCAGAAAGAAATACAGTGGTGACCGTGCCGCAGTCCTACTGTAGAGCCTGCGACGCTTTAGCGAAATTTGTATACCGCTTCGCAAGTTGTCTATTAACTCGGCGGGTGAAATCCTGTAAATCCGGCGAAACTGGCATGATCCAAATTAATGACTGATTTGGCTGGTCCAATTTCTTGCAACTCTTGCTACACATTGAATGTAACGCTAATAGAATAAGCGATTTATCGATTTGCTGCTTAAGTTGCTGCTTAAGTTAATGCTTAAGTTAATGCTTTTTAAGTTAGCTAACAAGCCGACGAATAAGCTAGTTGCATTAGCTAATTATTAAACACTAATATAAGTACATCAATGTATTTGTTTATCCTACGTATGTTATTTTACGCCTTTTACAACTTTTCGGCAAAACGCCCCTTCCCACCGTCCAATGCTTGTCAAACTCTTTCAACTTTTATCTAAATTACCGCTATTTGCGTTGCACGCAATCGGGTCTGCAGTCGGCTGGCTGGTATATTTATTATCGCCATCGTATCGACGCAAATTAAAGACTAACCTCCGACGTGCCGGTTATCAACGCCATTTGTCCCAAGCGATTCGCGAGTCCGGCAAAAGCATGTTTGAGCTTCCTTTTGTCTGGTGCGCGCCGCCAGAGAGAGTATTACGGACGGCAAGCATCGAAAATTGGGAACTGGCACAAGCTGCGCTTGACGCCAAAACCGGTGTGATTTTTTTGACGCCGCATCTGGGTTGTTTTGAAATTATTGCCCAGGCAATTGCAGCAAAAACACCGCTCACGGCTTTATACCGACCGCCACGCAAAGCCGCACTAAAACCCTTAATTGAAGGCGCGCGCGCACGACCAAACTTGCACCTCGCCCCGGCAAATCTAACGGGCGTGCGTGCGTTGTTAAAAGCCCTCAAAAAAGGCCAGGCCATCGGCTTGCTACCCGATCAGGTGCCACAAAACGGTGAAGGCGTCTGGGCTAATTTTTTTGGCAAAGCAGCTTACACGATGACTTTATCGGCCAAATTGCATCAAATGAGTGGTGCGCCCATTATTCTTTCGTATGCCGAACGCCTACCTTGTGGCCGTGGTTTTGTCATTCGGTTTGTGCCGTTTGAAGAAGAGTTAGGTGATACCCCAAAACAGCAAGCCCAAGCGATTAACATCGCCATGGAAAAACTGATCGCCCGTTGTCCATCGCAGTATATCTGGAGCTACAACCGCTATAAAACGCCGCCCGGCGTCAGCGCGCCAACTGACATAGCGCCCGATAATCTGGACCGTCCATGAGAGCGCTGATTTTCTTGTTATGGCTGACACATTGGCTGCCGCTCTGGATACTTGGCCCTCTTGGCGAAGCGTTAGGATCGTTGCTGTTCATCATCATGAAACCACGTCGCCACATTACGTTAATCAATCTGCGGTTGTGTTTTCCTGATATGCCAGAAGCAGACCGCGTCATATTGGCACGGCGCCATTTTCAAGCCTATTCACGCAGCGCTCTGGAACGCAGTGTGTTGTGGTGGGCTTCTGAAGCGCGCCTCAAACGACTGATAAAAATTGAATCTGACTTACCGCTCGACACACTCCGTGCAGGACCTACCATTTTGCTATGTCCGCACTTTGTCTGTCTAGAAATTCCAGGCATTGCGTTAGTACTCAACTCGTCGCTCTCGATTTGCACCATTTACTCTCGGCAACAAGATCCGTTGGTGGATGCTGCTTTGCTTAAAGGTCGGTCGCGTTTTCGCCCTGTCAAATTATTCACGCGCGAACAAGGTGTGAAACCAATCATCCGTGCGATGCGGGAGGGATTTCCCTTCATCATGTTGCCTGATATGGATTTTGGAACCAAAGATGCCGAATTTGTCCCATTCTTTGGCATTCCTGCAGCGACACTCACCGCACCCGCCAGAATTGCCGCCGCCACCAAAGCCAGCGTGGTTCCGATGATCGCGACGTACTTGCCGGGCTATAAAGGTTGGAAAGTTACCTTTTACCCGGCTTGGGAAAACTATCCAGGCAACGATGTCACGGAAGCGACCCGACGCATGAATGCATTTATTGAAGAGCGGATACTCGAAGCGCCAGCAGAGTACTTTTGGGCGCATAAGCGCTTTAAAACCAGACCGCAGGGCGAACCTGGGCCTTATTAATCAAATGAAGAAAACCAAGTTTGAACTTTTAATGCTAAATAACGTAACGAGACAAAAAAACTGGCAACTTTACAGAAGCGTCGTGTTGCGCACTTTCTCTCTTACCGCCCTATAATCACACCATGAAACTCAAATTCACAAAAATGCACGGCGCGGGTAACGATTTCATTGTCATTGATGCGATTAATCAGCATATCGATTTCACACAAGTCCAATGGCAAGCACTAGCTGACCGTCGCTTTGGAGTCGGTGCCGATCAGATGTTGGTCGTTGAAAAACCCCAAGCGGCGGGCGTTGATTTCCGTTACCGCATTTACAATGCTGATGGCGGAGAAGTTGAGCAGTGCGGGAACGGTGCGCGCGCGTTCGTCAAATTTGTTACTGAAAAAGGTCTCACCCAAAAGCGCTCCATCAAAGTAGAAACCATGTGCGGCGTGATCGAGCCAATGCTGGAAGACGATGGCTCTATTACTGTTGACATGGGCTCTCCTGTTTTAGCGCCGTCCGACGTACCTTTTGACGCAAGCGCTCTACAAGGCGAACGCCAAGGTACGGACACGTTGTGGCCACTCGAAATCAACGGCAAGTTAATCCTGTTTTCAGTTGTATCGATGGGTAATCCACATGCGATTCAGGTCGTCAGCGATACTGAGGCCACGCCGGTTCTTGTGGATGGTCCTATCATTGAGCATCATCCGCGGTTTCCAAAACGCGTCAACGCTGGGTTCATGCAAATTGTTGATCGCCATCAGATCAAGTTGCGCGTGTATGAACGCGGTGCGGGCGAAACTTTAGCTTGTGGCACTGGCGCGTGCGCTGCGGTTGTCGCGGGTATTCAACGTGGGTTGCTGGATTCACCGGTAGCAGTCTGCACTCACGGCGGCGATCTATCTATCGCATGGAATGGCATTGGACAACCGGTCAGACTCACCGGTCCCGCCGTGACCGTGTTCGAAGGTGAAATAGATATCGATGCAGGCCGAACGTAAAAACGAACGTATCTACGAACGTAGCCAGGAAGGTGCGCGTTGTAAAAAATTAAACCCAATAACTTCCTAACTACTTATTGCTGATTACTCATTACTTTACAACGCAAATTTTCTCGTTAATTTTTAATTAAGCCAAAAACTAAGTACTTAAGCATAGCGTTTGGCCGCGGCGCGCTATTTGGGCGCCCGTATTTAAATACGCAATCTTAGTTGCTCAGTTGGTTAGACGTTTCAGCGAACTCTTCACCATCTTCGGTCGCTGTATCGGCATCCGTCATCTCCAAACCCGGCAGTGCTGTCTTAAAACGATACAAGCGTTGCCGATAATTTCCCTCTGGACCATGCGGGCCACAATCGACATCCTCGAACAATCGCGCCAGCCGATTCAATGCCTGACGCTCGTCGCCCGTCTCAATTAACACCAACCGCCGCTTACTGCGAGCGTAAGACGTACGGATATCCACCACCAGACAGTGACCGCAATCAGCTTGATTTAAATCCAGCAACAAAGCCTCTGGCCGACTTAATCCAAATAACAAGGCGAGTTCAATACGCGCCGCGAGAAAAGGATGACCGGCGACCAACTCACGCGTCAGTTGTTGTTTCGCGCTCACGGCCCACGCCATAGGACGCGCGCGGTCAGCAATCTTGGTCAGCAACGTTTGGGCCTCAATACTGCCTTGCGTCGCTGCTTTTTGCAGCCAATAAACCGCTTGAACATCGTTCGTTAACTTTTCACGACGATTGCGCCACGCACTGACGCCACATTCCAGCTGCGCTGCACGATGCCCCATTTCAGCCGCATGCTCCAGATGGCGTTGCATATCAACCAAATTACGTTGAGAAAATTCAGACTTCAAATATATTCGTGACAACGCATACCAAGCTTCGGATAATCCCCGCTCGCCCGCATGTGTCAGCCAACGTATCGCTTTTTTATAATTGGCCGACCCAGCACCAACAATGATGCGTCCGCCATCGCTATCCATCCGCGCATACCAAAGCCCCAAATCGAGCTGAGCAGATTTGTCGTCAGCCGAGGCCGCCAACTCTAAAAATTGCTGGACCTCGTTAGCATCAAATCCAGTAGTCATCATCAGTGCGCGGGCACAGCGCGTTAACAACAACAGATTTGCCTCACCCACACGCCTCGCCAAAGACTCGGAAGGAGCATGCAATTGTGCCAATTCGCCACCATATTGCTGCGCGACGGCACGTGCCAACGGTAAGCCGCGTTCTAAAAACGCCGTCCAGTCGCGCTTTTCCCAGGCTATCTGCGCCAGCGAATGTTGTGCTTGCATGATTCCGGCGTCAGCTGCGCGGGCGGTCCAGGACAGCGTCGCACCGGTCGCTTCAGCGCCGGATACTGGCGCCCGATGGGCAACTTCACCGGTCAATTCATCAGCCCCGTTCATTTGGCTGGAACGCGAAGCATTACTTGAGCGACTCGGCAGACCAACATGTGCACCACCCGTCATTTTACCGGCGTTACTATCGGCTTCTGCAGCGTGCGAATTGACAAGCGCGGCGGCCGTTTGATCGATCCTCGCCGCGTGCTGCGCTAATAGCCATTGGGCCTCGGGAATATCGGCATGCGCCGCTGCCTCCAGTGCCTGTAAAGCTTTAGGCTTATAAGCCTCTAAAGCAGCCCGTTCATCGATTGGAATGTTGATGTCCAATACCAATTGCGCTAAAACCAATCCGGCCTGCATCACGCCTGCGTCAAACGCGCGCTCATACCAAGCGCATAAATCTAGCGGGTTGGTAGCACCACGGGCGACATCAAGCTGAATATACGTCCCGATTAAGATCCAAGCCTCTACCTCTTGCTGTTGCGCAGCACGATCCAACCAATGTAATGCAGTCGGAAAGCTCTGTGGCAAACCGTTCCCGCCAAAGAGGTAGCGTTGACCGAGCGCGAGCTGGGCCGCCGCCTGTCCAGCACGCGCAGCCCTAATAATTGCTAAGTCTTCCCGTTTAGCCATAAACACCCATCATGCAAAAGCGTAAATTATCCCCGATAAATGAAGAATCCTTTATTTGATAACAAAATAGAATAAAGTTCGCAGCTTTAATACAACAAAGTGATATTTCTTTAATTTTAACGATCCGGCAAAACGGCCCAGTCAACCAATATAGAAAACATTACACCAACTTAGCGCAATATCGGCGATTAGTGTTCTATTTATGATTAACGTCGGATAAGTTACAAAATATAGCAGCAGAATAAATTTTTGCAATTTATTGGCTAAAGAGCCTTCCTCGATTTATGGATAAGAAACATCGTGGCGAGGTTTTCCAGATGCGCTTAACAAGTCAGCCTTTGATATAAAGAAGTAACTAGACAACAAGTAGCAAGTCCTATGTCGTAATTCGTATCAATAGCGGCTTATTACTGGTAAAAAACGGTCACCCGACAAGGCTCTCGCCGTCCATCAATCCGAAAAGAAAATTATCATGTAATACAAGTACAAGAAATCGTAGTGTTTTGTCAGCACAATGCAATGTAATACATGCAAAATTACCAATGCATAGCAGAAGATTACCGATTTAGTACAACGATAGGTCGCCGCTTGTGTGTCACAAAAATACAACACAAACACCAACACCTGACAATTTCGACAAATTTATAGCACTACATAAGACCAAAGCGCCAGAGTAGACAGCCGGACCCATTAATGTTCACCCATCCGACAGATGTACGGATCCTTAAGCAGGCTTTTCCAAATAAAGGACGTCAAATGAAGAAATCACTAATCGCACTGGCCGTACTAGGCGCAATCGCAGGTGCAGCACAAGCTCAAAGCTCAGTAACAATCTACGGTATCGTTGATACTGGCGTCACTTACACAAACAAAGCACTGAACACTACTACTGGTAAAACTGGTAGCAAGTTTGCTGTCAACTCCGGCATCGTCCAAGGTTCACGTCTGGGTTTCAAAGGCGTTGAAGATCTGGGCGGCGGTTTGAAAGCAGTTTTCCAATTGGAAACTGGCTTCGCTAATGACACTGGTGCATTGCAAGGCGACAAAGGTTCGACAAATCTGTTCCGTCGTAAATCTGTTGTTGGTCTGAGCAGCGATGCATTCGGTACAGTTCTGTTGGGTCGTCAGACTGATATTCTGGATGACGTTAGCCAATGGACTTCGGTTCAAGATTTCGGTGGCGTAACTGGCGCGGTTGGCCACAATCTGGACCGTTTGGAAGGTGTACGTACCCAGAATTCGATCCGTTACAACACGACAAACCTGTCTGGTTTCACTGCTAGCGCGATCTACGGTTTCGGCGAAACTGCTGGTCAAACTACTGCTGGTCAATCTTTCGGTATCGGTGGTCAATACGCGAACGGCCCACTCGGCCTGTACGCTGCTTACTACCAGTCGAAAAAAGGCGCCACATCTAGCGATACTTCTTTGACTAACAGTGCTCCAGTATTTTCTGGCAATGCCGGCGATACAGCTCTGAAAGTGTTCAGCTTAGGTGCTAGTTACCAAGTTGGTCCTGCACGTTTGTACGGTAACTGGTCACGTGTTAAGCAGCCATTGGCTACTAGCTCAACAGCGGCTGTTCCTGTCGGTGGTTCGTTGGCTTCGGCGTTCGCTATCGGCGGCATCAACAACAGCAAAGCTGACATCTTTGAATTGGGTACTAACTATTCTTTGACAGCACCTTTGCATTTGTTGGCTAGCGTTCAATACAGCAACTTGACTTTCGTTGATGCTGGTTCGCCAAAAGGCAAACTGACACAAGTCAACTTGGGTACTGATTACTTCTTGTCGAAGCGTACTGACTTGTATGCATTTGCTTCATACCTGCGCGCTAAAAACGCTGTCAACCCAGGCGTTGAAGGCGACACAACTGGAAACACAGGTAACCAAACTGCTGTTACTGTTGGTATCCGTCACAAGTTCTAATGTAATTTAGTCATATCTGCGGTAACGCGGAAATGTCTGCTTAGTTAGAAATACAAAAGGCCCACATGAAAAATCATGTGGGCCTTTTGTTATTTTCGGGATCAAAAAAATTTTTGCTGAGGCATTAGTTATGGTTCATCGCCATAGTGATGATATTCTTGCTCACTCAACTCTCTACTCTCAATATTCAATCGCACACTATGAGCAGCCAACTGGATCCCGATACCGTCGCAGAATATCTTGCAGAAACGCCACATTTCTTTGTGGAGCATGCTGAGTTGCTCGGCAAAATCAAATTGACCAGCCCTTTGCTTGGTCGCGCCATCTCCCTGCAAGAGCGTCAGATGGAAATATTGCGGGAAAAAATAAAGGTGCAAGATCTTCGCCTCGCCGACATGGCAAGAAATGCGCAAGAAAATGACGGCATCGCGGACAAATTACAAGTATGGTCACGTAGCCTGCTTCTAGCCCGAAATGATGTCGATATGCCCCATACGCTTATCGCCGGGCTACAGACGATCTTCAACGTACCTCAAGCCACCATGCGGCTGTGGAACGTTGCTGATGAATTTTCGCATACGTGGTTTGCTGCGCCAGCATCTGCCGATTCAAAGCTTTTTGCAAATGGCTTGCGCGTCCCTTTTTGTGGGTCCAATAATGATTTTGAAGCGGCTTCCTGGCTTGATCATCCAACTGAAACACAATCAATCGCCATGCTGCCATTACGACGCGATCCTGCATCCGGCACTTTCGGATTGTTAGTCTTAAGCTCGCCGGACCCGGAGCGTTTTAGTGCCGACATGGCAACCGACTTCCTGAGTAAGATAGGCGACACCGCCAGCGCAGCGCTGGCCTGTCTACTGCACTGATCGATCCAATACCATGTCGAGTGACGATAATGTGTCCTCTGAACTGTTAACGTCTTCATCGGACGTTAACAGGTATCTGGATAATCTGCGCTATGGTCGAAAATTGTCGCCGCATACAGTCAGTAGCTATGCGCGAGATCTTTCGGAGTTAATAGCGCTGAGTCGCGCACTCCATAACGCTTCTGAAGATGCCAATCCAGACCTTGCGACTCTCAGCCATGCACATATTCGAAAATTTGCCGCACAACTCCATTCTCGCGGCCTCAATGCGCGTTCAATCGCACGCAAACTTTCGGCCTGGCGCGGGTTTTATAGTTGGTTAAGTGAACATACTACGCTTTCCAGCAATCCCGTCGACGGCGTCAAAGCACCAAAGCGTGGAAAACCACTACCAAAAGCACTCAATGCCGATGACACCATACGGCTGGTGGCCAGCGCCAATCCTCTCAATTCGCACGGCCCGACCTTGTCGGCATGCAATCGCGCCATGTTCGAGTTGTTATATTCGAGTGGGCTGCGGGTCTCCGAGCTAGCTGGGCTCGACATTCGCTACACGAATGAAGCAGGACATGTTTCGTCCGGCTGGATCGATTGGGACGCGGAAGAAGTCAGGGTAACCGGCAAAGGCAATAAGCAGCGATCAGTCCCAGTGGGACAACCGGCATTGCAAGCTATCGCAGACTGGCTGCCTTTACGCATGACATTGGTAAAAGAGAATGCGGCAAAGCTGAACAACACCTTCGCACTTTTTTTAACTGAGCGCGGTAGCCGTGTATCACCGCGAGTGATTCAACTTCGCTTGAAAGCCCATGCGCGGACGCTCAACCTCCCGACTGACGTTCATCCACATGTATTACGCCATTCGTTTGCCTCCCACGTTTTACAAAGTTCCGGCGATTTACGCGCGGTACAAGAGATGCTAGGCCATGCATCAATCGCCTCGACCCAAGTCTATACGTCACTTGATTTTCAGCGCCTTGCGCAAGTCTATGACGCCGCCCATCCTCGCGCCAAAAAAGTCCCAAAAGAATAATTTGCGATCTAATCGATAGTTGATTTGATTTCGCCTGGCGAGAGAACTAAGCTGCCCTCACTCAAAAAATCAACTCAATTGCAACTCAATTGCAATTTGGGGCATAATCGATCTTTACCAACGATTACTCCACCTGTTCTCGCATGACCGCTGACATCAAAGTTAAATCTGGGACGAAAAACTCTCCAGCCGCACACCACACCGCGCTGCCTTCACAAGCGGCTAAGCTAGCGGAGGGGCAGTTGCGACTATCGTCAGTGCGCATCACGACTGCGCGAGTAAAAGTGCTGACCGCCTTGCTGGAAGCGCGCTGCGCTGTGTCACATCAAGATATGCAGGATTTATTTGCAGAGTTAGATCGGGTGACCTTATATCGCGCACTTGATTGTCTGACCGATGCGGGCCTGGCCCACAAAATTGCTGGCGATGACCGCGTTTTTCTCTATAGCGCTGGCGCTGAACATACCGAGTCCACCTCAGCCCATTCAGCGCTGCACGCGCAGCATCAACATGGGCATTTTAAATGCACCCGCTGTGCAAAAGTTTTTTGCCTGGATGGTAGCGGTGAGGCAGGATTTTTGGGCGACGTACTGGCGCCAGTCCTAACGGACGCAACAACAAAACCTAGAGAAACGGCAACTACCGCATCGCCTGCGTTGCTGCGTCAGCATTTGCAGCAAGCCCTGCAGGGGTCGCTCGGCAAAGGTTTTGAAGGGCATGACATTGAATTAACGATCAAAGGCTGGTGCGCCGATTGCGCCCACTAGACCGATCTGGTCCATGGGCCCGTTGCTCCCACCATGTAGAAAAACTTAGAACATTAAGCCTGCATCCAACAGGTGATCGACTCCATACGGCACCATCATTACGACACAACCAAGCCGCCCTTCCATTTCCACTTCAGCTCACTGACGCTTAAAAAACATCATGGCACTTATACCGACAACTATCCTTACCGGCTTTCTTGGCGCAGGTAAAACTACACTACTCAACCGTATTCTGCAGCAACCGCACGGTCACAAAATCGCCGTCATAGAGAACGAGTTCGGCCAGGAAAATATCGATAATGAGATTTTGGTGCAAGATAGCACCGAACAAATCATCGAGATGAACAACGGTTGTATTTGCTGCACCGTTCGCGGTGATCTGATCATCGCCTTAAGTTCACTAGCCCGTCGCCGTGACGCCGGAGAGTTACATTTCGATCATGTGATCATCGAAACCACCGGAATGGCTAACCCGGGGCCCGTTGCACAAACCTTCTTCGTTGACGAGGAAGTAGCGCTTCACTTTATGCTCGATGCAATCGTCACCGTCGTTGATGCAAAACATGCGATGCAGCAACTTGATCAGCAAGAAGAGGCCCAACGTCAGGTGGGCTTCGCTGACAAACTGCTATTATCAAAAACAGATTTGGTCAGCGAGGCTGAAGTGAACGCACTGACTGCGCGCTTGAAACGCATCAACCCGCGCGCCGCAATAGTCGAACTTGATCCGGCGCATACGCCAATTGCCGAAATCCTCGATATCCGCGGCTTCAATCTGAACGCAAAACTAGAAATCGATCCTGACTTTCTGGCAGCCGAAGAGGCCCCCGGTGATCACCATGATCACGACCATAGCGGCGATGAATGCGAACACCCTTCGCATCAAGAAGGCCATGCACATGATGCGAAAAATGAAAGTCACGCACACAATCATCATCACCCACATCATGACGATGATATTGCAGCCTTTGTTTTTAAAAGCGAGCGACCTTTTGAAGCGGCGCGACTCGAAGAATTCCTTGATGGGATGATTCAGGTATATGGACCGCGCATGCTGCGCTACAAAGGCATATTATTTATGGATGGCGCTGATAGGAAAGTTGTCTTTCAGGGAGTGCACCAGATTATGGGCAGTGATGTCGGTGGAAAATGGGATGAGGGCGAAATCCCTTCCAGTAAAATGGTCTTCATAGGTAAAAAGCTACCTAAAGACATCTTTATTCGCGGTTTGGAGCAATGTCTGGTATAAAGTATGGCAGTTTTGCACGCAAGAAATAGTGTGGTGATAGTGCAAACTGGCATTGATGATTGCAGCCAGATCATGCAATAAAATGAAAAGAATATTGAAGAACCTGCATAGCAATTACCACATTTGAAAGAACCTGAACGCTTTGAGGTCAAACCTGTTGTAGAATCCCTGATCAAGTAAGAAATAATGATCGTGATGACAACAAAAGCGATTCAATGTTGAAGTAAGCTTCCCAGCATTTGACCGCTAGTGATTGCCTCAAAGAAAAGAATTCCCCGCGGCCAGATTCAGTACGAGAAACATTGAGGGCATTACAAATATCTTACCCTCACGTACTGAGTTAACGGATAAAATTGACATATACGTCGTATCGAAAGTACCCGAAGTGGCTACCAAAATAACCAACCCCACCCCCGATGCCCCTTTATTAACCGAAGCGCAACTCGTTACGATGAGCGAAGCGGATTACATGAATGCGGCACAACTGGCTTTCTTCAGAGCGCGTCTAAAACAGCTGGAAGTTGATCTGCTGAAAAACGCCGGAGAAACTACTGAACACCTGCGCGAAACAGTGCTTGTACCCGACCCTGCTGATCGTGCCACGATAGAAGAAGAACACGCACTGGAACTGCGAACACGTGATCGTGAGCGCAAATTATTGAAGAAAGTGCAACAATCAATCGCCTCAATCGATGCCGGTGAGTATGGCTGGTGCGAAGAAACCGGCGAGCCCATTGGCATCCCCCGTTTGTTGGCAAGACCTACCGCGACTTTGTCACTAGAAGCGCAGCAACGGCGTGAACTGAAACAAAAGCTATACGGGGATTAATTCTCTGGCCGACTCAATCGACTTCGATCCCCTCGCCCCGCAATGCTGCATTGTCTATTCTAAAATAGGCACGCCATCCTTTATGCATTGCGGGGAATCCATTATCAGCGCATAGTGACTTCAACCACCAGACTTTCCCCGTTGCAATTTTAACGGTGGTTATGCCACGACTAACATTAGTTATCTTCCCACATAGGCCTTAAAAGCCTTGATGTTTGCTTAATAGCGGCCTTAACGCGCGCTAAACAGAGACGCTTGTGCATCATGGTTCTCATCCTATCTACAAAGTAATTGACCTTAAGTCGCTTTAGATAAGAATCTATTCCTTCGTATAGTTAAAAGTTATCACACCTTATCCTTAGCCAAAAAAATGTTGTTGCAAGAGCGCCATCCAATAAAAGATCACTCGCCCCGAGCACAACGGAAAAGCATTACGTTCAGTGATTTTATTTAAAATATTAATGCACCATTTTAAATATTTTTTGCCATCGCCCGGCATTTACAAATCAACCGAGCCGTGTCAAATATAAGCTTTTACCTAAAAATGGGGCAGCAAGCACTATTTCTACATACATATCCGACTACACTATAAAGATAGCCGCTCGATTTACCTCCTTATCAACGACCATCAATTCATCAGCTAGGATCAATGTGGGGATTTTCTCGATTTTTAGCAAACAAGCTCGTCAAAACGCCAAAGCCGCTGCAGATATAGCGGCTGCCCAGAGCACCGTTTCAATTCAGCCCGCCAGCAATAGGACGCCTGAACAAGGGATCGAGACGCCTCGACCAAACGCACCACCGCCCAATTCCACCGCAATGAAAATCGATGCAATCGAGTCGGAGATGTCCTCAGAATTCGTCTATCCCACGACGATTCTAAATACCATGCTGTCCGATACTGCCAAAAATAAAAAAATAGTGAGTGCCCAGAATGACCAAAACGCTCCCGGGACGACCCGAAAAAAAGATTCTTTAGCAGCGGACACTAAGGTTGGGACTATTCAGGTCGCGATTTCAGACACGCCAGCGGTGGTTGAAGAGGCAGCATTGCTATTCGCCAGCTCACAATCCGAAATCGCGGAGCAGCTACTTGAACAAGCAATAGAGGGAGACGATCTAGGGGGAGCTACTGCCAGTGTGTGGTGGATGTTACTGGATCTTTACCGGATCGATAATAAACAACAGCAATTCGATGACCTGTCAGTTAATTATGCGCATAAATTTGAGAGTTCTCCCCCCGCTTGGGACGAGCAACTCACACTTAACCCCCACACCGATTTACAAGTCCAAGATCTTGCTATCGCAGCAGTATCGTTCTCGGGCAAGCTTGACGCAAATGTCACCAAGTACCTGGAGCGGGCTCAGAAACTGGCGGTAAGTCATCCTGCTTTAAGACTGGAATTCACCCGTATAACCTCCGTCGACGCGATCGGCTGCGGGCTTTTGTTGCGGACATTAAGGAAACTTCAAAAATCCGGTATCGATCTCATTTTGGTCGCTCCCAACCAACTTACCGAAGCTATTCGATCTATTCTTTGCATTGGTCGCCGTGATGAAACTGCAGCTCCGTGGTTACTATTGCTGGAAATTTTGCATTTATTAAATAATGAGCAAGCTTTCGAAGACGTTAGCATCGATTACAGTATTACATTTGAAGTATCTCCTCCACCTTTCATCGCACCAAAATCTAAAGTCCTTGTTGCTCTAGACAAAAATACGCTAAACCAGCAATCGATAAAGAGTCGAGAACACTTTCTGATGCCGATTTTGATCGAAGGACGGGTTGATGAACTTTTGCTAAAGATTAAAACGTACGCGATTAACCACAATCCGACGCTTATAGACTGTTCCCGCCTGATACGCATAGATTTTAATGCCGCCGGGCAATTAATGAATGGGCTATTGCCTATCATTGAACAAGGCCGAAAAATCGAGCTTCACGAGGTAAACCATCTAGTGGCAGCGCTATTTAAGGTTATGGGACTTCAAGACGTCATCAGCATTTCTACGCGCAAGAATTAAAAGTAGGTCTGATATCTGGCAATCGGTCCTGCTTATAGATAGTTCATGATACTTATAAAGAAGTACACACAGTACCGAAAGGTTTTCAAACGTGCAACGCTGTAGCAACACAGCAATCGTCTCGGATTACCGTTCCCTCAAGTATTGTTTTAAAGTTAGTAAGTTGATGCGTAACAACGCATGCGCTTTAAAATATGCAACAGCGACTACGTCACGCACATTTAATTACGTGAAGATAAATCATCCACAAAGTTAAGTGACTTTAATTTGCGCCAACCGGTGCTTGTAATCACGCACGCCGCCCCCATTTTTTTAAATACACGCGGGATTGTCTGAGTTGTATCCTACGGTAATGAATATATGCGAAGACGTCCGACATCCGGACGCCGCATAGTTGGTCCGATTCGTGCAGTTCGTCCAACTGCCACACGTGCGGTCCGCTTTTTTTAGGCAAGTAAAATGGAACAATTTCATGGCACCACCATCCTCTCCGTACGACGCGGAAATAGCGTTGCGCTTGGTGGAGATGGCCAGGTAACTCTCGGCAACGTCGTGATGAAAGGCACTGCACGCAAAGTGCGCACACTTTATCAAGGTAAAGTACTGGTCGGTTTTGCCGGTGGAACCGCAGATGCTTTTACGCTGTTGGATTTATTTGAGGCTAAACTGGAAAAGCATCAAGGCAATCTGATGCGCGCCTCGGTAGACTTAGCTAAAGAATGGCGCACTGATCGCATGCTGCGTCGCCTGGAAGCGATGCTGCTCACAGCGGATAGGGATACCACACTGGTTATTACCGGCAATGGCGATGTACTTGAACCCACAGATGGAATTGGGGCAATTGGCTCCGGAGGCGTGTTCGCACAGTCCGCAGCCAAAGCGCTGCAAGAGAACACAACACTATCACCTGCCGAAGTAGTCAAAAAATCCCTTGTGATTGCTGGCGATCTTTGTATTTATACCAATCAATCGCACATCATAGAAACCCTTAATTAATTGTACGAATTTAATCCTGCAAAAAATGCGCCCGACACCTGATGGTCGTCCATAAACTGACCTTAACCAGCGCGCATTTAGCAACGAACCGGACCACCTCGGAACCGAAAAAATATGAATATGAATATGACTCCGCAAGAGATCGTCTCTGAACTCGATAAACATGTCGTCGGGCAGGACAAAGCCAAGCGTGCAGTAGCGATTGCGCTGCGCAACCGCTGGCGTCGTCAGCAAGTCGCCGAGCCATTGCGCCACGAAATCACCCCAAAAAACATTTTGATGATTGGGCCCACCGGCGTTGGTAAAACAGAAATTGCCCGCCGCTTGGCCAAATTAGCAAATGCGCCCTTCATTAAGGTTGAAGCAACCAAATTCACCGAGGTCGGCTACGTTGGTCGCGACGTCGAGACAATCATTCGGGATCTGATTGATATCGGCATCAAACAAACCCGTGAATCTGAAATGCGTAAGCTTCGATCACGTGCAGAAGACGCAGCGGAAGACCGTATCATCGATATTTTGGTCCCACCGGCGCGTGATTTTGGGTTTCATCCAGAGCAAGATGCACCACTGGAAATTGATGCAAAAGATAAGGGCAACAACACCCGCCAGACCTTTCGCAAACGTCTGCGAGAAGGCTCGCTCGATGACCGCGAGATTGAAATTGAATTGGCCGAAAGTGCGCCACAGATGGAAATCATGGCGCCGCCAGGTATGGAAGAAATGACTGAGCAGATCAAGTCGATGTTCTCCGGAATGGGTAATAACCGTAAAAAAAGTCGCAAGGTCAAAATCAAGGAAGCGCTGAAAATTCTAGTCGAAGAAGAAGCCGCAAAACTGCTTAACGAAGATGAACTAAAGCAAAAAGCTATCTTTAACGTTGAGCAAAACGGTATTGTATTTTTGGACGAGATTGATAAGATCGCGACCCGCTCTCAAAATGGCGGTGCAGACGTGTCGCGTGCCGGTGTGCAGCGCGATTTGTTACCGTTAGTCGAGGGAACAACTGTCAATACCAAGTACGGAATGATCAAAACCGATCATATATTGTTCATCGCGTCGGGGGCTTTCCATCTGGCAAAGCCATCGGATTTGATCCCCGAATTGCAAGGACGTTTCCCGATTCGGGTCGAACTCGACTCACTATCAATTGCCGATTTTGAGCGCATTCTGACCGGCACCGATGCTTGCCTGACTGCGCAATATGAAGCATTGCTGGCGACCGAAGGCGTCACGTTGGAGTTTGTAGCAGAAGGTATCAAGCGTATGGCTGAAATAGCGTTTTCGGTCAACGAGAAAACAGAAAATATCGGCGCTCGTCGATTGCATACAGTCATGGAAAAAATGCTGGAAGAAATTTCTTACGCGGCGACCAATACCAGTGAAAAAACGCTAACGATTGATGCAGCTTATGTTGATTTACGTCTTGGTGCACTGGCTGTGAACGAAGATTTATCAAGGTATGTGCTGTAAGCAAACGTAGATGTGCAACGATGTCGACAGGTTTATCGCATGCAGCCCGCACGCAATGCGTCTTCACACTAACGTCATCGTCAATAGAAACCGGAGTCAGTGGAGTGAATTGCGGATAAACCGTCTTTCACTCCGTTTTTTTGATTTAAGCCGATTCTTCGCGAGGTGTGCGTGCCAACATCAACTCCACCATCGCACCCGGTTCATCGCCGTCAAACAACACGCCGGCAACGGCGTTTGTAATCGGCATATCCACTCCTAGTTCCTGCGCTAAGGCCCGCACCGCTGACGCGCAACGGACTCCCTCCGCAACGTGGCCTAACTCTGCCACGACAGTCTCCAGGCTTTTACCGGAGGCTAATCCGAGGCCGACTTTACGGTTGCGCGAAAGATCGCCGGTGCAAGTAAGGATCAAATCACCGAGGCCAGACAAACCCATAAAGGTTTCGCTGCGGCCACCCAAGGCGATGCCAAGTCGCGTAATTTCTGCCAGTCCACGGGTGATTAATGCTGCCCGCGCATTCAGACCAAGCTGAAGACCGTCGGCTACACCTGTGGCAATTGCCATAATATTTTTAACCGCACCACCGACTTCGACGCCGACCATGTCATCAGTCGAATACACGCGGATATTGCAACCATGCACCGCCGCAACTACGCGCTCTGAAAGACCAGCATCGTCAGTTGCTATCGCCAGCGCACAAGGAAGACCGCGTGCCACTTCCTGGGCAAACGAAGGTCCTGAGAGCGCTCCCGCTGGAATCGCATCCCCCAACACCTGGCGCACAATTTGATGCGGCAGCAATCGCGTTTTCTCTTCAAAACCTTTACATAGCCAGACAATATTTGGTAACGGTAGGCCGCGTAATTGCTCCGCCAGAGAACGTAATCCGGCCACAGAAGAAGCGACGATCAATAAACTGTCGTTCACGTCCGTATTCGTCGACACATGCGTGATCGCCTCCGCAAAATCAGCTGTGACGATTACATTAGATGGCAATGAAAAACTAGGTAGATAAGTCACATTCTCGCGCTGCATTGCGGCGGCGGCAATCACTGCCTCATTCCGCCCCCATAACAAAACGTTGTGACGTTGCGCTAATGCGATAGCCAATGCGGTACCCCATGCACCAGCGCCGAGGATCGTGATATTCATTGGATTGGATTCAGCGGACACAAAAGGCCGATCATAGAGTAAAAAATGCGGAAAGAATAATCATGCTGTTGATTGGTGCGGCAGCCGATGCTGCGGCAGCCGATGCTGCGGCAGCCGATGCTGCGGCGCCGTTGCTGTGGTGTTACCACCGCTACGACGACCGCCGTGACTACGATTACCGCGGTATAGGATGCCGTAGCATTAACCCATCTGTCGGCGAATGCGCAACTAATCAACTAAGAAAGAAGATCGACCAGCCCGACCAAACAGGCAAGCCCACAAAAATAACAAGTGTTAGATAGTCAACTCAACTACCCCAAACATCGGTCGCTTTTATGAATCCGCTCTGACCATCGCGATGCCGCACTTTCACCCAACCGGATGCAACGGGCTCGACCAATTCGAGCAACACGCCTTTATCGGCGCTGAATACCTGGGCGGCGGTATCACTTGGATTCGCCCTGATCTTGGCGTTAGCGACCTTGATTTGTAAATTACGCTTGCCGATTAGTCCAGCCGACTGCACCCATGACAAATCGCCACTGGCGTCACGCACCTTGGTCCAATCGCCATAAGTCAATACGACTTCGACTGGCATGCCACGTGGTGCGATAGCTACGCGCCGACCTTTTTCAGAGGGAGCATCGTACAGAATGACAGGAACCGCACCAACCGCCTTGAAGTCGAGCGCTTGCGCTACGTTGACTGCGCCAAACGCTAATACCGACGCCACTAATGACGTCATTACCATACCGGTCGCGCGTACAAGTTTCATTCCATCGTCTCCACTTACTACCTTACTACTAACGCGCGAGGAAACCTTCAACATGGAAGCGTCCTGGCGCAATTGGTAAATCATCAGTACTCGCCGCCTGGAATAATTGATCGGCGGCGAAATCGGCATTAGACGACTATTAATTAATCGCGTTGCTACCATCTACAGTAATGCTGTCTTTGCTTCCCTGTTGCTCAGCAAGTGCTTGTGTACGCTGTTGATAAAACACTTCGAAGTTGATTTCAGCCAGATGGATCGGCGGGAAACCAGCACGGGTAATGGCGTCAGCGATATTTGCACGCAGGTACGGATAAACGATATTTGGGCAACCGATGCCCAATAATGGATCTAATTGTTCTGCTGGAATATTACGCACTTCAAAAATACCGGCTTGCTTGCCTTCAACCAGAAAAGCAACTTTATCCTTGATCTTGGCGGTAACGGTAATCGTCACAGTCGATTCAAAAATTCCCTCAGCCAATGCTTCTGCACCGACATCAACAGCAACTTCTATCTGTGGCGCGTCTTGCTCCAGAAAAATAGCTGGCGAGTTCGGTTGCTCAAGCGACAAATCTTTCAGATATACACGTTGAATCTGAAAAACTGGCTGATCA
Organism: Glaciimonas sp. Gout2; assembly: GCF_035018905.1. Taxonomy (NCBI): domain Bacteria; kingdom Pseudomonadati; phylum Pseudomonadota; class Betaproteobacteria; order Burkholderiales; family Oxalobacteraceae; genus Glaciimonas; species Glaciimonas sp. Gout2. The sequence goes on along the minus strand of NZ_JASJXA010000023.1, from coordinate 20,274 downwards.
TTGGACTCGGTAATTTCAGTTTGTTTAATTTCGTCGGCCATAAAACTCTTTCAGTAAATTTAAAAAGGGACAGAATTTCCATCCATAGACTGGGTTAGGACTCACGCAGAATTGTCCCAGCAAAGCAGACCGACGAGAAAACGACGGTAGCAATGCTCAGATAGCTAGCGGCATAACAACGCTAACACTGCTGAGACGATTTTACGTAAGTCCTGTGGGTATAACAAAAATTAAAAACCGTCTAACATTTACAGTATCGCCCAATCAAACATGTTCAATGAGAACATGCTTCAGTGTGCGTAGAGCCTGATGCATATTGCTCATAGCTCCAATGCCGGGCAAGTTGTCTGACATTGGCAATGATCACATCAGGCAATAAAATATTAAATAGGTTCCGAAGTACCCTGTAGCAAAGTTTGCAACTTGCCCGCTTGATCCAGTGCGTTCAAATCGTCAAAGCCACCGACGTGCGTATCGCCGATATAAATTTGAGGAACGGTACGACGTCCGGTTTTTTTCATCATTTCATCGCGTTGCTGCGGATCGAGGTCAATACGAACCTTCTCGATATTCGTAACACCGCGCGCGTTCAACAATTGTTCGGCACGCATACAATACGGACAAACAGCAGTGCTATACATTAAGACGTGAGCAGTCATTGGGTTCTCTTTTTTACGTTATTTGATGGTCGGCAGACCTTGGGTATGCCAGGTTGCAATACCACCGTCGAGACTGTAGACCTGCTGAAAACCTGCTTTGGCCAATTGCGCAGTCGCTTTTGATGATTGCGTTCCGCTCTGACAGACTACAATTACGTTCTTAGCCTTGAATTTTTCTATTTCCACCAAGCGGGTGGTGAGATCTTTCAGCGGAATATTTTTAGAGTCGATAAGATGACCAGCAGAATAGCCTTCAGCGTCACGTACGTCCAACACCAAAGTCTTACCTTGGTTGATGAGTTGCGTTGCTTGTAATGTTGTTACTTTGTTGCCGCGTCGTTGTAGCAAGGGCAAAATCAGTGCTCCGCCTGACAAAATGACCAATCCAAGCACAAAAATATTATCAATCAAGAATTTCACAGTGATCCAATGGTATTAGTTAATCCCGACATTATAAAATAGAAGCGGAAGCACCATCCAGTTCGTATTGGTTTGCATGCATTGATTTTCTTGAATTTCCCTTTTTTCACTACTTTTTACCTTACTATGTATAAAATTGTACTAATGCGCCACGGCGAATCTACCTGGAACCTGGCTAACCGCTTCACCGGCTGGGTTGACGTTGACCTGACCGAAAAAGGCGTGACCGAAGCCAGGCAAGCAGGAAAACTACTCAAAGAAGCTGGATTAAGCTTCGATCTGGCATATACCTCGGTACTCAAGCGCGCCATCCGCACTTTATGGGGCACACTCGACGAAATGGATTTGATGTGGCTTCCGGTGAAACACGACTGGCGTTTAAATGAACGTCACTACGGCGCGCTACAAGGGCTAAATAAAGCTGAAACGGCTGCTAAATATGGCGACGAACAGGTAATGGTATGGCGCCGCAGCTATGACACACCACCGCTCAAACTGGATGAAAACGATCCGCGCGCATCGTTCGACGATCCACGCTACGCTGGTCTGAAGCGTGAAGAAATCCCGCTCACAGAATGCCTCAAGGATACGGTTGCACGCGTTTTGCCAGCGTGGAATGACAGCATCGCACCCGCCATTCTAAGCGGCAAGCGCATCATCATCTCGGCGCACGGCAATAGTCTGCGCGCGCTGATTAAAATGCTGGACGGTATCAGCGACGACGATATCGTCGGCCTGAATGTGCCAAATGGTCAGCCACTCGTCTATGAACTTGATGCTGATTTGAAACCGATCAAGAGCTACTATCTGGGCGACCAGGACGCCATCGCTGCAGCGATGCACGCAGTTGCCAATCAGGGGAAAGCGAAATAAATATCGCCCTGATGAGATGGATCCATGCGCCCCGGGCAACCGGGTGCGGCATGCGCGAACGTGCACATGCATGTGCACGGCAAGTAACAACGCCAAAGCTGTCGCTCGCTATGGCGTTTTTTGCCGCACTGACTATTGGCATGACGGCGATACCCGTCGTCGATGCCGCGGCCGCACCAACACCAAAGATCACCGAACGCAGCAAACAAAAAGAGGTCGCCGAAACTGAGCGCGACGAACTACAGCAAAAATTGACTGCGTTAAAAAGCGATATCGACAAGACCGAGACGGCAAAAGGCGATGCCGCCGACGCATTGGCCGATTCTGAAGCCGCTATTTCGAAAGCAAACCGCGCCCTGTTCGACCTCTCTGGCGAACAATCGCAGACGCAGTCGACGCTCAATGACTTATCAAAAAAACACCAAGAATTAAGTAAAACAGTCGCTGCCCAACAAAACCAGATGGCCATTCTGTTACGCCGACAATACATAGCCGGGAATGAAGATCGTATCAAATTACTACTTTCGGGCGACAATCCGAACAAAATCAACCGCGAATTGCAATACATGGGCTACGTGTCAAAAGCCCAGGCTAAGTTGATTGAGGCGCTCCGCATTAACTTGCAGGCCATCGAGGCAAATCAGGCGGCTACGCAAAACGCCAAAAATGAACTCGACGAAATCGCTCTTGAGCAAAAGAATCAAAAAATCGTCCTCGAAAAAGAAAAAAACACCCGAGCAATGCTGTTGACGCAACTTTCCAGCAAACTGATCGCCCAACGCCAGGAGGTCGGCAAGACCGCCCGTGACGAACAGCGTCTGGCAGGGCTAGTCGACAAGTTGGCAGTGTTAATCGAGGCACAAAAGAAAGCCGAGGCCGCCCTTCGTGAAAAGCGCCGTCAAGAGCAACTAGCCAGAGCGCAAGCCGCCGCCCAGGCTGCTGCATTAGCAAAAGCCCAGGCACTGGCACTGAAGCAAGCACAAGCCGCACGCGCGCAAGAGCTGAAACAACAACGGCAACGTGCTGCTTTGACCCAAAAGCAAAACGCCGCGCAAACGAGCCAGCAAGCACGAGTTGGGGAGCAACATACGCCACTAGTAAAAACTCCTGCCTTTACCCCCGATCCGATTGATGACGATCAACCGCCTGCACAAGTGGCGCTAGCAGCAATACCAGCGAATGCTGCACCAATAGCACCGATAGCGCCAATAGTGCACAATGATGAAACTCCTGAAGCCAGTTCGCCGGACCCGTCCTATGGCAAACCGTTTGCGTCCTTACGTGGACTGTTGCGCCAACCCGTACATGGTGAGCTGGCCAATCGTTTTGGTAGTAAGCGCGGCGATGGCCCTCCCTCCCGAGGCATATTTATACGCGCACCGGAAGGAACGCAAGTCAAGGCCGTGGCTGCGGGCCGGGTCGTATTTGCGGACTGGTTACGCGGCTTTGGCAACTTGATCATTCTTGATCATGGCAACGAATACATGACCATTTATGGCAACAATCAGGCACTATTAAAGCGGCCTGGGGATATTATTAAAGCCGGAGATGTCATTGCGAATGCAGGTAACAGCGGCGGCAACGAACAATCAGGTTTATACTTTGAAATTCGGCATCAGGGCCGTGCGTTTGACCCCAGCAGTTGGGTAACTATTAGGTGAAACATGGGAAGTAAGCTAAAGAATATCAGCCTAATCGGTTTAGGCGTAGTTGCTGGCATAGCCGCTTCGATCCAATTCGATGCCATTGCGCAGAAAAGTGCGACAGCGCCGCTGCCACTTGAAGAGGTACGGCAACTGGCCGACGTTTTCGGACTCATCAAGTCTGACTATGTAGAGCCGGTGGACGACAAAAAACTGCTGACCGAAGCCATTTCCGGCATGGTCGCGTCGCTGGATCCGCATTCCTCGTATCTGGACAAAAAAGGTTACAGAGAACTGCGTGAGATGACGCAGGGGAAATTTGTTGGTATCGGCATTGAAGTCGGGATGGAAGAAGGTTACGTCAAAGTAATTTCACCGATCGAAGATTCTCCAGCCTACCGCGCTGGCATCAAGGCCGGTGATCTAATCACACGTCTCGATGCGACCCCAGTCAAGGGAATGACGCTGGATCAGGCAGTCAAGCGCATGCGCGGCGAGCCAAATACCAAAATCAAGCTGACAATCGCCCGTAAAGATGAAGACAAGCCGATTGTCATCACCATCACGCGCCAGGAAATCCGCGTACAAAGCGTCAAGGCTAAAGTAGTTGAGCCGGGTTATGGCTGGGTGCGTATTACACAATTCCAGGAACCGACCGTCAACGACATGGCCAAGAAAATCGAAGCCATGTACGCCGAGGATCCAAAAATGAAAGGGTTGGTGCTGGACTTACGCAACGATCCGGGTGGTGTTTTGCCGGGTGCGATCGGCGTTTCTGCCGCTTTCTTGCCGAAAGATGTGGTCGTCGTCACCACCAATGGCCAGTTACCAAGTTCGAAAGCAACCTTTTACGCAAAGCCAGAGTTTTACGCCTCCGGCCCTGGCCTGGACGGATTAGCAAAGTTGCCCGATGCGGTTAAAAAGATTCCGTTGGTGGTTCTCGTCAATACGGGTTCTGCTTCAGCATCTGAAATCGTGGCCGGCGCATTGCAAGATTACAAACGCGCTACCATCATGGGGTCGCAAACCTTTGGCAAAGGCTCAGTGCAATCCATCGTCGCCTTGCCGCCGGACCGCCTCACTGCTGTCAAGTTGACGACTGCACGTTATTACACGCCGAATGGCCGCTCGATTCAAGCCAAAGGTATCGTGCCAGACATGATGGTTGATGAATATGCTGACGGTGATCTGCTCAAAGGTTTGCGCGTGCGTGAGGCAGACTTGACCAAGCATTTGACTAACGACAAAGACAAAGAAGCTGAGGCTGCTGCCGCACCAAAAGCCGATGAACTGGAAGAAGATCAGCGCCTGATTGCCCTTTCCAAAAAACGTAAGCCCTTAGAATTTGGCTCAAAAGATGACTTCCAACTAGCACAGGCATTGAATTTCTTAAAGGGCTTACCGGTACAATTAGCAAAAGTGCAACCGACTCCTGACCTGGAAAAAGATGCTACTTCGGGCAAAGTCGACAAGAAAGATGTAAAAAAAGACGGCGTCAAAAAAGACGATAAAAAATAATCGTCCGAAAAGCTAGGTCTATCGCTCACTAATCAACGAAACAACTAAAGCCGCATCGAGATTGATGCGGCTTTTTTCCTTTTCTGCTTAGTGAGATTAGCAACACCTGGCGCCTTATCCCCATCACAAAACGATAGCTCATACCATGAACGATCAACAACTGCTGCGTTACTCCCGTCATATCTTGCTTGACGACATCGATATTGAGGGTCAGGAAAAATTGTTGGCAGCGCATGCAGTCATCATTGGTACAGGCGGTTTAGGCTCGCCTGCGGCGCTTTATCTTGCCTCCGCCGGCGTCGGGACCATTACGTTAGTGGATAATGACACCGTCGATTTGACTAACTTGCAACGACAAATCCTGCATACAACTGATCGTATTGGTCAGCCCAAAGTAGCATCAGGGAAAACTGCACTCACGCAAATAAATCCCGATATCAATGTCATTTGCGTAGCTGAACGTGCGGATCAAACATACTTGGGCGAGCTGATCAGAAATGCCGATGTCGTTCTTGATTGTAGCGATAATTTTGTGACCCGCCAGGCGATCAACCGTGTCTGTGTTTTGCATAACGTGCCGCTAGTTTCCGGCGCGGCAATTCAGTTTGATGGCCAGATAAGTGTGTTTGATCCACGCTCGGCAAGTTCGCCCTGTTATGCATGTTTATTCCCACCAGATAGTGAGTTTGAAGAGGTTCAGTGCTCTACGATGGGGGTATTTGCGCCATTGGTTGGCATTATTGGGAGTATGCAAGCAGCTGAGGCGTTGAAGTTGATCGTTGGGATTGGCAGTTCGTTGGCCGGGCAACTATTGATGCTGGATGCCCGGACGATGGAGTGGCATCGTATTGGTGTGGGACGGAATGCGCACTGTCCGGTGTGCGCCGGACTTTAAATTCTTGTGTACGAAATCTGATATGAATGATTCGCTCAACTAACTCACGCAACATCAGATGCTGTTCTGCCAATGCACTAAACGGTATAACCGTGGACAGATCAGGTTGTCGTTATTCAAAACGGTTGGCGCTTATCAGTTAGCGATCGATAAGCGGTTCGGCGTCAGGCTAGCAAGCGCCTGACGCCGACCATTCTTCAGGCGGTCTGCAGTGTCCTTGGCGTATTTACTGCTGATTCAGCCGCACTCAACCCGCGCAAAGCCCGAAGCCCGCTTATCGTCGATGCGCACGCTCTTGCGACTTCTGCGCCTTTGACCAGGAAATGGTCAAAGAAGAATTTTTGATGCTCTTCGCCTGAATGGAAATGATGCGGGGTCAGGACAGCAGAAAGAACCGGTACGCCCGTTTCCAATTGCACTTGCATCAGCCCTGAAATCACCGCTTCGGCGACAAACTCATGACGATAAATACCGCCATCGACCACCAAACCAGCGGCGACTACAGCGGCATAATTCCCACTATTGGCCAGCACCTTGGCGTGTAATGGAATTTCAAAAGCACCGGCGACTTCGAAAAAATCGAGACTCGACTCTTCGTAGCCCTGATTAATCATTTCAGAAATAAAGGACAGACGACATTGGTCGACGATGTCACGATGCCAACCGGCCTGAATGAAAGCGACGCGCTGAACCGTTTGTGCTTTTGATGTTGAAAAGGCGAATTGCTGCAGCATTTGAATACTCCTGTTTTTAGATGATGCATAAAAAAACAGGGCGTTTTGGATTGATAGGGATTAACAAGGTATGCAAAAGCACCACCCAAAACCAGTTCGCCACCGATTACGGAGCCGTCATCAACATCTATATTGCATGTCAATGTCAGCAACGACCACCTATTTTGAACAAGCTCTACACTGCATCCCGCTCTCTCTTTATCCGGACTATAACCGTCGGCCCCGGAATCAAACCGGGTCTGCTGACCTTCTCAAAGGGGCGAATTATCGGCCTCTTTAACAAGCGCTCGCGGGCTAAACACATTGCGTGCCATTACCGCCGGAGGGGAATTTCACCCCGCCCTGAGAACGTATACGATTATCCGTGTTTTTACACCCAGAACAACCGAAACAAGAATTTATCATATTTGTGAAATTAATGCATTGCAGGTTGATTTTTCGGTACGTTTAGTTGTCAGAGTGAGCAATTTCTGCACTCCATAAGTCATGGAGCCATTCTAAACCGGCTTTTTTGCCAGTCCCAAATAAGCCGCGATGACCTTAGAATCGCTCGCCAACTGAGCCGCTGGCCCCTCCATAACCATATCCCCGGTTTCCAAAACGTAGCCATAGTCGGCTACTTGCAACGCCGCACGCGCGTTTTGCTCGACCAGCAAGATTGCCACCCCGGTTTGCTTCAACCGCACGATGATGTGAAAAATTTCCTTCACGATCAGCGGCGCCAGACCTAAACTCGGTTCGTCCAGCATCAACAGTTGCGGTTTAGCCATCAATGCGCGCCCTACCGCCAGCATCTGACGCTCGCCGCCAGACAACGTGCCAGCCTGTTGCTTGCGTCGTTCCTGCAGGCGCGGAAACAGATCATAGACTACCGATAGTTGATCCGCGTATCCTTTTTCTCGTGCTTTATAACGCCGATAACTCCCGAGCAACAAATTGTCTTCTACACTCATGCTGGCAAATAACTCGCGCTTCTCCGGCACCAGACTCATACCGCTGGCCACTCGCTCTTCAATCGAAACGCCCTGCATGTCATGCCCTAAAAAACGCACTTTGCCACGTGCACTGCCGTTATTTGGCATGGCACCGGCAATGGCGTTGAGCATGGTTGATTTACCCGCGCCATTGGGGCCAATGACGGTGACGATCTGACCAGCACCGACTCGCAAAGTAGCGCCATGCAACGCCTCAACTTTGCCATAGGCAACGTGCAAATCGCTGACTTCCAAAACCGGTGCGGAAATAGGATTACTTGCTGGATTAGTCATCGATCCCTCCCAGATAGGCTTCCAGCACCGCAGGGTGTTGTTGGACTTCTGCGGGAAGGCCTTCGGCAATCTTGGTACCAAACTCCATCACTACCAGACGATCCGTCAGTGTCATCACAAAATCCATATCATGCTCGACCAACAAAATACTCATACCTTCCGCTTTCAGTTTGCGCAACAATGCGGCCAGTGCCTGTTTTTCCTGATAGCGCAAACCCGCAGCCGGTTCATCCAGCAGCAACAACGTCGGATCGCAGCACAGCGCGCGGGCAATCTCCAGGATACGTTGCTGTCCCAGCGCCAGACTGCCGGCTTCTTCGTACAGTAAATCACCTAAACCCACCCGTTCAAGTTGCCGTTTAGCCTCGAATAGCAAGCCGCTTTCTTCCGCTTTATTGAGCCGCAACATGCCGGTTAGCACACCCACGACATCACCGGTTTCACCGCGTAAATGTGCACCTATCGCAGCGTTTTCCAGAACTGTCATCGTCGGCAACAAACGCACATGCTGGAACGTACGAGCAATACCTCGCCGCACGATTTGGCGCGATGGTAAACCGGCGATTTGACGCAACTCACCAAATGACCGGAATTTAATCGCGCCACTAGTCAATGGCAAAACGCCGGTGACGAGATTAAACATCGTTGATTTACCTGCGCCATTGGGACCGATCAGCCCGACGATTTCTCCCGCTGCGACGTTAAAGCACATGTCATTCACCGCCACCAAACCTCCGAACTCCTTGCGCGCACCATCAACCTCCAGCAAGATTTCACCGTGCGGTGGCTTGAGGCGCATAGTCAATGCCGTAGCAGCATCAGGCGCAATAACGGTTTGTTTTTGCGGCAATAATTTACGTAAATAAGGCCACAATCCATCGCGTGCACGCTGCAATAACAACACCATCAAAAGGCCAAAAACGATGGTCTCAAAATTACCGTTTGATCCCAATAACTTGGGCAGCCACGATTGCAACTGGTCCTTCAATAGCGTCAACAACGTCGAACCAAGAATGGCGCCCCATACGTAACCGGCCCCACCAACGACAGCCATAAACAAATATTCGATACCGGCATTCAGACCAAATGGCGTCGGATTAACTGCGCGTTGCAGATGCGCGTACAACCAGCCAGAGACACTTGCCAGCAATGCCGCCAACACAAAAATAACGATCTTGACCCACGCTGTATTGACGCCCATCGCCTCCGCCATTACTCCGCCGCCATTGAGTGCCCGGATCGCGCGTCCCAAGCGCGAATGCAACAAGTTTTGCATCCCCAATAAGGCCAGCAGAAGCATCGCCCAAATCAGGTAATACATCTTGCGCCCGGTATCAAGCGTCATGCCGAACAGGTCGATTGGGGGTATGCTATTCAAACCGTCATACTTTCCGAGAAAATCCAGATTCCCAAATAGATAGAATAGCGATAGCGCCCAGGCGATGGTTCCGAGTGGTAGATAATGGCCAGACAAACGCATCGTGATAGCGCCAATACTGAAGGCAGCGATCATCGTTACGATCAGCCCAACCAACAAACCGATCCAGGGCGACACACCAAACCGTGTACTCAGATAAGCGGTGGTATAAGCACCCAGACCGACAAAAGCCGCCTGACCAAAAGACGTCAAACCACCCACGCCAGTCAACAGAACCAGACCCAACGCGACGATAGAATACAAGCCGATATAGTTGGCTAGCGTGATCCAATATTCCGGTGTCGGCAAAACCGGCAACAGCGCAACCAGAAGGACGAAGATCGACACCAGGATCAAAGACCATTGAAAGGGTCGCAAAGTTGGCTCAATGCGCATTATTGATCTCCCTCATCAACGTGCTTGCTCGTCAGCGAACGCCACAACAAGACCGGAATAATCAATGTAAATACGATGACTTCTTTGAACGCGCTGGCCCAGAATGACGAATAAGACTCAAGCAAACCAACCAACAAAGCACCGGCGGCGGCAATCGGATAACTTCCCAGACCGCCAATAATCGCGCCGACAAATCCTTTCAGCCCGATCAGGAACCCGCTGTCGTAATAAATTGTCGTCAGTGGCGCAATTAAAATGCCACACAATGCGCCCAATCCCGCCGCCAGCGTAAAGGCCAACCGTCCCGCTTGCGTCGTCCCGATACCAACCAGCCGCGCACCAAGACGATTCACCGCTGTCGCCCGCAGCGCTTTGCCCGACAAGGTGCGCTCAAAATACACATAGAGCGCCAGAATCAGCACAACAGATACACCAATGATGACTGTACTCTGGCCGGTGATCGCCAGACCGCCTATTTCAAAGCGCGCATCCGAAAATGGCAACGTGCGCGAACCTTCAGCGCCAAACATTAACAAGCCGATCCCCATCAACGCATAATGGACAGCGACCGAAACGATCAGCAAAACCAACGTACTGGCCTCGGCTAAAGGCTGGAACGCCAGTCGATAAATCATCGGGCCCATCGGAACTACGATCAATAGCGTCAACAAAACCTGACACACCATCGGCAAACTGGCATGCCCGTAGTAGCGCGTCAGCGCGTAGATCGCGACGGGAAGAAAAACAAATTTAAGAGCGGCAACCGGGATACTTCGTTTTGCCTTCAGACGCGACTCAGCCGTACTGATAATGGCCCAGACTTCTTGCACAAAACTAAGGCAGCCTAATGCCACCAGCAAGGTTGCCGATAGCGGAAATTTATCCGCCTGCAACGCCGCCATCGTCAAGGCACCAAAGGCAACGAACTCACCCTGCGGGATAAAAATCACCCTTGTCACCGAAAAGACCAACACTAACGCAAGCGCCAGCAACGCATAAATAGCGCCGCTAGTAATGCCGTCCTGCGCCAGGATCACGGCAATTGAACCGTCCATAGTTTTACCTAAATACGTACTAAAAAGAGTACTGCAAAGGAAGCCTGAATACGTACTCAACGACGTACTCAGCGATGTACAACATGCGTGCTTAAAATGAGATTGCCGCTGGCGGAGGAGCTTGTGGAGCTTCTGGCAGCGGCAACAATAACGAGTAAAAAGCAGAAGCTATTTCAACTACTTCGCCGCGCCGAGCAGTTTCCATTTGCCGCCAACGACTTCCACCATCACCCGCGAACGCTGGTCGTAGCCGACGTGATCGGTTGGACTCATATTCACGATGCCGTGAGAAACCGCCAGATTTTTGATGGCTTCGATACCATCCCGTAAACCAGCGCGAAATTCTTTGGTGCCCGGTTTGCCTTTGGTCAGTGCAAAAGGCGTTGCTGCCGCCAAAAGCTGGCCCGCGTCCCATGCATGTCCACCAAAAGTTGAGACACTGCCGACGCCATACGCTTTTTCATAAGCGGCGCGATAGGCCATTGACGATTTTTTAACCGGATTACTATCTGGTAATTGCTCCGCCACCAGCAGCGGTCCGGCTGGCAAGAAGGTGCCCTCGCAATCCTTGCCGCAAACGCGCAGGAAATCGTTATTCGCAACGCCATGCGTTTGATAGATTTTGCCCTTGTATCCGCGCTCTTTTAATGTTTTTTGTGGCAATGCGGCTGGCGTGCCAGCGCCCGCGATCAATACTGCATCCGGGTTGGCGCTAAGAATTTTCAGCACTTGTCCGGTCACCGAAGTATCCGGGCGAGAAAAACGCTCACTGGCGACGATCTTGATCTTGCGCATTTCGGCGAATTTTGAAAATTCGCGATACCAGCCTTCGCCGTAGGCGTCCGAAAATCCAATGAAAGCGACGGTTTTAACGCCTGCGTCCACCATGTGAGCGACGATCGCGGTCGCCATATGTGAGTCATTTTGCGGTGATTTAAATATCCAGCGACGCTTAGCATCAACCGGCTCAACTAACGAAGCCGAAGCTGCCATCGAAATCATCGGTGTACCGGACTCGGCAGCAACATCACTCATCGCCAGCGAATTAGGAGTTGTAGTGGAACCGACCAGCAAATCGACCTTATCTTCAGTCACCAGTTTGCGTGCGTTTTTCACAGCAGTTGTGGTATCGGTAGCATCGTCCAATACGATGTATTCTACTTTTTGCCCTGCGATTTCCTTCGGCAACAAAGCAAAGGTATTTTTTTCCGGTATACCTAGCGAAGCAGCAGGTCCGGTCGCAGAAACACTGACACCGACCTTAATTTGTGCGAAAGCACCTGTAACGTTAGCGCTTAGTGTCAGCGCAACCGCTGATGAAAGGGCGATTCTTAGCCATACTTTTTTCATTCAAAGACTCCTTTTATGATGATCGGCTTTTTTACGAGCCGGTTGTCGCGTTATAGTCGCGCTGTTTTTTTGAGACTTACCCGTTGTGTCCCCAACCATACTTCGACGCTTCTGGCTCGTTCGCACCCGATACCAGCATTAACGTCGCGCTATTACACCAAAATTAAGGCGATTTGCTGCGCTGCGTCCTCGCACGGCTTTTGCTTAAAGCGAGTCTTGGCAAAACGTTGCCAGCGTCCCAGCACAAAACTGGTCAATATATTGGCACGGATAGTCGCTTCCTGCTCGTTAGCCTCACCTTGACTGGCAGCGATCCTCAATGCTTGCTTCAACGACATTTCAATGCGATCCACAAACTGATTCATTCGCAGCTGCAATCGCTCATCTTCATTAATAAGGGCGTCGCCGATAATGACACGTGTCATGCCAGGATTAGTTTCGGCAAAATTGAGCAACATTAAAGCCACCGCTTGGGCTTGCAACAAACCCTTCTCCTGCTGTTCGGTAATTTGATTGATCAGGCCAAAAACACTAGTCTCAATGAACTCAATCAAACCCTCAAACATTTGTGCCTTGCTGGCGAAATGGCGATACAACGCCGCTTCCGACACCGCCAGTTTTGCGGCCAAAGCAGCAGTGGTGATCTTCTCACCCTTGGGTTGTTCGAGCATCGTTGCCAACGTTTGAAGAATCTGTAGCTTACGTTCGCCAGGTTTATTTGTTGCCATATCTTATTTTCGTATCAGTCTGATCTGTTAATCATTAAGTCCAACCAAAAAACCGCTTAGATGTTGTATCTCATTGTCGTACCGTCGCACTACCTGCGTCGGTACGACCAATCTGAACGGGGTTTTATTCGCACTTAGCGCAGCCGATGAAGGTTATTTGCCAGTCGCCGCACGGATTTTACTTTGACATCGACGTAACGGGTGCGCTTTGTCAGATTTGGGTGCATCAACTGCCCGCTCTGGGTCGAAATTTTGGCCGTTTTGGACAAATACCCTGTCACCCACACCGTCCGCATGCCGATCCGCTTGGCCGTTCTCAAATTAGCCAACGTATCTTCCACCAAAATACAACGATGAGCGGCGATTCCTTCCCGTGCGATCAACTTACGCAATAAATGTGGTGACGGCTTTGGCCGGAGTTGCCGATGCACGTGCATGGACTCAATTGAGATGTGTTTGCCAAATTGACGGTGCAGCCCCAAATGACGCATAACATCATGGGAATAACGTTGTGGTGCATTGGTTAATAATATTTTTCGACCGGGCAAACGTTTCAGCAGACTAATCAGACCACGTTCAGCACGGATCATGCCGTAAAGATCGTCAAAACGATGTGCTTCCCGCAAAAAGTCCTCAGCGCGCACGCCATGATGCTTGACCATTCCCAGCAACGTGGCACCATAACGTATCCAATAGTCAGTCCGCACCGCATTGACGGTCGCCGCATCCGCATCGACCCCGTCCGTCCCCAGTGCACGCGCAATGAAGCGATTCATATTGTCATTGATCGCCGGAAAAAAGGCGTGCGAAGCGTTATGTAGCGTGTTGTCCAGGTCGAACAGCCAGACCGGTGTAGTATTTGCCAACATCATTTGTCACCAGGTTTTGTTAACGTTATGGCTGCCATGCGTAAAATGTTGCCTCTTAAACAAATAAAGAGACTCTGACACTACGCTCGTAAAGGTCAGTCTAGCCACCAACAAAGTCATGCCGGCAGTAACGATACAATATGTCGAAAACCTTCAAACGCCGTTAAATAAAACGCATCAGGGAGAACGTGTGCTGCGCCAGATTATAGTCAGTTTGAGTGATCGGTTTAAAAAGGTTTGCGGCTTTGCTGGGCCGTGTATCGGCCGAACGCGTGCGTGGTATCGCCGCCCGCATTACTTGGTTCCTTTTTTCCTCGCTGGATTTTATGTAGCATCCACCTTCGCCAGGGACATCGACACCAAAGCGGCCACCCCGCCAACCAAGGCTGTTCGTCAAGGCGGCGCATTATTTAAGATTCAACGCGACGGCCATACCGCCTATTTATTTGGCACCATCCACGTCGGCAGCGCGGATTTTTTCCCGCTCGCACCACAAGTCATGAGGGCTTTAGATCAATCGTCACGCGTGGCCATTGAAATCGACACCAGCGACACGGCGACGCTCAACCGACTCATTCAACACTATGCGTTATATCCCAATGACAGCTCATCCACGCAAGATATACCGGCCGCTTTGACGCAACAAGTGCACGCATTGCTAGAAAAGTACCATATGGCGCCAACCGACGTCCTTCGGATGAAGCCTTGGCTATTGGCGACCATGCTGACGACAGAAGAATACGCCAGAAATGGCTTCCCGAAGGAACAAGGCGTCGACAACTATCTTTCCAATTATGCGCAGACGCACAACAAACCGTTGATAGGCCTGGAAAGTGTCGAATATCAGTTGTCTTTACTAGGTAACTTGTCCGTCGCAGATCAAAACCGTTTTTTACAAGATACGGTCGACGATCTGGATGATCCGATCCGCGCAAGAAAAGCGCTTGATCTGGTGGCATTGTGGCGTAGCGGCGATTTGGTCGGATTAGAAAAACTGCTAAAAGAAATGACTAGTGACGATACCTTCACCGGTCAATTTATACAACGCGCGCTATTGGACGGACGCAATCCTGCATTAGCCGATGCCTTCGAGAAGCTGCTCAAGTCAAACAAAACCGCATTCGCCGGTATTGGCATGTTGCATCTAGTCGGCCAGACGAGCGTGCAAGCGCTGCTGCGTGAACGCGGGTATAGCGTGCAGCGAACTTACTAATTGCTATATTCACTGCTATTGGTATTGGTAGCGCTAAAGTAAGCCAGTTTGCGTAGAAGTTGACGCGCTATCAACAAGATCGCAACGTTCAACCATCTGCGAGAACTGATACTAAACATCACCACAGCCAGACAAGATCAACCTTGTGTGGTGATGAGGCTCGCCTCAGACTTTGAGATACCAGGTCACAGCATTACCCGCGGCGTTAATTTTTGATCCGGCCATGATATTCCCGGCCTCCAATCGCACCGTTTTGCCTTGCATATGCGGTGCATGCCAGTTACCGGTTATTGGACACACATCACCCGGATAAGCTTTATGATCTGTAAATATCTGCGGCGCGACCGGCGGTCTGGTTTTCAGATAGTCCGCTTCCTCAGCGGGAATCGTGCCATCCAGATAGCGCTTGTCTTCCCACAGCAAACGCCACCAGACTTCTTCCCACGTGTCCGTGCCTTCCAATTGATATTCGGTGGCAACCGCACCTGCTAAAAAATAATTAGGGCAACCGACTTTTGCAGCCATTTTCGCCGGATCGGTATTTTTGAAGATCGGCATGATAAACCATGGCTCCCAGATACCGTCAGTGGGAATGGTCCCGCCGGTGAAGATTTGATCCTGATGGTTATGGTTATACGGCGGGCATGATGGAAGATATTCCGGGAAGATACGAGGGATCGGCCATTCGGGTTCGAAGAAGAGGGTTTCATAGGTCCATTTCTGGGACTGACGTAGGCTATTCATGTCAACTAAATGGAAAGGCACGTAGTTTTTACACTCAAATACCGTGATGCCCTGAGTAAAGTTGATAACTGAAGCGTTCATGACGTCCTTTACAAAGGCGGTGTGGTTGCTCGGATGAATGCTGTTTCCGGGATATTCATTGGTCATCCCTAAAGCAATATAAAAAGGATCGTAATACACACCTTTTTCATCTGCATATCGACCAAATAATTGGCCTATAAAACTTGGAAGCGAAAGCGTTTCATATGCTTCGGTCTTATGAGGCGTGGACCGAAGTAGCGCCAGCCCTTGCTCCATAGGTATCATCTGGCGCAGGAATTCTTTGTATTCGTATTCGTGCCGAGTCTGATAAAAGTCAGCGTCCGGATCGTTTTGTAAGGCAGGCGAAAGGTTCTTGAGTTGCTTCAAAAACGCATCCAAAAAACCTTGATACCGCAATCGAGCCTGATCGATAAAAGTAAAACTGGTATATTTTTTGAGTAAGTAAAACGCTTGATCCCGTACCAGTGGTTCCTGCTCCGGGGTCATGGTTAATCGGTTTTGCATATTATTTCCCTATCTCTTAGTTATTTGTTTGCTTACCCGCCGTAGCCGCACCGCGTAATAGATAGCCTTCCTGGACGATCTTGGCAGAGCGATAATTTTGACAAAAAGGACAACTCAGGACGACGATTTATGTGGATTCAGGCCTGTCATCGTCGGGATTACGGTAACTTTCATCGATGTGATATTTACCCTCGGCGCGAATTTTCTGTTCGGCGATGGGGCGCATGGTTTTCAGCTGTTGGCGGGTTGGCGGATAAAGTTCTCTCCAGCGCAATCGTTCGTTTCCTTGAAAATGACTCCGCTCCCACGCATTTCTGGTTTCAAATTCCAGGGAAATTAAGTAAGCGCCTGGCTTATCGGGATCGACCTCCATACCTCTCTGAAAAGATACGTCCAGGTACACACCGTTGGCATAAAAATTCCAGTGAGCATAATTCCTGATCCACATCCATTCCTGAAAGGTGGGCATATAGTCGGGATCGATGGGGTAACTACTTTCGACCATCTGGGAATACGCCAATGCGTCTCGCCCGCTAATACGTGGGAAAGCAACCCGAATCTGCCGCTTCCAACCTGCTTTTTGTATAGTCTTGAGTAGCGCGTAAAACTGTCTTTGGGCTTCGGGATGAAGTACCGTTGCTTCTGACATGCCAACTCCCAGTGAAAAATTTTCAATTCCCTCCTCTGGCGTATCGCCCGGCACTGCTACCCCGGTGAGGCCAAGCACAAAGGGAACAGTGAAGCTATAAGCACCATTATCAATATGCACGTTACCTAGTGATTGTTGATAAGGGATTCGCGTCCAGTCAATGTTGTAAAACACCACCTCGCCATTCACATTCTTATCATTAACCTCTAATTTTCTTGGATACATTTTTGCCAAGTCCTGCCCTTGTTGACCTAAGCGTATCGTGATATCTGTTTGTGCCATGTCGACCTTTTGGGGGAATAATTTACGCGTTATAGAGTTGATAAGAGATAGATTTATCCGCACTGGGTTTGGACCGCCCAACCACACCATGCATACGACGAATGGGAGAAGCACGGTGAATATTAAAATCGATTTCTGTATTAACTTTGTCCAGATTGGCGGCCATTGGCGACGGTCGTTATCGCGCATGCTGCGTGATACGATCATCAGGGATCATTGAATTCATTGCGCTGCTATCGATTCCAAAAAAAAGAACATTTTAGGTAGGTGATTTATGTGGATTCAGGCCTGTCATCGTCGGGATTACGGTAACTTTCATCGATATGATATTTACCATCGGCGCGAATTTTCTGCTCGGCGATGGGGCGCATGGTTTTCAGCTGTTGGCGGGTTGGCGGGTAGAGTTCTCTCCAGCGCCGTCTTCTTTCTTCGCCCTGAAAATGCGCTCGCTCCCACGCATTTCTGGTTTCAAATTCCAGTGAAATTAAGTAAGCGCCTAGCTTGTTAGGATCGACTTCCATACCTCTCTGAAAAGACACGTCCAGGTAAACGCCATTGGCATAAAAATTCCAGTGAGCATAATTCCTGATCCACATCCATTCCTGAAAGGTCGGCATATAGTCTGGATCAATCGGATAAAGGCTCTCGACCATCTGGGAATACACCAATGCGTCACGCCCACTGATACGGGGATAATGAGTAGGAATATGGCGCTTCCAGCCTGAATTTTGTATGGTCTTGAGTAGCGCGTAAAACTGTCTTTGGGCTTCGGGATGAAGCACCGTTGCTTCTGACATGCCAACACCCAGTGAAAAATTTTCAATTCCCTCCTCTGGCGTATCGCCCGGCACTGCTACCCCGGTGAGGCCAAGCACAAAGGGAACAGTGAAGCTATAAGCACCATTATCAATATGCACGTTACCTAGTGATTGTTGATAAGGGATTCGCGTCCAGTCAATGTTGTAAAACACCACCTCGCCATTCACATTCTTATCATTAACCTCTAATTTTCTTGGATACATTTTTGCCAAGTCCTGCCCTTGTTGACCTAAGCGTATCGTGATATCTGTTTGTGCCATGTCGACCTTTTGGTGTAATAACTGATTTTGTATAGAATTGATGAGGGGCGGATGCAAACACGCCACGCACACCACGCAGGCAAATAACATGCCGCACATTACAATCGATCTGCGCCGTGCTTTGCTCACGATGGCGGCATCTCATTGAGATAAATAATCGTATCCGGCAAGCTGACCCACTCTGCCATGGCGGAGAGTTCCTCCTCCATAAAAGGTGCGCGCTTTTGCATCAAGCCATGAAATTGCTTGGCCACTGCCACAATCCATTTCATACGACTGTCTTCGTTCTCCAATACCGTATTTTTTGGTGCGGTCGATTTCAAGGTAGGATCATCGGTGCTGCACGCACGGGTGAATACCAGTTCCAATTTCGGCGTTGCCCACTGCACGTATGGCTGTCGCTGGAACTCAAGCCAGCAGGAAAAATAAGGATCGTCATAAATGAGCGATTGCAGGATCTTGCGTTGTTCGTGGTTGGCAACCAGCATCAGATGCTCAAGTTGCTTTTTCGGCTTATCTAATTCTATTGCCGACTCAAACTCCATCATTTTGTCAAACGCCTGATCGATCTCTGGCGTGATGGGCAAATTCCGCAATGTCGCCATCGCCTCATCATGCCAGGGCAATTTCTTCATTTGCGCTGTTACCGTTGGGACCAATTCATCGACTTTGGCTCGGGCGGAGGCGCATTGTTTAAAACTCGGCGATTCCATTGCCCAGTAAGCATGGGTAGCGGCGATATCCATAAATAACCAGAAATTGCCTTTAGCCAGCCCTTGATGGATTACGGGGATCATTTTCACGCGTGATAATTCGAGCGAACAGGCAACGGTTTTGCTGGCAAAAGCTGCCAGCGCGGCCCAGTAGAAGCGGCCTTTTTTTTCTGGCTGGCTAAATTTTTCTTGCTCAAGATAAAGCCGCGCATAGGTCGCTGAAATGCGTCGTGCGCGCACAACATAGCTGTCAATCAGATGATATTCCTGCGTTTTTGGTTTGTGATTACACATCCGCAGATAGGCAAATTGTGTCGCTCGCGACCACATGACTGGGCATGTGCAGATTAAGTCGACACAACTATTCGGTATCTTGTTGGTAGTGCCGATGACGAAGGTATCTGCCATGTTATTTATTCCTTGTTGTCATTGCTGGTGTCGATGGTGGGAAAATGAAGGTCGAATTTGAGCGATTGTGTTTGCTTGGTATGGACTGATGGCGTGGTACCTTTTTCTGCGGTTTCAGAGAAATGTCCGTCTTCTTCCTGCAGTCGATAGTCCGCGCCGGGCTGCGGTAAGCCAGTCATGCCGAGCACCCGAAAAGTTTCGTCGTAGACGTCGACTGCGGGAAGGCCGGTGACATTGACGCCAAAACTTTTGGGACCGATTACCTCTTTGCTTGCCGCGCGTATCAGATACGCGCCACTGGTTCCGCTCTCAATCCCATTGGCGTTGTATTTGGTATAGCTGCCGCCGCCATTGATCATGACTTCTTCGGTAGCATTGATGACGATACGGTTGGCGGTGTGGGTAATATTGAGTTTGGCTAAAATGTTGAGGCTGCTCTTTAATGCCTTCACATCGATGTCGGCGCTGCTGGCGATCATTTTCATACCCGCGTTGTAGGCAAACAGGCGGATGCCGTTACGCACATTGGCTATAAGCCGTTGTCCTACCGACAAACTCATATCCTGTCCGCTGGTGATCGCCACATGTTCACCGCTGGCAATGTGGGTCGATTGCGGTGTCGTGGTGGCGATTCCCGCTGGACTGGCGAGTATCAGATGCGGTGCGGTTAATTCGGGAAAGCTGCCTTCTTTGACGTTGCCGTTGTTTCCGTTGTTGCCGCCGGTCCCTTGAATCGCGTCGTTCTGATCGGTGAGTGAAGTGGTGACCGCTTTGTGCTCATCGGCTTCAAGCGCACCATGTTGCTGCGCCAGTTC
>NZ_JASJXA010000022.1:0-76641 GCF_035018905.1 Glaciimonas sp. Gout2 | reverse complement strand
ATCGAATGGTTGCAGCGTGAGCGATATGCTGCGGTTTTATTGCAACGAGTATCGGAAACACGGTATCAATTATTAATAGAGTCAGACCAGGCACGACGCATTGAGTATGCAAGAAATGCCGCTGAGTAGTAAAAATTAATATAATACTAACTAACGGTGCTAGATGTGTGACCAGACCGGTCGGTTAGTTAAAAACGATGCCCTGAACGCGGATTTTTCAACTGCAGAGTTATTTGAGGGAAATATACAACGTCGTTAAGTTGTTATCTGCTTACTCCTTTTGATGTCTTGTGATCGCCAAGTCAGACTCAAAATCAGGCGTATTCAGCGTTAAATCAGCAAGATCGCAAGTTCAGTATTTTGCGGAAGTGATTGATTAGCGTCAACGCGTTGCTTAATAACGTGTCTTTGAAGCAGCATTTTAAAGAGCGGACAACTTTCACCGACACCCATTCCGCGTACGCCGTTAAAATAACGGACTATCAAATAAATTTAACCTTAGTATGGATATTAATCTCTGGACAACGTATTTATTTGCGTCGGTTCTTATCGCCGTTTCACCTGGTTCGGGTGCGATTCTATCAATGAGTCATGGAGTACGATTTGGAGTAAGGCGCACTGGCGCAACGATTCTTGGCCTTGAGTGCGGTTTAGTGGTAATCCTGCTGATTGCTGGTGCCGGTGTGGGCTCGTTGCTTGTCGCATCTGAGGTGGCATTCAATATTGTAAAATTTCTAGGTGCTGGCTATCTTGTGTATCTAGGCTTTTCGCAGTGGCGCAGTGCGGTACCAAATGCTGAATCGACTGGATTTATGTCGCCGAAGAAAGGCCTGCCTGAGGTGTTTACATGGCGACGTCGTTACGCAGCGGGACTTTTTACCAACATGACAAATCCTAAGGGCATCGTTTTTATGGTCGCTGTTTTGCCGCAATTTGTTATACAGAATCGACCTTTGGGATTGCAGCTGCTGGTGATGGCGCTCACCACGGTGACAGTCGATGTAGTTGTTATGCACGGTTATGCATTAGCCGGAAGGTCAATGCAAAATCTGTTTCGAAACGCGCGAGCGTTCAAGATTCAAAACAGGATTTTTGGTGGTCTGTTGATGGCAATTGGAACGGGCTTGCTTTTTGTAAAGCGGGGAAACGATAGTTTATGAAAATTTCCCGATCTTGGAAAACAGATTGATGACACGATAACCAAAACAATTCTTGATGGGTGGACGTGAAGAGCAACTGATATTTTTGGCTGTTTTCAAAAGAGCATAAAAAGAGTCGGATAGCTAGAATTGGCGATCACATCAGTGCCACGCAACATTTTATTTCAGCATTGATAATTAAACTTAATGAAAATTTTATACTTAGACTTTAACGGTGTTTTGCACGATGGCATGGTGATGCGTAATCGCAAGCGTGGCATGTACATTACGAATCCAGAACGTTCTTTTTTTGAGTGGATGCCAATTTTGGAAGAATTGCTTGCACCGCACCCGGATGTAAAAATTGTGTTGTCCACAAGTTGGGTGCGGGCACTAGGATTCGATGCTACTCGCCAGGAATTGAGCGAAGAGTTGCGTGCACGAGTTCTTGGCTCGACATTCCATCACCCGAAATTGCTGCAAAGTGAATTTGATATTATGCCGCGCGGGATGCAAATTTGGAATGATGTCGAGCAACGCAAACCAGATAGTTGGTTCGCCATTGACGACGATGCATTCGGCTGGCCCGCATGGTGTCTGGATCGATTGGTTGAAACGAAAAGTCATCTCGGGTTGAGTGATCCGGTCGCGCAAGAGGCAGTCCGTCATATTCTCGCTGCTTTGTAAAAAGACTTGATGTATTCGGTATCGGCGGAAGGATGAAGCGAGCATAGCTAAAATAGCCGTCTAAATACCTTGTTCTAACCATTTGCGGAAAAATTCCTTTTCTGGAATTCAGAAAATTCCGATAGCTGATTAGCCAGTGCACCAATCGCATTTATTGGTGACAACAACCTCTGCTTTTATCGGTAATTCATTTTTTAAATTAGCGCAGTCTGAACACGCTGCCGCATCCATGATTATGTCATTGAGTATTCAAAATATGTCATCGCTTGATGCGATGACATATCGTTTAGCTGCCAAAAGATTAGAAATCTAATAAATTGACATAGATTTCACTTTCCAGCGATCTTCGGCCGTAACTCTGAGATGTCGTGCTCAGTTTGCTGTGTACGAGCAGCAGGATCAGCGAACATCGTACTGCGTAATCGGGTTGCATAAATTTGCGCATCAAGCGTCGACGTATAAGCGGCAATGCTTTTCATTTTCCCCTCAAGTCTTGCTATGCGGGTATTGAGCAAGTTTACTTGCGCCTGAACGTGCTCAAGGTCGTTTTCTGCTGATAATAATTGCAGCCTGGCCGCCACTAGTTCATCAGTGACGATAGAGAGATGTGTGGGAGTAAACAAACGTTTCAGTATGTTCATGATTTCTCCTTTACGTGTACAAAGACAATTAAAGAATCAGTACTTCATTTCGGGTAATGAGTTTCAGGTTTTACTTCAAAATATTCATGACGTAACATTTGAAGGTGCCTAAATTTTGTCTCTGTTTTAGTCTCTTTTTCTCCGTTCCTTGTCACTATTTTAGGTTGCTTATGATGTCGACATTTATATGGTAACAGCGAGATTAAGCTACGTGAAAGTGAATCTCTTTTGCAAATAAACTTGATGCTTTTTTACGACATTATGATGACTAATTGGCCTTATCCGATAGCTCTGCAATACTTTAATTGCAAAACAGAAATTGTCTGATTGTGAAGTCAATAAAAGGAAGAGGCAGAGGGATTTTTTGCTTTCCTCATTAACAGTTATCTAATAGGAATGGACATCAAACCTGTATAAAGATTCAATTTTTGTATCATGACTCGCCTTGATGAAATTCATATCGGGGCGACCGTACACCAAATACAATCTTTCCCTAACCACTGTAATAAGTGTAAAAGCAAACTTGGTGCAGCGCTAAAAATGAGTACGCTGATACAAAGCATCAGCAACAAGACGATTGCCGCTTGACAGCCATCAGCGAAGGGGAGAGCGGCTATCGTTCGCCTCATCACTGATTCGATCCGATCACGCTTTGTCGGGGATGCCATTGCACAACTCCATCATGAACAAACAAGTACCTATTTTTTATTTCAAATGAATGTCACGCGTCGAAACAATGATGCCGAATGACAATTCTTCCTGTCCGTATTTTTTGCTATGAACGTGAATTACAAACACCTCGCTCACCGTGCGATCTGATTCCGTCGGTCTGAACTGAAAATAGCGAACTGCTCATTTTTATGTTTCACTACATAGCGTATTACAAATTATAAAATAGGCAATCAATGGCTCCGTATTAGTATCAATAGTAGCGCGTTGGTTATTGGTCACTCGTCAATACAAAAAATCCCTAATGCAGTTATCAACGCCACTAAAGCAGTTATCAACGCCACTAAATCATCTGGAGAAAAAATGGAAACCACTGCGATTATTTCTGGAAGTGGAGGTCAGATTGTGGTGAGTTGTCTGGTGACACATGGCGTGGATCATGTTTTTTGCGTACCCGGCGAGAGTTATCTGAACGTACTCGATGCACTTTATGATGTCAGAGAGAAGGTTGCCTTGCGTGTATGTCGCCATGAAAGTGGCGCTGCGAATATGGCCGAGGCGTACGGCAAGCTAACTGGAAAGCCTGGAATTGTGATGGTTACACGTGGTCCGGGTGCGATGAATGCGGCGATTGGGTTGCATACGGCACATCAGGACTCGACTCCGTTAATTATGTTCATCGGACAAGTTGCTCGTGACTGTATGGATCGTGAGGCATTTCAGGAGCTTGACTACCGACGCGTGTTTGGACATATGGCGAAATGGGTTGCCCAAATCGACGACGCTAAACGCATCCCTGAATATATTAGCAGGGCATTTCATACCGCTGTGAGCGGAAGGCCTGGCCCGGTGGTATTAGCGTTGCCGGAAGACATGCTGACCGATATAGCGGAGGCTTTTTCCGCGCCTCCATACAAGCGCGTGGCTTGCGCACCGACGCCCACATCATTACAGCAATTAGCTGTTTTGCTTGGTGCTGCAAAAAAGCCGATTGCGATACTCGGCGGCAGTGGCTGGACCCCGCAAGCATGTGAGGATATACGTCAATTTGGAGAGGCCTGGCAATTGCCAATGGCGTGTGCGTTTCGATTTCAGGACCTGTTTAATAATACCCATCCTTTGTATGCTGGCGATGTTGGCATCGGTATCAATCCTGCATTGGCACAGCGTATTAAGGACGCGGATGTGGTTTTGGCAATTGGCCCGCGGCTGGGTGAGATGACGACCAGCGGATACAGCTTATTCGCTATTCCTACACCGCAACAGCGCCTGATCCATATCCACGCCGGTGCGGAGGAATTAGGGTCCGTCTATGCCGCTGAACTATTGATTAACGCCAGCATGCCGGAATGTGCCGCTGCGCTTGCGGAATTGGTCCCGCAGACCGGGATTGCGTGGTCTGGTAAAGGGGAGGCCGCACACACGCAATATCTTGCATGGAGCACGCCACCTCAAGTGGAGGGGCCAGTTCAGATGGGGGAGATCATGCAGACACTTCGCGAGCGACTTCCTGCTGACGCGATTGTTTGTAACGGCGCTGGCAACTACGCCACCTGGGTTCACCGCTTTTATCGCTATCGGCATTTTAAGTCCCAACTAGCGCCGACGAGTGGCGCTATGGGTTATGGCGTGCCGGCTGCAATTGCCGCGAAGTCCCTGTATCCAGAGCGGATGGTGGTGGCTTTCGCAGGTGATGGCTGTTTTATGATGAGCAGTCAGGAACTGGCGACGGCAATGCAATATGCGTTGCCAGTGATTTTTATCATTGTTAATAACGGGATTTACGGCACCATACGGATGCATCAAGAACGTGAATATCCGTCTCGCGTGCATGGCACCACGTTGACCAATCCCGACTTTGCTGCTTACGCCCGTTCGTTTGGCGCTTCTGGCGCGGTAGTTGTTAAGACGGAAGATTTTGCATTAGCGTTTGAGCAGGCGTGCGCTTCCGGGCTTCCGGCCGTGATTGAAATTCGGTTGTCACCTGAAGTGATCACACCAACCAACAGTTTATCCAGCATCAGAGAACAGGCGCTGCGCAAGCAGAAAGCACTCAAAAAGGATGGCTGACGACGAGGTTGCTTGCCGTCGTTAGCCATCCGCCCGGAATGATTGCAATTCATACGTCAAACTGGATTCCTTGCGCTAGCGGTAACGCATTGGAATAATTAATGGTATTGGTGGCCCGACGCATATACGCTCGCCACGAGTCGGAGCCGGATTCTCGTCCGCCGCCGGTATCCTTTTCGCCGCCAAACGCGCCACCGATTTCAGCGCCAGATGGACCAATGTTGACATTCGCGATACCGCAATCGCTGCCAACGGTAGAGACGAACAGTTCTGCTTCACGCATGTTTAGCGTGAATATCGACGACGAAAGCCCTTGCGGGACACCATTTTGCAGGGCGATGGCGTCGGCGAAATCGTCGTAGCGCATGACGTATAAAATCGGTGCAAATGTTTCAAGGCAGACGATGTCCGTTTGTTCTGGCATTTCAACCAGCGCTGGACGGACGTAAAAGCCATCTGCACAGCCGCTTACCGCAACCCTTTCACCGCCGACCACCAGACCACCCTGGGCACGCGCGGCCACCAATGTCTGTTGCATTGCGTCAAAAGAACGTACGTCTATCAGCGGGCCGACCAAAGTTTCGCTTTCTAACGGATTGCCAACTTTGATGTTGTTGTAAGCATTGCGTATTTGCGGCATCAATTGGTCATATATGTCTTTATGCACAATCAGTCGGCGTAGCGTTGTGCAGCGTTGCCCTGCGGTTCCTACGGCTGAGAATAAGACGCCGCGCACAACCAATGACAAGTCAGCGCTGGGCGCTACGATAGCGGCGTTATTGCCGCCAAGCTCAAGAATACTGCGACCAAACCTTTCGGCGACACGGGGACCTATTTTGCGTCCCATCCGGGTTGATCCGGTCGCTGAAATTAACGGAACGCGCGCATCTTTGACCAGCGCATCGCCGACCGTCCGATTACCCTGAAGCACTTCCAACAATCCATCCGGCGCATCTCCAAATGCACGGCTGGCCCGATTAAACAAGGCAGCGCAGGCGAGGCCCGTCAAAGGTGCTTTTTCTGACGGTTTCCAGACCACGCTGTTACCGCATACAAAGGCCAATGCTGCATTCCAGGCCCATACCGCAGCAGGGAAGTTAAAGGCGGAAATGACGCCGCACACACCCAGAGGATGCCAGCTCTCCATCATGCGATGACCGGGGCGCTCGGATGCAATGGTCAGCCCATATAGTTGGCGCGACAAGCCCACTGCAAAGTCGCAAATATCGATCATTTCCTGCACTTCACCCAGGCCTTCCTGAAGGATTTTCCCCGTCTCCATGGTAATGAGTGCGCCCAGATCGTGTTTATGTTCTCGCAAAATGTTGCCTAACAAGCGAACCAACTCCCCGCGACGTGGCGCAGGAACTGACCTCCATGTCAGAAATGCCTGGTGTGCACGATCTATCGTTTCGGTTGTCTGTACCGGACTGTGGGTCTTGATGATTGCCAGCAACGCGCCATCAATTGGGCTACGCACTTCAAGATCGCCATTTTCCAATGCCGTCTGTGGCACACCGAGTCGCTCCATTAATCCATGAATGTTCATGAAATGCATCCTTTTTAGGTGATTACACACAAAGTCTACGTTGAATTGCGTTACTTAAAATGA
The DNA here is from genome assembly GCF_035018905.1 of Glaciimonas sp. Gout2. Lineage (NCBI taxonomy): Bacteria > Pseudomonadati > Pseudomonadota > Betaproteobacteria > Burkholderiales > Oxalobacteraceae > Glaciimonas > Glaciimonas sp. Gout2. Next base: position 69,823 of record NZ_JASJXA010000022.1, on the reverse strand, counting down.
TAATTTTGACGGGACATATTGCGAATGATGCGCGGTTTCGGGTGTTTTTTTACTTCATTGATGTAGTGCTAAGCGTACTTTTCCCCATGAGGAAACGTCGTTGTAAGGGAGCGCATTTTTTATGAAATCTGTTTTTTTAATATCTATTTTATGCATCACGGCGTTTTTTTTAAGCGTTAGTATTGATCGCGGGACGACGTGCGGTAGTAATTGACTTGATCGGCAATAGCGACTAAAACGCGCGATTGTTTTTTTGTAATGGCTTGTTCTGTGGTTATTCAGGACTGCGCCTCCTACAATTTTGTTTTTTCGAATATTATGAAATTAAATTTAATTTTTTGAACACAAAGTAGTCTTCTATTGATTTTTTTAGCTTGTTTAACTGAGAAATTGATTGCAAAAGCATTCTTGAAAACTCTACAATTTTGTACAGGGAAAATGACTGTATGCGCACAATCGCCGGGATTGTAGTTGGCGCGTAATACCAACTTGTTAAAGGGAGACGCACAATGAGTACGACGAAATATACGGAAGAGCACGAGTGGCTAAAAATCGACGACAACGGTTTGGTGACGGTCGGCATTACTGATTTTGCGCAAGATCATTTGGGTGATCTGGTCTACGTCCAGTTACCGGAAGTCGGCAAGCAAATAGACAAAGGCGCAGAAGCTGCCGTGATTGAATCAGTCAAAACCGCGAGCGAAATCATGATGCCAATGGCGGGCGTAATCACTGAAATCAACGCATTGTTGGCCGACGAACCCGGCAAGGTGAATGAAGACCCATTGGGTGATGGATGGTTTTTCAGGTTTCAGGCAAATGATGATGTTGCCGGTATAACTGGACTGATGGATGAGGATGGTTATAAAGCATTTGTAGCAGGATTGGGTTGAGTATCGTCACGCAAGTTGTATCGGTTGGGACGATGCAAGCGCATGTATGGAACAGTAACTATTGCGAGAGAATACAATGACTCAGATACGGCCGACGTTTGAAGATTTATTGCAGCATACGGATTTTGTTGGTCGGCACATCGGCCCCGATGAGACTGACCAACAACGGATGTTGGCGACGCTGGGTTACACGTCGATCGACGCGTTGATAAAGAATGTCGTGCCAGCGGCTATTTTGTCTGACGCGCCATTAAATCTGCGCAGTGCGCTCAATGAAGTCGAGACGTTAGAGGCGCTACGCAGTATTGCAGTTAAAAATCATGTATTTAAAACCTATATTGGGATGGGCTATTACAACTGCCATACGCCTACGGTTATTCTACGCAATTTACTTGAAAATCCGGGTTGGTACACGGCTTACACGCCGTATCAACCAGAGATATCGCAAGGCCGTTTGGAGGCGTTACTAAACTTTCAAACGATGGTATCCGATTTGACTGGGCTAGAGATTGCCAATGCGTCATTACTTGATGAGGCCACGGCAGCGGCGGAGGCCATGACCTTTTGCCAGCGCGTATCGAAAAGCAAAAGCAATACGTTTTTTGTATCCCAGGACTGCTTCCCGCAAACCATCGATGTAATCAGAACCCGCGCCGCGCCGCTAGATATTGATGTCGTGATAGGTGATCATCTGACGGCGTTAAATGATCTCGATTGTTTCGGCCTGCTATTGCAATATCCAAGCCTCAGCGGTGAGATACACGACTACGCAAAAACTGTTGACATCGCGCACAGTAAGGACGCGTTAGTGATCGTTGCCGCCGATTTGCTGGCGTTAACTTTATTGACGCCGCCCGGTGAATTTGGTGCCGATGTAGCCATTGGCTCGTCCCAGCGCTTCGGCGTGCCGTTAGGTTATGGCGGCCCACATGCAGCGTACTTCGCAACTAAGGACACACACAAACGCATGATGCCGGGGCGCGTTGTCGGTGTTTCCATCGATAGCCGTGGCGACCAAGCGTATCGTCTGGCGATGCAAACGCGGGAGCAGCACATCCGGCGTGAAAAAGCGACCAGCAATATTTGTACTGCGCAGGTGTTGTTAGCGAATATTGCCAGCATGTACGCGGTCTATCACGGGCCGCACGGATTGAAGACCATCGCGCAACGGGTCCATCGTCTTGCAGCGACCTGTGCGGCGGGATTAAATCAGCTGGATTATGCGGTGGTGACGCCTCATTTTTTCGACACACTCACCGTGCGCACTATCGGACATACCCAGGCGATCCACGCAGCGGCGCGCGCGCAGTCTATCAACTTGCGGATAGCTGCGATTGATCAGATTGGCCTTTCATTTGATGAAACGACAACGGCTGAGGATGTCGAGACGTTGTGGCGGATTTTTTCGCGCAAGGACCATCCAACGCTTTCCTTTGCAAAAGTTGAAGCTGAGGTTGATGATCGACTTCCGTCAGAGCACACTCGAACCAGTGATTTCTTGACGCATCCGGTATTCAATAGCCACCACTCTGAAACCCAGATGATGCGCTATCTGCGCACACTGGCTGACAAGGATCTGGCGCTTGACCGCACTATGATCCCGCTTGGCTCATGCACGATGAAACTGAATGCCACCACGGAAATGATTCCGATCACATGGAAAGAGTTCAGTGCCATTCATCCCTTCGCGCCGCTCGAACAGGCGCAGGGATATCAGCAACTGGTGACGGAGCTGGAACAAATGCTATGCGTTTGTACTGGTTACGACGCAGTGTCGTTACAGCCAAATGCCGGTTCGCAAGGTGAATATGCGGGCTTGCTGGCAATCCGCGCTTATCACCAAAGTCGCGGTGAAGGCGAACGTAATGTTTGCCTTATCCCAAGTTCTGCACACGGTACTAATCCTGCCACGGCACACATGGCGGGTATGAAAGTGGTCGTCGTGCGTTGCGACGATAATGGCAACGTTGATGTCGTTGATTTAAAGGCCAAGGCCGATTTGCATGCGGCTGAGCTGGCTGCGTTAATGATTACGTATCCATCGACGCACGGTGTTTTCGAACAAGCTATCCGCGAAATCTGCGACATTATTCATACACATGGCGGTCAGGTCTATATTGACGGTGCGAACATGAATGCTATGGTCGGTTTGTGTGCACCGGGCCATTTTGGTGGTGATGTATCGCATTTGAATCTACACAAAACATTTTGTATTCCGCACGGCGGTGGTGGCCCGGGCGTTGGTCCCATCGGCGTGAAGGCCCATCTTGCGCCATTTTTGCCTGGGCATGGACTGCTCGAAACAGGTATTGCGCCGGTCGCCGCTGCGCCATGGGGCAGTGCCAATATTCTGCCGATCAGTTGGGCCTACATCACGATGATGGGAAGTCGCGGTCTTAAACAAGCCAGTCAAATCGCGATTCTGAATGCCAACTATATCGCCCATTGTCTCGCGCCGCATTATCCGATTTTGTATGCTGGCAGAGACGGTATCGTGGCGCATGAGTGCATCATCGATTTGCGGCCATTGAAAGATAAAACGGGGGTGACCGTCGACGATGTGGCGAAACGTCTTATCGATTTTGGCTTCCATGCGCCAACGATGTCGTTTCCCGTAGCAGGAACGTTGATGATTGAGCCCACCGAAAGTGAATCAAAGGGAGAACTGGATCGTTTTTGTGCGGCAATGATTGCGATTCGGCATGAAATTAAGGAGATTGAGGATGAACGCATGACTGCTGAAAGTAGCCCACTCAGGCATGCACCGCACACTGCCTTGGATCTGACAGAAGACTGGGATCGTGCGTACACACGTGAACAGGCCGTATTCCCAATAGCATCACTGAAAAAGACCAGCAAGTATTGGCCGCCGGTTGGCCGAGTTGATAATGTATACGGTGATCGTAATCTCGTGTGTTCTTGCCCGCCGCTGTCGGATTACGAGTAAATCAAGATGGCTATCAGCATATTTGAACTATTTAAAATCGGCATCGGTCCTTCAAGCTCGCATACAGTGGGACCGATGCGTGCGGCTGCGTTGTTCGTCACCGGGCTGCAAGCCAACGGTTTGCTGAATCGCACCGCCACGGTCAAAGCTGAGCTATACGGCTCGCTCGGTGCGACAGGTAAGGGCCACGGCAGCGACAAGGCGGTACTGTTAGGCTTGCTGGGAGAAACGCCCGATCTGGTCGATATTAATACCATCGCCGCTAAGCTTGCGCACATTCGCAGCGCGGCAAGTATTGATTTACTCGGTATCAAGCAAGTTGCTTTCGTTGAAAAAGAGCATCTATTAATGTATCGGCAGCGCACCTTGCCGTATCACCCAAATGGTATGCGCTTTACAGCATTGGATAGTGATGGTAGCGAAATAGTCAACAAGGTGTATTACTCCGTCGGTGGCGGCTTTGTGGTCAATGAAAACGCCGCCGGCGAGGATCGGATTGTGTCCGACACTACGGTTCAGCCTTATGCGTTCCATAGCGGCGCAGAATTGCTTGATCACTGCCAGCGTAATCAACTATCGGTTAGTCAGCTAATGCTGGAAAACGAAAAAGTATGGCGCTCCGAGCAACAAATCCGTGCTGGCTTGATGAATATTTGGCAGGTGATGCAGGATTGTGTCAAACGTGGCTGTCAGGAAGAAGGCGTTCTGCCCGGCCCGATGCAAGTACGACGCCGGGCCGCCGAGTTGTTCCGCACGTTGTCGACGCAAGGAGAACGTAGTCTGCGCGATCCATTAACGACACTCGACTGGGTTAATCTTTACGCGTTGGCGGTCAATGAAGAAAACGCTGCCGGTGGACGTGTAGTCACGGCACCGACCAACGGCGCGGCGGGCATTATTCCAGCGGTGCTGCATTACTACACGCGCTTTGTACCCGGTGCAAATGACGACGGTGTTGTGCGTTTTTTGCTGACAGCTGCCGCGATTGGTATTCTGTACAAAGAAAACGCATCCATCTCCGGGGCTGAAGTCGGTTGTCAGGGCGAAGTCGGCGTCGCTTGTTCGATGGCTGCGGGCGCGTTGGCGGAAGTGATGGGCGGTAGCCCTGCACAAGTTGAAAACGCGGCAGAAATTGGGATGGAACACAATCTCGGGTTGACCTGCGATCCAATTGGTGGACTGGTCCAGGTCCCTTGTATCGAGCGTAATGCGATGGGTTCCGTCAAGGCAATTAATGCAGCGCGGATGGCTTTGCGAGGCGATGGACGACACCATGTTTCGCTCGATAATGTGATCAAGACCATGCGCGATACCGGCGCGGATATGAAAACAAAATACAAGGAAACATCACGTGGCGGGCTTGCCGTGAATGTTATTGAGTGCTGAAAGTGCAGATTAACTGTTGACCAAATGATTGAACGTTGCTTGCACTTTGGTGTTCACGGTCCTTAAATTGCGCGCTGTTCAAGGGCCACTTCTGACCATATTGATCCGCTTTCTCGGTACGTCGTTAACAAGGCGATACGCTCTTTTCTAAAAAAAGGAAAATCTTATGGAGTCCAATTCACAATCTCTGGCACGTACGCCGTTGTATGACCTGCATCTTGAGTTGGGCGCGAAGATGGTGCCGTTTGCTGGCTATCAAATGCCGGTGCAGTATCCAACTGGTGTTTTGAAAGAACATACCCATACTCGCACGCAAGCAGGTTTGTTTGATGTTTCGCATATGGGGCAAGTGCGACTGAGTGGCGCACATGCGGCGGCGGCGCTGGAAACTCTGGTGCCGGTTGATATCATTGATCTTGCTGTCAATACGCAGCGCTACGCCGTGTTTACCAACGCCAGCGGCGGCATTCTCGACGATCTGATGGTGGCGAATTCGGGGGATCATTTACTGTTGGTCGTCAATGCTGCCTGCAAACAACAAGATTTGGCGCATCTGCAAAAACACCTATCCGAACATTGCAGCGTTGAAGAATTGAATGACAGAGCATTGCTCGCGTTGCAAGGACCGCTAGCAGCAAAGGTCTTGGCCCGGCTTGCTCCCAACACTGCCCAAATGATATTTATGCAGACCGCCACTGTGATGCTGGCGGGCGTGAATTGCTTTGTTAGTCGTTCCGGTTACACGGGTGAGGATGGATTTGAAATATCGGTACCAAACCATCACGCAGAAGCGCTCGCACGTGTTTTGTTATCGCAACCGGAGGTCGCGCCTATTGGTCTGGGCGCACGCGATTCTTTGCGATTAGAAGCAGGGCTTTGCTTGTATGGCCACGATATGGATGCCAATATTACGCCGGTGGAAGCGAGTCTGGCATGGGCGCTCTCGAAAGTACGTCGCGCTGACCAACCACGCGCAGGTGGTTATCCTGGCGCCGAGATCATCCTGCGTCAGCTTGCAGAAGGCGTTGCGCGGAAACGCGTTGGGCTGTTGCCGCAAGACCGGATGCCAGTACGTGAAGGGGCCGAGGTTATCAATGCAAACGGCGAGATTGTCGGCAAAGTGACCAGCGGCGGATTTGGACCGACATTAGGCGGTCCGGTCGCAATGGGCTATGTTGAGTCGGCGCATGCGACTGTCGGCACGACGTTACACGCCATCGTACGCGGCAAACCGATACCGGTTGTGGTTGCGAAAACACCTTTCGTTCCGCAACGTTACTACCGCGGTTGATGGATTAAATCTTCTGAGAGGTAATGTAAAGCGGATGAATAAAGCGGATGAACAAGTTTTTTAGTCCTGCAAAGGAAAATCAGAGGCAAAGCAGAATTCGGACAAATCGAAAAGAGGAGAAGTAATGCGTGAACCCATCATCATCCGTGAATCCAATGTAGCACGGCGGCCGGTAGAGGCGGGCGAAAAACTTCGCGGTGCAGAAAAGATGGCGCGCATTCCAATCAAGATTGTGCCGACTGAACCGGCGCAATACTTGCGCAAACCAGCGTGGATTCGGGCGCAGTTTACTGGCACCCGTGAAGTGTTGCGCTTAAAAGAGATACTCCGCGAAAACCACTTGCACACAGTCTGTGAAGAAGCGAATTGTCCTAATATTGGAGAATGCTTTAAAAGCGGCACGGCGACTTTTATGATCATGGGTGATATTTGTACCCGACGCTGCCCGTTTTGTGATGTTGGTCACGGTCGCCCCAATCCGCTGGATGTTGAAGAACCGAAAAATCTGGCGCAAACAATCAAGGCAATGGGATTATCTTATGTCGTCATTACGTCGGTTGACCGGGATGACTTACGCGATGGCGGTGCAGCGCATTTTGTTGATTGCATCCAACATACCAGAGCGTTGAGTCCAGGTATAAAGATTGAAATTCTGACGCCCGATTTTCGTGGACGGGTTGATGTAGCCCTTGAAATCCTTGGGCAGGCCACGCCCGATGTTTTTAATCATAACCTCGAAACAATCCCGCGTCTTTACCGTGAAGCGCGTCCCGGTGCAGATTACCGTAATTCGCTAGAATTACTGCAGCGTTTTAAACAACGCCATCCGCATGTCGCAACAAAATCAGGGCTAATGTTGGGCTTGGGCGAGACGATTGAAGAGATCGAAGTCGTGATGCAGGATTTGCGAGATCATCAGGTTGATATGCTAACTCTCGGACAATATCTACAACCCAGCCCGCATCACTTGCCGGTCGCAAGGTATGTCACTCCGGCAGAGTTCGAGGCTTTGCGAGTCGTAGCGCTAAAGTTAGGTTACTCACGCGTGGCGTCGGGGCCGATGGTGCGCTCGTCTTATCATGCAGATGCACAATCGGAGGGGATATTTTCTTCTATTCCAAAAGACGCGTCTTAACGTTGGATTTCCGCTACTGCTGCAATGAAAATTGCAAAATGGCAACGTAACCGCAAATTTTAGGTATTCCGTGGGTTGGGGATGTTAAGACCCGTCCACCACGGATGCGTTTCAGAGCCGATAGCGTAATCTTTTTTTCGTTGGCTTGGCTAACGGCCAGCCTCCAGCCACTAGCCACTAGCCACATAACTTACCGTTGTCAGGGATTGCTGACCTTTATGCGTGCCTTGAATGTTAGGACAAGCAACAAGCGGCATGCATAAAAATGGAGCAGAAACTAACTTCTCTCTGTATAAATTTTGTTTTTTTGATAATAAATCGCAGGTTTGGGGATATTTTTTTGTTTTAGATGGTCTTATAACAGCTTACATACAAACCATTTTCTAACAATCTTTCAACAATACTTCGCGTCATTATGCTGAAGTTTCTGAAAACGATTCTCGTTATTGGTTTCGGCTTTGCCCTTCATTGCGGCGTTGCTGCGACGTCTGCTGCGACGTCTGCTGTGGTGGTGATTCCGGTCAATGGAGCGATCGGACCGGCAAGTGCGGATTTTATTGATCGACACATTCTGCTAGCGCAAAAATCCGGTGCGCAATTAATTGTCCTGCAAATGGATACACCCGGCGGCCTTGATATATCGATGCGGCAGATTATTCAGACGATACTGGCTTCGCCAGTGCCAGTTGCGAGTTTTGTTGCGCCCGGCGGGGCACGTGCGGCAAGTGCAGGGACTTTTATTCTCTATGCCAGTCATATTGCAGCGATGGCACCCGGTACAAATCTTGGTGCAGCCAGCCCGATTCAGGTTGGTATACCGGACCGTACGCGACCACCGCAACAGCAAAAATCCAAACAAGACGCTGGTAATTTAGGGGCCGGTACGGCTAAGACGGAGTTGCCGTCCGATAATGAAAGTACGTTGCATCGAAAGCAAATGCATGATGCAGCAGCGTATATCCGCGGTCTGGCGCAACTGCGTGGTCGCAATGCGGTATGGGCGGAGCGTGCGGTGCGCGAGGCGGTCAGTCTGTCCTCGAATGAAGCACTGACGCAAAAAGTGATCGACCTCATCGCTCAGGATGTGCCGGATCTGTTACACAAGTTGGATGGGCGCCAGGTCAGTACTGCTGATGGTAATCACGTTTTGCATACCGTCGGTGCGGACATTAAGACGATAAAGCTGGATGACAGAACGCGATTTCTGGCTGTTCTCACCGATCCAGGAACAGCGCTCATGTTATTGATGGTGGGAATTTTCGGGTTGATTTTTGAGTTCACTAATCCAGGAATCGTACTGCCGGGTGTGATCGGTGCCATTTGTTTATTGCTTGGTTTATTCGCCTTACAAATGTTGCCGGTAAATTACGCCGGGTTGGGACTCATTCTGCTTGGCCTGGGATTTTTGGTGGCGGAAGTATTCCTTCCTACGTTTGGCGTCGTCGGAATCGGTGGCCTGATTGCGTTCGGATTCGGCGCTACGATGTTGATCGACACGGATCAACCAGGTTTTGGCATTCCGTTGTCTTTGATTGTCGCGTTGGCCATTGTCGCCACGTTATTTGTCTATTTCGTCTCTAACGCGGTGCTGAAATCACGACGACGGCCGGTGGTCAGCGGAGCGGAACAATTGCTGGGCAGTACCGGAATCATGCTCAATGATATGCAATCTGATGGCGTCATTAGTGAAGGTTGGGCGCGGGTTCGCAGCGAGCAATGGCGGGCGCAAAGCATGGTGACACTGGCGAAAGGGCAGCGGGTGCGGGTGGTTTCCCGCACTGGCCTGATATTGGCGGTGGTGCCGATCAATGAGGTGGAACCAGGAGAGTTGATATGACACTCGGATTTGGATTCGGTGGCATTGTATTTCTGATCGTCGCGGTATTGCTCGTTACGTCAGTGCGCATCATGCGTGAGTATGAACGCGGTGTGATTTTTATGTTGGGACGGTTTTGGAAAGTGAAGGGGCCAGGGTTAGTATTACTGATTCCGGTAGTCCAGCAAATGGTGAGGGTAGATTTACGCACGGTGGTGTTTGATGTGCCACCGCAGGATGTCATCACGCGTGATAACGTTTCCGTAAAGGTTAATGCGGTGGTGTATTTTCGTATCGTTGATCCAGAGAAGTCGGTAATTCAGGTGGTCAAGTTTCTCGACGCCACTAGTCAATTAGCGCAGACAACGTTACGTTCGGTGCTTGGTAAGCACGAATTGGATGAACTGTTATCCGAACGCGAAAGGCTCAACCTCGACATCCAGAAAGTGCTGGACACGCAAACCGATGCATGGGGCATCAAGGTGTCAACTGTCGAGATAAAGCACGTAGATATCAATGAAACGATGATTCGCGCCATTGCACGCCAAGCTGAGGCCGAACGCGAACGGCGAGCTAAAATTATCCATGCGGAAGGCGAGTTACAAGCCTCGGAAAAACTCCTGCAAGCGGCGCAAATGCTGGCGCAACAGCCACAAGCCATGCAGTTGCGTTATCTGCAAACATTAACTGCTATTGCCGGAGATAAAAGTTCGACTATTATTTTCCCGGTGCCGATGGATATCTTTACTATTTTGGCCAATATAAAAGGTGTCGCGCCCGGAGAGTAACCGTAAGCAAGCTTACATTGGTCGATGCGATAAATTGATTTTAATTTCAGGCCACACTCAGATTACATTGCAACGTTAACGTATTTTATAAGTGAAGAACACGGCTGATAAAATTACTGGAGGCAGTATGTCGATTCTTGAACACGATCTTGAAAGCACGGTCGCAGCACTCATCGCGCCGGGTAAAGGGATTCTCGCCGCTGATGAGAGTGTTGGTACTATCGAGAAGCGTTTTAAAGCCGTGAACGTGGTTTCCACGCAAGAAAGTCGACGCGATTATCGGGAGCTATTGTTTTCTACGCCTGGGTTAAGTGAGTTCATCAGTGGCGTGATTCTTTTCGACGAGACGCTGAAGCAAAAAAATACCGTCGGCGTTCCACTGCCGGACTTATTAAAAACACAGGGCATGATACCCGGTATTAAGGTCGACATCGGTACGGTTTCATTACCCGGGTTTCCCGAAGAAAAAATCACGGAAGGTTTGGATGGCTTGGCGAAGCGCCTAAATGACTACAAGCATTTAGGTGCGCGATTTGCTAAATGGCGGGCCGTATTAACGATCGATGAAGGGCTTCCGTCGGCGCAAGGGATTGCCGCCAACGCCTATGTTTTGGCGCGGTATGCGGCCATTTGCCAGTCAGCCGGTTTGGTACCGATTGTTGAGCCAGAAATATTGATGGACGGCGATCATACGCTGGAGACATGTGGCAGTATTACTGAACGTGTTTTACACACCGTATTTCACGCTCTGCATGCCCAGCGGGTCATGCTTGAATTGATGATTTTGAAGCCGAATATGGTGGTGCCGGGTTCACTCTGTAAAGTGCAAGCGTCGCCACAGCAAATTGCTCAGGCAACGCTGACCTGTTTTCGCCGTACCGTCCCGGCAGCAGTGCCGGGTATTAACTTTCTTTCAGGCGGCCAAACGGACGCAGCCGCGACAGCGAATCTTAATGCGATGAATGCTCAGATAAAGCACCCTTGGAATGTCAGCTTTTCTTACGGTCGAGCGCTGCAATCGACGGCGATTCAGGCGTGGGCAGGCGAACTTGCGAATAAGGAGGTCGCGCAACAGGCGCTGTACCGACGCGCCCGCTTGAATAGTGCAGCAGTTTTGGGGACTTACTCGGCGGCAATGGAAGAAGATTAGTGTGAGATCGAAGGCGATCTTTTATACATCCTCATTCTGGCGCTGAAAAAGGTTGATCGCCGGGAGCTATTTAGCGTGAAAGTGTGAAAGGGTGAAGAAGATATCCTGATGATGGGGAACATTCAACAAAGACTGCTTTTGGCAGTCTTTGTTTTTTTGTGGACAGCCTTATTTCGTTTCTATCGCTCGCATCTCGCGCGCTGCTACAGAAAGCATCGCCAAATCGACATTTCCCCCCAACTGAAAATCGATCAACAGGCGACGGTAGCGCTCTAATTGTGGACGATTGGCAGATTGCCAGACTTCGACCATTTCCGGGGATTGGTCGAGAGTAGGCGAGAGTTGGATAACATTTGCCGTCAGGGCGCGTTGCAGCGTGGTTAAATCACTTTGCAAAGCGGTGCGGGCAAGTGTCTGCCAATGCGTATCGACCGGTAGTGTGGCCGCACGCTCTCGCATCCATCCGAAGTTAAGATTGAGGTCGAGGGCGAAATAAACTTGCGCCACAAGCTCCAGACTACGACCCGTCACGGTAGCCACTTCTGCTATATCGAGTACGGCACCGATCAGCTCAGCACTTGCTACGCGCCGCGCCAGCGTTTCCGATACGCCTGCTTGCATCAATGCCGCTTGTTTCGCTTTTAGCGCTTCTGCATCTGTGGCTGTCAGCAATGAAACCAATATAGGGCCAAGCTGATCCGCGGCAGGGCGGAAACGGGCGACCATGGCTTCAATCGTCTCTGCGGTGGCATGACGATGCAAGAACCAGAAGCTGGCTTGCTCGATAAGGCGGCCGACCGCAATAAACATTTGAGCTTGCAGCGCGTCGGGTACGACATTGTCCAGTGCGTCGATATCGCTCCAGATGTCCTCGAAACCAAAAACGTCGCGCGCGATGATGGAGGCTCTGATCACATCGGTTGGACTGGCGCCACTTTCCTCGCTAAGTTGATGCACAAAAGTGGTCCCGACCCGGTTGGTGAACGTATTCACCACGTAAGTCGCAATGATTTCGCGTGCCAGCGGATGACGCGACATCACGTCAGGATAACGTTCGCGCAATGGTTGCGGAAAGTATTGTGCCAGTGCGCGACTAATAAACTGATCATCCAGTAAATCCGAGGCCAGCGTGGTTTCGTACAACCACATTTTGTTGTAGGCCATCAGCACAGCACGTTCAGGCGTGGTTAGTCCTTGCTTGGCAGTCTTGCGCTCGGCGATAGCCTCCTCCGAGGGTAAAAATTCGACCGTACGGTCAAGTCGTCCTGCGCGCTCAAGATAACGGATCAGACGTGCTTCCGGTTCAAGTAGTGATGCGGCGCAACGACCGGCGACAGACAGGGCCTGGGTTTGGTAGTAGTTGTCGGTCAACACCTGTTTGCCCACCTCGTCGGTCATCTCGGCGAGCAATTTGTTGCGTTGCTTCTCGGTCATCTCGCCTTCGGTCACCACTAGTCCCAGCAAAATCTTGATATTGACTTCATGGTCTGAGCAATCAACACCAGCGGAATTGTCGATGGCATCGGTGCAGATCCGTCCACCTTTTTGGGCGAATTCGATGCGCCCGAATTGGGTTAGTCCCAAGTTGCCGCCCTCAGCCACCACTTTGCATTGTAGTTGCGCGCCGTTAACCCTGATGGCGTCATTGGCACGATCACCGACCTGTGCGTGGGATTCGTAACCGGCTTTGACATAAGTGCCGATACCGCCGTTGTACAGCATGTCTACCGGAGCGACCAGAATGGCATGTATTAAATCGGTAGGTGCCAACTCGGTAGCGGTAACCCCAAGTGCAGCGCGGACTTCCGGCGAGAGCGGAACGGTCTTCAACGACCGGGGATAAATGCCCCCGCCGACGGACAGCAATTTGGCATCATAGTCTGCCCAACTGGAGCGCGGCAAGACGAATAAGCGTGCGCGTTCGGCAAAGCTTGCAGCAGTATCCGGGTTAGGGTCGAGAAATATATGACGATGATCGAAAGCAGCCACGAGTTTAATGTGATTGGATAACAGCATTCCGTTACCAAACACATCCCCCGACATATCCCCGATCCCGGCAACAGTAAAATCCTGTTCTTGCGTGTTGACACCAATTTCGCGGAAGTGGCGTTTGACCGCTTCCCACGCACCGCGGGCCGTAATGCCCATTTTTTTATGGTCGTAACCCACGGAGCCGCCGGAGGCAAACGCGTCAGTGAGCCAGAATCCATATTCGGCAGAAATAGCATTGGCGAAATCGGAAAAAGTCGCCGTGCCTTTATCTGCGGCAACGACCAGATAAGGATCATCCGCGTCATACCGTACGACGTCCGTGGGTGGTACGACTTTGCCACCAACTAAATTATCGGTCAGATCAAGCAAGCCGCGTAAAAAATTCTGATAGCAGGCGATACCTTCTTTTAAATAGGCTTCGCGGTCCGAGGCTGGCGGCGCATTTTTCAGTACGAACCCACCTTTTGATCCAACTGGCACAATGACCGCGTTCTTCACCATTTGCGCTTTCACCAGTCCCAATACTTCGGTCCTGAAGTCTTCGCGTCGATCCGACCAGCGCAATCCACCGCGGGCCACTTTGCCACCTCTTAAATGGACGCCCTCGAAACGCGGCGAATAGACCCAAATTTCGAACATCGGCTTCGGAGCCGGTAGTCCCGGGACCTTGGCTGGGTCGAACTTGAATGATAAGTATGGTTTCGGTTTACCATTGACGTCGCGCTGAAAATAATTGGTGCGTAACGTCGCTTGAATGACCCCTAAAAATTGTCTTAGAATGCGGTCTTCATCCAGGTTAGGAACCTGATCCATCGCCTCTTCGGTCTGCTGCAAAAGGGTATCTATGCGGACTTGGTCAGGGCGACCACCCTTAATGTTAGCTGCGGGATCGAAGCGCGCGATAAACAGCTCTACCAATTTGCGGGCAATCGACGGATTGCCGGTCAAAGCTTGTTCGATGTACGCATTGCTAAAGGTTGAGCCGACCTGACGTAAATAGCGTGCGTAAGCACGTAATATCGTCACTTCGCGCCAATTGAGTTGGGCGCCGAATACCAGTCGGTTCAGGTCGTCATTATCGGCTTCGCCATTCCATACATGGGCGAATGCATCTTCAAATATGTCTTTGATGCGGTCGATCTCGACCTCCCCGCCATCTGCAGTTTGCATACCAAAATCATGAATCCATACGGGAGCCGCATCTTGCACTTCAATCCGATAAGGGCGTTCTTCCTGCACCTTAACACCCATATGTTCCAGCATCGGTAAGCTCTGCGAGAGGGCGATTGGTTTGCCGGAGTGGTATATCTTCAGGCGTAAGGACGAAGCAGCAGCTTCGATAGGGCGATATAGATTCATCGCCAGTCCGGCCCGCTGTTGTGCCAGTTCCATTAATTCGATATCTCGCACTGTGGCACGCGCTGCATAATCCTCACGGAAGCCAGCCGGAAATGAAGCCGCATAACGGCGCAATAATCGGTTGCCATGTTCCTCACCACGGTTTTCCAGCAATGCATCGGCTAGATCGTCCTGCCAGCGGCGTGTGGCTTGCACAATCTTGGTTTCAAGTTCGCTAATATCAGTATTAGTTACCGTACCAGCTTCGGTACGCACTGTGAACTGGATACGTGCCAATACGGAATCGGACAACAATGGAGTGAATTCGATACTCAAGCCATTGAATGCGTCGAGCAATAAAGTTTGGATACGGACGCGTAGTTCTGTATTGAATTTGTCACGCGGCACGTACACCAAGCAGGATACGTAACGGCCGAATGCGTCGCGGCGTACAAATAGGCGTGTGCGCTGGCGCTCTTCAAGCCGGAGAATACCTATGGCGGTATCGTACAAATTGTCTTCATCAACTTGAAACAATTCGTCGCGTGGATATTGTTCAAGTATAGTCGTAAGCGTTTTTGCCAGATGCCCCTTTGGTACAAAGCTTGCACGCTCCCGCACCTTCGCCACCTTGCGCCGTATGATCGGGATATCGCTAGTAGTAACCATGTACGCGGTTGAGGTATAAAGGCCGACAAAGCGCCGTTCGCCGATCACTTTGCCTCCAGTATCGTACCGTTTGACACCGACGTAATCCAGATAGCCGGGGCGATGCACGGTAGCGCGAGAATCAGCTTTGGTGATAAAAACAGGGGAAGGAGAGTCGATAATCGCTTGCGCGCCGCTTGGTAATTTAGTCATGTCAGCGCTATCCGACGACCGCGTGGTATCCCGCAGTGAATCGCGCAATATTCCGAGACCTGAGCCCGCAACTGCCTGCAAATAATTTTCACCAGCGTTGATGACTAGCTCATAATCGCGGCAGCCTAGAAACGTGAAGTGATCATTGATCATCCATTCCAGAAAAGCGCGGCCTTCGTCGATTTCGGCCTGTTGCGTGTCATCCTTGCCGGGCTGATCATTTAGTTCAGTGACTGCGGCCGTGGCGCTGGTCATCATGCCGTGCCAATCTTCAACTGCTGCCCGTACATCACTTAGTACCTTTTTGACGCCAGTTAAAATTTCTTCAAGCTTATGAGGCTCGGTACACCGGTCAATCTCAAAATGTATGTAGGATTCCAGCTTTGGTGCGTTGTGTTGCTCATCGATTTTTGCGCTGATGTCAGTAGCAGCCTGAATTCTTTCGACCTGGCCGGAAGCATCACGCCAGACACGGAATACCGGATGGATGGCAGCGTGCAACGTGAGTCCAAGGCGATTAATTTCGGTGGTTACCGAGTCCACCAGAAAGGGCATGTCGTCGTTGACGATTTCGATGACGCTATGGGCTGATTCCCAGCCGTGCTCATCGATTTGGGGATTATAAATACGCACGCGGGGCGCGCCTGTTTTAAAATGTCGTGCAAATTGCCAGTGGGACATTACAGCACCATACAGATCACTGATATTGCGACTTTGTACCTGTTCCTCACCAACTTGAGAATAGTAATTTGCCATAAAGGGCTGCATCGTAGCAAAAACGTCGGGTGGAAGTCTGTCGTGTGCGAACTTCACCATTTCTGTTAATTGTTGCTGTTTTTTTTCTTCCGCTGCTTTTTTTATCACTGGCATACATTTCTTTCGTTATTTAACCTGTACAGGCGCATTAAGGTGCACATTAATGCGCCAGATTAATGGGCCGAAAACAGGTTTTGTTCGATGAGTTAAATCATAGTTGTGCCGATTGCAAACAAACCAAATAAAAATAAAGAGACGACAGGTCACCGTTGGTGCGTTCTTGTGTATTAAGGCCAACTAGCGTGAAAGCTGCCCTTTTTATCAATCCGCTCGAACGTGTGCGCGCCAAAAAAGTCGCGTTGTGCCTGAATTAGATTGGCCGGAAGCCGTTCGGTTCGATACGCATCAAAATAAGCAATCGCGGACGAGAACGCGGGGACCGGCACACCAGCGTTGAGTGCAGCGATCACAACCTCGCGCAGTGCGGATTGGTATTTTTCTGCGATCTCGGAAAAGTAGTCATCCAGCAGCAGATTAGCCAACTGTTTGTTAGTAGCGTACGCCTCCATAATTTTTTGCAAAAAACTGGCGCGGATGATGCAACCGGCACGGAAAATTTTAGCGATGTTCCCGTAGTCCAGATCCCATTTGTATTCATTCGATGCTGCACGCAACTGTGCAAAGCCCTGTGCGTATGAAATGATTTTGCTGAAATACAGCGCACGTTGCACAGCGTCAATCAGTGCTTTGCGATCACCGTTATAGGTTTGTTGCAGCGGTCCTGACAGTTTTTTGCTTGCTGCTACTCGTTCGTCTTTGAGCGACGATAAGACGCGCGCAAAAACTGCTTCAGTGATAAGAGGTAGCGGCGCGCCTAAATCCAGCGCATTTTGGCTGGTCCATTTTCCGGTGCCTTTTTGTGCAGCCCGATCCAGGATGACGTCTACCAAATCTTTATCGGTATCGGTGTCTTTTTTTGCAAAAATCTGGGAAGTGATTTCTATCAGGTAACTATTGAGTTCACCCTTGTTCCAGTCTGAATATACCTGGCTTAGCTCTTGATTCGATAGGCCAATGACGTTTTTTAAGACCGCGTAACTTTCTGCGATGAGTTGCATGTCGCCATACTCAATCCCATTGTGGACCATCTTCACAAAATGTCCGGCGCCATTGGGGCCGATATAGCCTACGCAGGGCACGCCGTCCGCCGCTTTGGCAGCGATTTCGGTCAGTATCGGTGCGACCAGATCGTAAGCTTCGCGCTGCCCGCCCGGCATAATGGCGGGGCCTTTAAGCGCACCTTCCTCGCCACCGGATACGCCGGTGCCAATAAAGTGAATACCCGATTTGGCCAGATCGTCGTTGCGCCGAATGGTATCGGTAAAATGCGTGTTCCCACCATCGATCAGGATGTCGCCGTTATCCAATAACGGCTTGACGGCAGCAATCGTCTCATCAGTCGCCGAACCGGCTTTGACCATTAACAGGACGCGGCGCGGCTTCTCGAGCGAATCGATGAACTCTTTGAGAGAATACGTTGCAACAAGATTGCGGTCTGGAAATTCTGCGACCAGCGAATCAGTTTTTTCAGCACTACGGTTATAGACGGAGACCGAATGGCCTCGGCTTTCAATATTTAGTGCAAGATTACGACCCATTACGGCCAATCCAATTACACCAATTATTTGCTTAGTCATGATCGTTCTCCAAAAAAAGACTGCTAATGTTGAAAGGGAGCTTTAAAAATAGAGGCTTACTTTCTACTATTGATGATAGCTGACTTAAGCGGAGTGCCGCTTTCGTCAACCTATCTAAAGGAATGCGATCTGATAAACCGCCTTGTGCGTTTTAAAACTACGCGATTAAGTTGCCTTTATATTTTGCAATTACTTAAATCGATAAGCTAGTGATACAAAGTAACTTTGAGCCGTCCTCTTGTCGACGATGGGACTGTTGGTGATGCCATTGCCGAGCCACTTATAGCGCCCGTATACGTTGACAACCCAGGTTGCATTAATAGGAATTTCGACCTGTAGTGCCACGAGTGGATTTGTTGTGCCTTTGCCTTGATAGGCAGCGTAACGTTTATTAGCGGCAGATTCGGCTGGTGTAATGCCGTAGTAATAATTAACGAAATTTGCACTGCGATATTCAGCACCGATTTGTGGGTAAAAGTTAACCGGGCCAGCCTTTATTTCACCTGCATAGATGGCTTCCAGCAACGTGCCATGCGATTTGTTGACGTCGTAAAAAGCGTTCAGAAAGAACGCACCAACCGGAGTTTCCTGAAAAGTGCCAATACCTAAGGGAATCCCATTTTTGCGTTCGGTCAAACCTCTTAGCGTTGAGTTGGAAGTTTTAAAACCATCAAAACTGACACGACCAGTGAGTTCCAGATAGCCATACCCCATTTTGACCGTTTTTATGCCGAAGGTATCGACCCGCGCAAATAACCGGCCATAGTCAAGATAGGCGTACGGCAATATCAGGGTTGAACTACGTTTACCACGTATTTCTCCGTGTATTTCGCTGGGTGCCTCGTACACACCTACGCCTAAATCACCCATTATGCGCTGAGGAAACTCATCAACATCAGACGTGGTCGAGTCTTGTGCAACCGCGCTTGAAATTAAAACCAATCCTGTTATTCCTCCTAGGATGGCGCCCAGTATGGCTTTGCTCTGGCCGTTTTCTTTCATACTTTTCCGTAGTTTAGTCATGCTTGACGATGAAACCCGCATTTTGCCTGGCGCCAGCCGTTCACAGTGCGCCGGTAATCCTGTCTCTGCCAATAAGCTAGATTCATAAAAAAGCGGATCCAGCCCTCTTCAAAATGAAATAAAACAGCCCTATATTGTTACATCTCAAACGTGTTTAGACTAGGTTTGATTCTCTTTATTGTTGAATATTCGGAATGGATTTGGGCAAGTCCCAATTAAAATTTATTGAAAGATGTTTTCTTTTGGCAGGCCTTATTCTAAGGGAATCCATAATTGACACTAGTTTGAGAGGCTTTGCGTATTGCGAGTATTCTCCTTATGGTAATAGTAAATACTGTTGAAAATAATTGTTTGATAACTACGTTATCTAAAAAAATACAAACGAGTGTATTTTTCTTTTAAGGAGAGCGATATGAGCGCCATTACAACCACTAACTACGAAGGTTATGAGATACATACGCGTGCTGTGCCTATTGGTGACGTTTGGGCAGCTGAATATTCAATCAGTAAAGATGGTGAAACAAAAATATCGTGGACTCGGGCAAATATTGCGGAAGGACTGCCCACTCACGGCACTGCAAACCATGCAGCCCTCGAAAACGCTAAAGCGGACATCCAACTTGACCTCTCTACGTTCACTTAATATTTAAATACGATAGTTGTATTTGTCTTGTATGCGTTCAGGCGATCGAATCCATAATTCAGGTTGCTTTTGATGAGTGAATAGAAATTTTTCAAGAAGCGGGCTATATGCTAGTTAATGGAAAAAATACCGAGATTACGTTCGCTGTGCCATTTGAGGGAGGAACAGTGACATGTACGGTGCTAGCCGAGGCGTTACGGCATTTAACAAAAAATCCGGCAAGTAGTCTCACTCGAGACCAATTGGTCAGCGCCTTTTTGGATAACAAACCCTTAATTCGAGCGGTAGCCCTTAAAGAGCTTGAAATGGGCGTCGATGAAGTAATTTTGACGGCATCGAGTTTTTAAGGGAGGAGCGCAACTTCAGCCTAATCCTCAATGGATGTCCTCGCGCTAGAACATCAGACGCAAATAGCGCGGATATCACAGGTTGAAAGCGGCGTGGACGTCATTCTTTACCCAATTCCATTACTCGAGCGATGTCGCATGACACTTTTGTAAGTGTTTTGAACCAACCTCTTTTTTAAGTGTAAGCGCTGACTTGATCTGCCGCGCTATCAGCCCATAAGACTGGCCTCCGCCAAATCAAAATCGGCAGAAAGGTTATACTCAAAGACCGCATAAGCAGTTAGATAAGGACACACCCATGATCCCCATTTCGATCCTCGATTTGGTCCGTATTACGCAAGGTAGCACCGCCCGCACCGCGCTCGACAATGCGCGAGATCTCGCACGCCACGCTGAAGGTTGGGGCTACCGCCGATTTTGGATGGCCGAACATCACAATATGATTGGTATTGCCAGTGCTGCAACAGCTGTCGCGATTGCGCACGTTGCCGCTGGAACCAGCACGATTCGCGTGGGCGCTGGTGGCGTCATGCTACCAAACCACGCTCCACTCCTTATTGCCGAACAGTTTGGAACGCTTGCATCATTATTTCCGGGGCGCATTGATCTGGGACTGGGAAGGGCGCCGGGCACTGATCAGATTACTACGCGTGCGCTGCGCCGCGATTCTGCGAGCGCTGAAGAATTCCCGCAGGATGTACTCGAACTTCAGGCTTTTCTCGCGCCAGCTGAACCGGGCCAACGCATTGTCGCGGTACCAGGCGTAGGCACAGAAGTGCCTCTCTGGATTTTGGGATCGAGCACATTTGGTGCCAGACTTGCTGCCAAACTGGGTTTGCCATATGCATTCGCATCGCATTTTGCGCCGGATTCACTTGAGGCCGCGCTCCAAGCTTATCGGGCGCAATTTCATGCGTCTGCTCAACAGGCATCGCCGCATGCGATGGTGGGTATCAATATTATTGCCGCCGAGACCGACGCCGAAGCGCAGCGTCTGGCGACGACGCAACAAATGTCTTTTACCGACATGTTTCGCGGTGCCCGAGGTTTGAGCAAGCCACCAATCGATGATATTGAGACTTATTGGTCAGGTGCAGAGAAAGCGCAAGCATCGCATATGCTGGCTTTTTCGGTTGTCGGCTCGAAACAGACTGTACGCGAAGGGTTGGAAAGGTTAATTTCAATGACTGGTGCGGACGAATTGATGATCGTCTCGGACGTTTTCGATCATGCCGCACGGCTTCGGTCATATGAAATCATTGCAGATATAGCGCGCGGCGCCTAAAGTTAAGGCAAAGGATAAGTTCATTCACCTAGTGGGTTGAAGTGGACGTTAACCGACGTTTGAGACGCACAGCGATGGTCCATGATGGTATCGCTGAAAGAAAAAATAAGCCTTATGATTTGGCTTTAGTGTTTCGGGTTTATTGCTCTAACTTAAAGCTAAGTCATTCGAGCGTCACAACCTAATTTTAAAATAAAAATAAAAATGTGCTTTAGGGTTTTATAGGGCGCTTTGAACAGCCACTAACACGTTGCATTTGACCCGTTCGACGAGCAAAGCATCCGTCGATCCGCGCCACCAACGGGCGGAAAACGCTTTGCGGCGAGAGTGCCCGACGATCACAAGATCGACTTTTAACGCTTCTGCCATTGAGCCGATCACATCAATCGGTTCGCCAGTCTGAAGGTGAGTTGCCACACGCAGTCCAGCGGCGACCATTAATGCTTTACCCGCTTCCAATTCTTCTTTAATGACCTGAGTCCTGTTTGCAAAAGCCACTTCCGGGCAATAACCTCCCGCCATTCCATGCGCCGACAGTTCGATGACGGCCAGCAAATGGACTTCAGTCGAAGCAGGCGGATGGAGTTGAATACATTCGTATAAGGCCGAGCGACTGTCTGGCGTGCCGTTGTAAGTGACCAGGATTTTATTGAACATAAACGCCTCCAACAGATGAGATTTCAGCATTATTGCAACTAAGTCATGGTCCTTATTGTGCGCTCTTTATCGGGTCCAGGTTATAACGTTTTTATGACCGTTTGGCGTAGTAATGCAGGCGGAACAAAGAGCCGGATCGATATAGACCTCCTCGCTCTCCTTGTACATCAGGTCCTGTCTTACAGGTTTATCGCGTTTTTCATCGAAATACTGACCGCATACATGCAAACCTTGCAGTAAAATATTTTTTGATAGAATCTACAGAT
This sequence comes from Glaciimonas sp. Gout2, assembly GCF_035018905.1. Taxonomy (NCBI): domain Bacteria; kingdom Pseudomonadati; phylum Pseudomonadota; class Betaproteobacteria; order Burkholderiales; family Oxalobacteraceae; genus Glaciimonas; species Glaciimonas sp. Gout2. The sequence continues at coordinate 47,552 of NZ_JASJXA010000022.1, read as the reverse complement.
ACCTGGAGACTTTACATGCGCTATCCTTTTATTGCACCCTCGACCATTTGTGTTTTAGTCATGCATCTTAGCGCTTGTGGCGAGGTGGCGACATTGCCGGAACAGGCGGATATGGGGCCACATCCGACAATCCCGGCACCGCATGTGACGCTATTGCCCACCGTCAATATAGCGCCAGCTACGGGTTGGCCTGCTGGCCTAGTACCGCAGGCCGGCGCTGGCCTTGCAGTGAAAGCACTTGCCACCGGCCTTGATCATCCGCGTTGGTTGTATGTACTCCCCAATGGTGATGTGCTGGTGGCAGAAACCAACGCTCCGCCCAAGCCCGACGATAGCAAAGGTATTAAGGGTTGGATCATGAGGCTTGTCATGAAACGGGCAGGTGCTGGCGTACCGAGCGCTAATCGCATCACCCTGTTGCGCGATACAAATGGCGACGGCGTGGTCGCCACAAAAACGGTGTTCCTGCAAGGATTGAATTCTCCCTTTGGCATGACATTGGTTGGCACCGATTTGTATGTTGCTACGACTGATGCCCTATGGCGCTTTCCCTATCGCACTGGCGAAACACAAATTACGGTGCCAGGTGTAAAAGTGATTGATTTACCCGGAGGGCCGATCAATCATCACTGGACAAAAAACGTGATCGCAAGTCGGGATGGTTCGCATCTATATGTAACGGTTGGCTCGAATAGCAATGTTGCCGAAAACGGACTTGAAAACGAGGTCAACCGCGCCGCCATCCTGGAAGTTGATGCCAAAACAGGTCGCTCGCGCATCTTCGCCTCGGGCTTACGCAATCCGAATGGTCTAGCTTGGCAACCACACAGTGGTGCTCTGTGGACGGCGGTCAACGAACGCGATGAACTTGGCAGCGATCTGGTGCCGGACTATATGACTTCGGTGAAGGACGGCGGTTTTTATGGATGGCCTTATAGTTATTATGGCCAGCATGTGGATACGAGAGTGAAGCCGCCGCGGCCTGATATGGTGGATAAAGCGATTGCGCCAGATTATGCGCTAGGTGCGCATACGGCCAGCCTTGGGCTTGCTTTCTATGAAGGTAATTTATTGCCGAAGCATTTTTTTGGCGGAGCGTTTATCGGCCAGCACGGCTCTTGGAATCGCAAGCCCAGGAGCGGTTACAAAGTGATTTTTGTCCCCTTTATTGACGGAAATCCTGCTGGTCCACCTGAAGACGTTCTTACCGGTTTTGTAACTGCGCAGGGTGATGCGATGGGCCGCCCGGTTGGCGTGGCGGTCGACCGCACGGGCGCGCTTTTGGTCGCTGATGACGTTGGCAATGTCGTATGGCGGGTTACCCCCAGTCGTTAGCCGACCGGTTGGTTTGAGAGGTGGCGATGCGAACGCTGTTCAGCGAATAGAGGGATGGGATAAAGAGCGCGAAGTAAATGGTTAGGCCTGTCTGCTAGTAAGGCTGGTGAAGTATCGGCGCGGCGAAAGTTTGAGGAACTATTAAGTTTTATGATTTTTATGGAAAATGAATCATTTGACTACTATGATGGAAGCTAAAGCGATATGCGAGCGAATGTCATATCCCAACTCAACCATAGTCAATACAGGAAATTACCATGTCTACCCATACGTACAAACTGGTCGAGTTGGTCGGGACCTCAAAAACTGGTAGCGATGATGCAATACGTGATGCGATTACCAAGGCGGCGCTGACGGTTAAACATATGGACTGGTTCGAAGTCGTTGAAACCCGAGGTCATATTGTGGATGGCAAGATTTCTCATTATCAGGTAACGATCAAAGTTGGCTTCAGGTTAGAGTAACAAACCGTTGACCGACCTTTAGCTTTCCTCGTGGACGTTACCGCGCGCCTGGTTTTATACGCTGAGGCAGGACATTAGAGGCGCTGCGGGGTTGCGAACCTGGGAACCTGATGCCGGGATTGAATTCTAGAGCCTCAAATAATACCGCTACTACTGATCCCTGCCTTCGGTGGTCGTTGTTGGCCTTTTTGTGCGCGATATCCGGTTGAACGGTAGCAGCCGATGGGGTCGATTGTCGCGCCCGAGCGGAACCGTGCCATTGCCAGAATAGGACTGACGTCGGTACGGAATGCATGTTTCAAGGTTTGTGCCGATTGGAGTACGTCGTTTTGCTCCTGATAATGCTGCAACGCCGTGCGGTCAACGATGGCAGATTGAATAAACGCCCGCTGTACTTCAATGGCGCTGCTCATCAAACTTTCAATCGGATCGGTTACGTTGTGTGACTGGTCGAGCATATACGATGGTTTAAACGATGCCCCCTCGCGTTGCGCAACATCCGCCAACTCGTTGAAGATCAAAAATAATTGGAAGGGATTGATGCTGCCCGAGTCCAGATCGTCATCGCCGTATTTGCTATCGTTAAAATGGAAACCACCCAATTTGCCAAACTGTGCAAGGCGGGCAACGATCATTTCGATATTGGTATTGGGCGCGTGGTGACCCAGATCGACAAGGCATTTTGCCTTCGGTCCCAGTTCGGTCGCGCATGCAAAACTAGTACCCCAATCGGCGATAGTGGTGGCGTAGAAAGCCGGTTCAAATAATTTGTGCTCAATATAGACCAACCAGTCGGATGGCAATGCGCTGTAGATTTCGCGCATGCTATCCAGATAGCGTTCGAGCGCGCCGCGTAGATTGTGCTGGCCGGGAAAGTTTGCGCCATCACCGATCCAGACTGTAAGCGCGTTAGAACCGAGGGCCCGCCCTAACGTAATGCAGTCGATATTGTGTGCAATCGCTTGAGCGCGTGCGGCAGGATTGTTTGCTGTCAGACTGCCATTTTTGTACGAATGCGCTTGCCCGGCCTGATCCTGAAATGTATTCGAATTAACGGTGTCAAAACCTAAGCCATATCCGCTTGCGATTTCTCGCAGAGCCGCAGGATCAGTCGTTTTATCCCAGGGAAAATGCAGTGATACAGTCGGTGTAGCGTGCGTTAATTGATGGATCACCGCGCAGTCTTCCATCTTTTCGAACACGTTTCGCGGCTCGCCAATTCCTGGAAAACGTGCGAAACGCGTACCGCCGGTGCCTACGCCCCAACTCGGTAACGCGACTGCAAAAGTTTGGGCTAATGCGGTCAATTTTTCAATGTCTTGTCCGCGCCGTGCCAGCATGCCACCGAGTGCTTCATAGTCAGCTTGAAGATTATTTTGTATGTTGGTATTGTGTTCGGCAATCCGGCCGGTATCGATCATTGCATTCATCATGTCTCCTGATTTTCAGCACCGAGGCAACAATTATTAGCGCCTGCTGCTGGTTATGTATATTTAATATGCTGGCGATTCGGGCGCATTCGCCTTATTACCTTATCGTGTAAACGCCGCCGCATTTCCCGCGTCAACGTTAATGATGTTGCCGGTACTCTTGGCCGATTTATCGCTGGCCAAAAAATACACTGCTTCGGCGATATCTTCGGGTAGGACGCTGCGTTTAAGCATACTGCGTTGTCGATAGAATTCTTCCACATCGCCTGATTCAATTTTGTTCGAGGCGGCACGCTCTTCTTTCCATTTTCCATCCCAGATCCGCGAGCCACGGATCACGGCGTCAGGATTGACGACATTGACACGGATACCATGCGCAGCGCCTTCCAGTGCAATACAACGCGCCAGATGGATTTCACCTGCTTTGGCGGTGCAATATGCCGATGCGCCAGCGGATGCCACTAAGCCGTTTTTGCTGGCGACAAATACCATGCTGCCGCCTAATTTTTGTTCTTTCATCATGCGGAAAGCGCTGCGACTAACCAGAAAGTAGCCTGTCACCAGAATCGATTGATTGCGCTCCCACATTTCCAGCGTAGTGTCTTCTAGCGGCGCGGATGAAGCGATTCCCGCGTTAGAGATCAGCAGATCAATGCCGCCAAAGCGGAGCGCCGTGCTGCTGAGGATGATATCAATATCTTGCTCGCTAGTGATATTCGCGCAGATACTAGCGACGTAATCGCGTCCGGCGACCTTGATCAGTGTTTGTTCGGCTTGTGTCAGCGCCTCGGCATCGATATCGGTCAGCATGACGCAAGCGCCTTCTTGTAACAGCTGGCGCGCAACCGCCTGACCGATTCCGCCGCCACCACCCGTGACCAGTGCAATGCGTCCCGCGAGACTTTTTGGTTTGGGCATGCGTTGCAGCTTGGCTTCTTCCAGTAACCAATACTCGATATCGAAGGCTTCCTGCTCTGGCAAGCCGACATAAGTGTCGACCCCATTTGCGCCGCGCATGACGTTGATGGCATTGACATAAAATTCCCCAGCGATGCGGGCTGTGGCTTTGTCTTTGGCGAAGGACAGCATACCAACCCCAGGAATCAAATAAATGATTGGGTTGGCATCGCGTATTGCCGGACTATTATCGCGTTTGCAGCGGGCGTAATAGGCGAGGTATTCGGCACGATAGGCGCACAATGCATCGTCCAGACCAGCCAATAATCGCTCAAAATTGGGATTGACTGGGTCAAAATCGACCACAAACGGGCGGATTTTGGTGCGCAAAAAATGATCCGGGCATGACGTTCCGAGCGCTGCTAACGGCAACAAATCAGTGCTACACACAAAATCGAGCACAGTCCGGCTATCGTCAAAATGGCCTAATTTATATTCATCCTGACTAATCTTGCCGCGCAAAAGCGGCATCAGACGCGCTGCCAGATCGGCACGTTCGGAGGCCACAAGTGGCGTGAACTTACTACCGCCAAAAGCCGGTTGTTTGCTGTTGGCTGCCAACCAGTCTTCTGCGCGTTTGATGATGGCTAAGGTAATCTCGTAGCAGGATTTAGATGTATCGCCCCACGTAAATAAACCATGTCCTTCCAGAACGATCCCTTTTAGGTGCGGCTGTTCTTTTGATAACGCCTCTAGCTTTAGCCCGAGATCATAACCGGGCCGCTGCCATGGCAACCAACCCAAATCACCCTCGAAGACTTTGAGAGTCAGTGCTCGGCTATTGGCACAGGCGGCAATCGCAATCACAGAATCCGGATGCATATGATCAACATGTTTTTTGTCGATGTAGGCATGTAATGGCGTATCGATACTGGCCGCACGTGGATTCAGGTTAAAGGTGCAATGCGGCAAATAGGCGACCATCTCATCTTCCAGCGCCAAGCCACGATAACGATTTTTGAGAGAACGCAGTTTGTCCATATAGAGTGTGGAAAATCCGTCCAGCTTGATACTTCCCAAATCGCCGCCCGATCCTTTGACCCACAAAACCTCGGCTTGCTCGCCGGTAAGGTGGTCAGTCATATCAATCTTGGCGGAGGTATTGCCACCGCCAAAGTTGGTAATGCGCATGTCAGAACCAAGCAGGTTCGAGCGGTATAACAGGAGTTCGGGCGCGCTGAGCGTCGCAGCGGTGGCATCATCCCACATCGGGGTGATCGGGCCTTGCGGCGTGGTGGCAATCAATTCAGTCATACAGTCTCCATCATCTATTGTTATTACTTTAGGCGTTACGCAAAGTCGCCCCAGCAACGTTGTGCTTTCCTGGCCGCCAACGTGGCTTGGTACTCGCGTACTGTCTGCGTCGGCAGCGTTCGCAAGCTCGTTGAAGGGACTGTTCTGCGTAACGCCTATTTATTAATGTATTAGGCTCTGATCACATCGATTTTTTAAAAATGCAAAGGGGATGAGCAATGACGACTAGTAGAAAGCAGGCACTAATCACTGTCAATCTTTTGGCGCTCAAAATGGTGATTGAAGTTGAATTAATCACGATGTTGATTGATGTTGGCATGAAGTTGTCGGGAATGTAATCAATGGTTTGACTGAAGTGTAAATAATCATCGAGTTGATTGATTGGTGATTGACAGACATTTCTCAAATGCTTAGTCTGTTTTACCGACAAAGAGATCGTCCTGTTGATTGCAACTTGATGTAGCAATCAAAAGAGATGAGTCCAAACAGGAGACAAAGTGGTGAATAAGTTGGCGATACCAAAATGCGCTGATGCGCTGTGGCCGATCAGCGATGGTGCGTGAATGGTGAACCACAAGCGCCGTAAAGGCTTGCTGAAGTTACTCGCCGAGCACAACACGGTCAGCGTAGAGCAATTGGTTGATTGGCTGAATTCGTCGCCAGCGACCGTGCGGCGCGATATCGCCTGGCTTGCTGAACGTAATCTGTTGACCCGAACCCGTGGCGGGGCAGAGAATCTGCCGCAAAAAAAACGTGCATTTGCCTTGTCTGGCGAAACCTTTCAAAACAATATAGAACGTTTTTCCGCAGAAAAACGCGCTATCGCCAGATATGCCACAAACATGTGCGCCGCTGGCGAAACCATCATTATCAATGGCGGCACAACGACTTACATGATGGTGGAATTTCTTGCCGAAAAACGCCTGAAAATTTTGACTAATTCGTTTTTGATGGCAGAGCGCCTATTAATGTCGAGCGAAAATGAAATCATTCTGCCGGGCGGCAAGGTCTACCGTGAGCAAAACGTCATCCTTAGTCCATTCGATAACGATATTACCCAACATCACTACGCGGCAAAAATGTTCATGGGCGTCTACGGATTGTCGATGCTGGGTTTGATGGAGGTCGATCCACTTTTGATTCAGGCCGAAAAGCGCCTGATCAGTCAGACCGAAGAATTGATTGTACTGGCCGACAGTTCAAAGTTTGCACGCAAAGCAGGATTGATCTTATGCGGTCTTAACCGCGTGGCTTGCGTCATCACCGATACGGGCGCGTCAGATGCCGCGATCCAGATGCTGGAACAGGCGGGTGTGAAGGTGATTACCGTGACGCCGGAAAAAGTACCGATGAATGCAATGCAGGATTGATTCAACAAAATTGCCCCAAAAAACATTGATTTAACAAGGCTGGAAGACATTCGGTCCACAGTCGTATTTATCACAGGAGACATCGCAATGAAACTAAAAAAAATATTGCTCGCCGCGTTGACCGTCGGCATGATCGGCGGCTTGGTGAACAGCGTCCAGGCGGCCGAAAAAATAAAGATCGCGATGGTGGTAAAGAGCCTCGGCAATGGTTTTTTTGACGCTGCCCATGAGGGCGCAAAAGAGGCCGCGAAAGAACTTGGGGATGTTGAGATTATTTATACCGGCCCAACCACGCCAACAGCGGAAGGCCAGATTGAGATCATCAACTCTCTGATCAGCCAAAAAGTAAGCGCTATCGTGATCTCAGCCAATGATGCCAACGCGCTGGTGCCGATTACTAAAAAAGCGATGCAACGCGGTATCAAAGTGGTTTCTTTTGATAGCGGTATCGCAAAAGATGGGCGGTTGATGCAACTCAATCCATCCAATGCGCAATTGATCGGTTTGAAACAAATTCAGATGGCGTCTGACGCGATTGGCGGAGCCGGTGAAGTGGCAATTCTGTCGGCCACCGCTCAGGCAACCAACCAGAATATTTGGATTGGCGAAATGAAAAAGGTCTTGGCGAAACCCGAGTACGCGAAGATAAAGCTGGTTGCGACCGTCTATGGCGATGACCAATCAGACAAGAGCTATCGAGAAGCAATTGGCTTGTTGCGTAGCAATCCAAATCTGAAGGCGATTATTGCCCCGACTACCGTTGGTATCAATGCAGCCAGTAAAGCCGTGGTGGATGAACATTTGGTTGGCAAGGTATTTGTCACAGGACTCGGTTTGCCGTCTGAAATGGCTGGTCATGTGAAGAGTGGGGCGGTGAAAAGCTTTGCGATCTGGAACCCAATTGATCTCGGTTATGCGGCGACCTATGCTGCTTACGATTTCGTCAAGGGAAAAGCCGTTTCTAAACCGGGTGCGAGTATCGCGGTCGGACGGATGGGTAAGATTACGCTTGATGTTAACAATGAAGCTGCGTTAGCGCCGCCATTTACCTACGATAAAGATAACGTCGACAAGTTTGCCAAAATATTTTGACAATCAAATCGGGCTTATCGATTTTGCCGTGCGCATCAATATTATGCAATAACGTCGTAGTGTAGGGGTTTCTGAACAGTGGTTGCAGTATTAGCTGCAACTACGTTCACAGGATGAGGTTTGATTGTCTTGCGCTGCTCGAAACGCTCGCATAGTTGCATCAGGCGCGGCGCTTGTTCCCTATTATTTATGAAATGAATATGCCCTTGAACGCTGCGCCAAACACTTATCCCGCGCCATCCGATCTGGCGCGATCCGATCTGACGCGATCCGATCTGACGTCGTCCGATACACCGCCGGTGCTGACGTTATCCGGTATCTGCAAACGTTTTCATGGCGTTGTTGCGCTGGATGATGTAGGACTAACGGTCCGCGCCGGAGACGTGATGGCGCTGATTGGTGAAAATGGTGCTGGAAAATCGACGCTGGTGAAGACGTTGACCGGGATTTACCAAGCCGATGGCGGCACGATCCATCTGTCTGGAAAACTGGTTTCGTTTGCCAATCCCCAGGCGGCGATGCATGCAGGTATCACAGCGGTTCATCAGGAAACCGTCATGTTCGATGAACTCACTGTGGCGGAAAATATCTTTATTGGTCGTCAGCCGCAACATGGATTCCCACCCCGGATTAATTGGGCTTTCATTGAGGCAGAAGCGGAAAAATTATTCGCACGTCTGGAAGTCACTTTGCCGGTGCGCGCTCGCGTTAAAGATTTGAGCGTTGCACAACGCCATTTCGTTGAAATCGCCCGTGCACTCTCGCAAAACGCGCGTGTAGTCATTATGGATGAGCCCACTGCGTCATTGTCGCAACGCGAAATTCACGAACTGTATCGGATCATCCGGCAATTGCGCGATGCCGGAACGGCGGTTATTTTTATCTCCCATAAGTTTGATGAGATTTTCGCAGTGGCTGATCGTTACACGGTATTACGTGACGGCCATTTTGTGGCTGCGGGCGCGCTTGCCGATATTGCCGAGCCGGAATTGGTGGCGTTGATGGTCGGCCGTGAGATTCATCAGGTCTTTCCAAAAGTTGAAGTTGCGCTAGGTCCGACAATACTTGAGGTGGAAAATTTTTGTCATCCGACCGAATTTAACGGAGTGAACTTTTCGGTGCAACAAGGTGAAATTGTCGGTTTTTATGGTCTGGTGGGTGCCGGGCGCTCTGAAGTCATGCAGGCGCTATTTGGACTGACGCCTGAGGTTACCGGTACGGTGAAGCTGCACGGAAAGGCGATTACTATCCATTCCACCAGCGACGCTATTGCCCATGGAATCGCCTATGTACCGGAGGATCGGCAGCATCAGGGCGCACATTTATCGCTTCCAATTGTCCACAACATCACATTGCCGATCCTATCCAAAATTGGTTTTTTTCTGTCGGGTCGACGTGCCAAAGAAACGGCTATTGCACGTCATTTTAGCGAACAGCTGGAATTGAAGGCGGGGCATTTTACCCAAATGGTATCGGAACTATCCGGTGGCAATCAACAAAAAGTGGTGCTGGCAAAATGGCTCGCGACCGATCCAAAGGTGATTATTCTGGATGAGCCGACCAAGGGGATTGATATTGGTTCTAAAGCAGCGGTCCATACTTTTATCAGTGAACTGGTGTCGAAGGGATTATCGGTGATTCTGGTCTCGTCTGAATTGCCGGAAGTACTGGGTATGGCTGATCGAATTGTGGTCATGCACCAAGGTCACATCAAAAAAATATTTACGAGGGCCCAAGCGACACCCGAAAACGTGGTTGCCACTGCATCCGGTAGTGCGTATTCCGCAGAGGAAACTGTATGCGCTTACTAAAAAATCGTGAAGCGCTGCTGGCGTTGCTGATCTTGTTACTGATTGGTGTGGTCGGGTTGCGTGCGCCGATATTCCTGAGTGCCTCGAGCATGTCTAATCTGCTGACCGATAGCACGTTATTGGTGATGCTGGCGTTGACCCAGATGTTCGTCATTGTCACGCGTGGTATTGATTTGTCGATTGCGTCAAATCTTGCGCTATCGGGAATGATGACGGCACTGTTGGCGTCCAAATTCCCTGATTTGTCGGTGGCAGTGATCATTCTGGTGGCACTTGGTATTGGTCTGTTTCTGGGCTTGATTAACGGTTGGCTGATTGGTTATCTGAATCTACCGCCGATTGTCGTTACTTTAGGCACGATGAGCGTCTATCGTGGCCTGGTATTCGTGCTTTCCGGCGGTGCATGGGTGTCGTCGCGGCAAATGCCCGCAGCGTTTATCGCGTTTCCACTGACCCATTTTCTTGGTGTCTCGCATCTGGTTTGGTTGGCAGCGATTGCGATTATCGTCATGTGGTTTATTGCCCGCTACACACATTTTGGAAGAGACTTATATGCCATCGGCAATCAACCGGTGGCTGCGCGCTACGTCGGTATTGCGATTTCTCAACGCTTACTTTGGACGTACGGACTCTCGGGCATGATGGCCGGTCTGTGCGGATATTTGTGGGTTGCGCGCTATGCCGTAGCGTATACCGAAATCGCTTATGGATTTGAGTTCACCGTTATTGCAGCGTGTGTAATTGGTGGTATCAGTATTGCGGGCGGTGTCGGTAGTGTCGCCGGTGCGGTGTTGGGTGCCTTATTCCTATCGGTGATCAATAACGCTTTGCCGATTGTAAAGATATCGCCGTTCTGGCAGAGCGCATTGACCGGTATCGTGATTCTGACCGCCGTGGTGATCAATGCCCGTGGCAATACCAAAAACGGTAGACAGATATTGTCGCTGCAGTCGCTTGATCCTTCCCGGCAACCGCCTCCATCCGTTCAATCCGGCCAATCGACAGTAAGGGAAACAGTGTGAGTACGATGAACACGGCGCCATTGCCTTCGACAGCGACATCCCGTTACACCATCCAGGACCGACAAGGCTTTAGGATAGGCGGCGTAATGGCGCGCTGGGAAACGCTGTTAGCGATCCTGTTTGTTGTGGTATTTGTTGCGAATAGCTTTCTGTTGCCGCACTTCTTTGATTTTTATAACCTCGCAGATAGTACGTTTAATTTTAGTGAGAAGGCGTTGATTGCATTGCCGATGGCGTTGCTCATCATCTGTCGGGAGATTGATATTTCAGTCTCGGGCATACTCGCCTTGTCGTCAGTGGCAATGGGTCTTGCGCATCACTATGGCATGCCAGCGCCGGGATTGCTGTTTGTCGCTATTGCGACTGGCACAGCGTGTGGATTGTTAAATGGATTTTTGGTTACCCGCTTTGCGTTGCCCTCCATTGTGGTCACGATCGGGACTGTATCTCTGTTTCGCGGCTTGTCCAGTGTAATTTTGGGTGATCAGGCATTTACCGGTTATCCGCAATTGTTGGTGGATTGGGGACAAGGATATTTCTTCGAGGTGATTCCGCGTGAGTTTGTGGTGTTACTTGTTTTCGCGATAGTGTTTGCGGTCCTGCTACATGCCACCAGTTGGGGACGGAAAATGTACGCTATCGGTAATAATCCGGTTGCCGCACGATTTTCCGGGATCGCTGTGAATCGTTACCGTTTGGCGTTGTTTATGTTGACGGGCGCAATGGCTGGTCTGTCAGGTTTTTTGTTGACTGGACGGATTGGCAGCACGCGCCCCAACATTGCGCTTGGATGGGAGCTTGAAATCATTACTATGGTGATCTTGGGTGGCGTCAGTATCGCTGGTGGCGCGGGTAGTATTGGCGGCGTGTTTCTAGCCGTGTTGACACTTGGTATGGTCACGTACGGGTTGGCATTAGCCAATATTCCTGGGATTATTATGACAATCGTTGTCGGCCTGCTGCTGCTGATCACCATTGCATTGCCGCGCTTGCTGCGCAAATAAAATTACTAACAATCGATGGAAATAATTGCCTTCAAAATGCAGTTCAAGGTTGGAAATGTCCGCGAATACAAACGCCGCCATGACTCGATCTGGCCTGAGTTGATAGTATTGTTATCCAATGCTTGTATGCGCGATTACAGCATCTTTATTGTCCTGAACTATGCCTTCCGACAATCTCATCAAGCCTTTTAAGCGCATCAACAACGCAACCGTTGTTTTGGACATCGGCAAAACCAATGTCAAATTGACGTTGCTGGATGCCAGCGGCAAGACACTCGCTGAGCAACGTTGTGCCAATGCCATCGTCCATAGTGGGCCTTATCCGCACCATGACACTGAGCGCATCTGGGATTGGTTGCTCAATACGTTGCAAGTATTTTCCCACACCGCACATATTCTCGCTATCGTCCCCGTTACCCATGGTGCTACCGCTGCGCTAGTCGACGCCGTTGGATTGGTGTTGCCGGTGCTGGATTATGAGTCTGTGTTGCCGCAGGAATGTGATTGGCACTACGAGAGCGTGCGACCGCCTTTTTCCGAAACGTTTTCACCTAATCTGGGCGCAGGATTAAATCTGGGGCGTCAACTATTTTGGTTATCACGTCGCTATCCGGCTGAGTTTGCTCGCGCACGCTACATCCTGAATTATCCGCAATATTGGGCGTGGCGATTGTCTGGTATCGCAGCAAGCGAAATAACGTCGCTTGGATGTCACACTGATTTGTGGCAACCGTTAGCGGGTGGTTATTCCTCGCTGGTTAGGCGGTTAGGTTGGGAAAAACGCTTTCCGCCGATGCGTGATGCATGGACCGCACTCGGCCCATTGCATGGCGATTTGGCATCGCGGACTGGCTTGCCGACCGATTGCAAGATTCTGTGTGGCATCCATGATAGCAATGCATCGCTGTTGCGGTATTTTGGAGCAGTGGGGGATACAACGCAACGATCGGTGTTATCAACTGGCACGTGGGTTATTGTTGCCGCCTTGGGTGCGTCGCTTGATGGTTTGAATGAGCGATCCGACATGCTGGCCAATGTCAACGCGTTAGGCGATCCCGTGGCCTGTATGCGCTTTATGGGCGGCCGCGAATTTTCTGCAATTGCTGGTTCAGAACCGACATTATGCAGCCTCCATGACTTGCAGCATCTGCTCAACCAAAATACGTTGGCGCTGCCTTGTTTTGCGGAGTCCGGCGGCCCTTTTTCGGGGCAGAACGGCACCATCTGCGGAACCTTGCCACAGTCAGATGAAGAGCGCTATGCGCTTGCTACGCTGTATTGCGTGCTGATGACGGATTATTGTTTGGACGCGCTGAAATCTGCGGGGCCGATAGTGGTGGAGGGCAGTTTTACTGATAACCCCTTCTTCTCGGCCTTGCTTGGGATATTACGCCCACAACAAGCAGTGTCTTTTTCAGAGGATTCCAGCGGTACGACGTGCGGCGGATGGATGTTGCAACATTGGCCTTCTACGCTGGATATTGTTGACGGAACGGTAACCAAGTCGACGCCGCTTTCGACGGAACTGGCTGGATTGGCAGACTACCGAGATTGTTGGCGCGCACTTCTACCGCACGCCTAATCGATTTATCTTAAATAGTGAGTGGCCAGCACTTTGTTGCTTCCTGCGGTATCCTTATGGCATCGTAGTTCGCAAATGTGGTTAGCGCTTTCTGTTCGCTGGCACTCTATTTAATGAAGTAGCTTCTCAATCGGCAAGTGTCTGGCTAGACCAAGGGCCAGCAATGTTTTTTCTCTTTGTCTTTCTCTTTTTATCCGCTGTTAGCAGCCGTTCCAAAATAATTGTGAACTAAACTATCAAAAAGCTGCTCGAACTGAAGTGATGTAATTTGCATATTTTTTTAGCGAACAAGCATCGCCGATGTGGTTTTTTAACGAAAATAGCAATTTGCTTCGCGCAGTTCAGCGCAGCTTCAGGCAATTCCATTTAACCGCAACCACGTTACAAGGGTTACCATTTTCGCTCTATTCACTGGGATCATCCAGAAATGAAAAACGCAGATCCTACGGAACTTATAGATACGCAATCAACATTTAACTTAGGCAATCTGGGCGCATGCGCTCTTTTTCTCGACTTCGACGGCACCCTTGTCGATCTGGCGCCCACGCCAGAAGAAGTCGTTGTCATACCAGAATTAATTGATTCCATACAGCATATCCGTGATCATCTCGATGGACGCTTGGCGATTGTGTCAGGCCGTCCTATTTCGCAGATTGATGCGATGCTCGCACCGTTAATATTACCAGTCGCAGGTGTACACGGCATAGAACGTCGCGATGCTGACGGCGTTTTACATTACGCGACTACTCCCACATTTTCTGCCGTTCAGGCCTGCGCGGTGCGTCTCGCCGCGAGTTATTCAGGGTTGCGTGTGGAGCAAAAACGCGGGACTCTTGCATTGCATTATCGTCAAGCCCCCGAGCTTGAGGCGCTCTGTGAATCAGAACTGCTCTTTGCGCTTCGCGATTGTCCTGGCATGGTTTTGTTGCATGGAAAAATGGTGTTTGAGGTGAAACCTGCAACCATCACCAAAGGCACTGCCATTCGCGATTTTTTGACCGAGTCGCCTTTTGCTGGCACGCGTCCGGTGTTTGCCGGCGATGATACAACTGACGAGATTGGCTTTGCCTATGTACAACAAGTGGGCGGGATAGGAATCAAAATAGGCGAAGGCGCCAGCGTCGCACGTTATCGCATCGCGTCACCCCGCGCATTGCGTGCCGAGCTGGCCAGTGTTGCGCAATTGGCTCAGATATTATCCAAAGGATGTTGATATGACAAAAAATTATGCTGAATCATCAGCGCCCATCAATGATCCAAAACGCAGTACATCGACGCTTGCTTGCGGGGTTGTTGGAAATTGCGCGTTAAGCGCATTGGTAGATGAGATGGGGCGCATGGTGTGGTGTTGTCTCCCACGCTTTGACGGTGACCCGGTGTTTAACGCTTTGCTTGATGAATCCGAGAATGGCAGTTTGTGGAGTATTGAAATCGAGAATTTTGCCCGATCCGAGCAATTCTACGAACCAAATACCGCTGTGTTGCACACCCGATTATTCGATACTGACGGGCGCGGCATCGAAATCACGGACGTAGCGCCGCGTTTTATGAGTCGGGATCGCATGTATCGACCACTCATGTTAGTTCGTCGCGTGCGTCCGTTAGATAGCGCAGTACGCATTAGAGTGAGGCTCCGACCACGTTTTGACTGGGGAAGGCAGATACCCACCGTCACGCAAGGTAGTCATCACATACGTTATGTCGGGGCCGCAACCACACTGCGCCTCAATACCGACACTTCACTCAGTTACATCCTGACAGAATCGTTTTTTGTACTGGATCAAACCGCAAACTTCCTGCTTGGCCCTGACGAGACATTGGCGGAAGGGATCGAAGATACTGCGCGCATGTTCGAAAAAGAAACGATTCGTTATTGGCGTACATGGAGCCGACGCCTTGCTGTGCCATTGGAATGGCAGGACGTTGTTATTCGGGCGGCGATCACGCTCAAAATGTCGTTATATGAGGATACTGGTGCGATCATCGCAGCCATGACGACCAGCGTTCCCGAGGCACCAGGAAGCAGTCGTAACTGGGATTATCGGTATTGCTGGCTGCGCGATGCATTTTTTGTCGTGCGCGCGCTAAACAGTTTGTCCGAAGTTGGCACGATGGAAGATTACATGCGCTGGCTGACCAACGTTGTGGCGCGTTCTAAAGGTGGTCATATTCAGCCGTTGTACGGAATCGGGCTGGAAGAGATGCTGCCAGAGTTGATCGTCGATCATTTGCCAGGATATCGTGGTCATACACCCGTTCGTGTTGGCAATCAGGCGCAGGAACATTATCAACACGATGTTTACGGCAATATCATTTTGGGGGCGACTCAGGCATTTCTCGATCAGCGCCTGTTCAATCGCGCAGGTATTGCCGAGTTTATCAATCTTGAGGCAGTTGGCGAACAAGCCTTTAAAGTCTATGCCGAGCCTGACGCCGGCATGTGGGAATTACGCTCCCGTGCGCGGGTACATACCTCGTCGGTATTGATGAGTTGGGCCGCCTGCGACCGACTGTCCAAAATCGCGCATGCGCTTGGTTTGACCGAGCGCGCTGCACATTGGGAGGCGCGTGCCACGATTATTCGTGAACACCTATTGCGCGATGCGTGGAGCGAAGAACGGCAGGCTTTTGCCGAAAGTCTGGGCGGACGTGATTTGGATGCCAGCGTTTTGCTGATGGCCGAAGTGAATTTTATCGATCCGATGGATCCGCGATTTATCGCTACCGTTGACGCTTTGGAGCGCTCTTTGTGCGATGGTCCTTATATGCGCCGTTACGAGGCACCGGACGATTTTGGGAAACCTGAAACTGCATTCAATATTTGCACGTTTTGGAGGATTGACGCGTTGGCGCGGATTGGCCGTAAAGAGCGGGCGCGTGAAATTTTTGAAACGATGCTGAAGGCGCGCAATCATTTGGGATTGCTGTCTGAAGATACGCATCCGGTTACTGGTGAAATGTGGGGAAATTTTCCTCAGACCTACTCAATGGTAGGACTGATTAACTGTGCTGTGCGGCTTTCTGCTCCATGGGATACTGCAATTTAAGCCTCTAAGGAAAACTATGTCACGTCTCGTTATTGTTTCAAATCGGGTTGCCGATCCGCGTAAGCCTGCTGCTGGAGGCCTAGCGGTAGCGCTCGGGGAAAGTATGAAACAAACTGGCGCTCTCTGGTTTGGCTGGAGCGGAAAAATAATCGAAGAAGCTGAGGGCGGAGTTCAGGGGGAAGGTAAGCTCCATACAGAGGAAGCAGGCAATATCACGCTGGTGACGGTTGATTTGAGTCGTAAGGATCACGATGCGTATTATCTTGGATACGCTAACGGTGTGTTGTGGCCAGTGTTTCATTATCGGCTGGATCTGGGGAATTATGAACCGGGTTTCGCAGAGGGCTATCGTCGGGTAAACGAATTGTTTGCGCGCAAGTTGCTGCCATTGCTGAAACCGGACGATCAAATCTGGGTACACGATTATCATCTTATTCCTCTAGCGGCAAATTTACGCGCTATGGGATGCCGCAATCGTATGGGATTTTTTCTGCATATTCCCATGCCACCACCACTTATTACGGCGGCAATTCCGCATCAGGAATGGTTGATGCGTACGCTCTTTGCTTATGATCTGTTGGGTTTCCAAAGTGACGCCGATCTTTTAAATTTTTCCCACTATGTGCAAAGTGAAGCACACGCAGAAGTGTTGTCCGATGGACGTTACCGCGCCTTTGATCGTACGGTACAAGCGGGCTCATTTCCGATTGGTATCGATGTCGGTGAGCTGACTCGTATGGCGGAAACCAAAGAAGGTAATCAAATGTTCCGCGGATTGCGAGAGGAATATTCTCGCCGCCAATTATTGGTCGGCGTTGATCGACTGGATTATTCCAAGGGACTGCCACAACGTATTCGCGCATTCCGCGAACTACTTACACGATTTCCTGAGAATAAGAACAGCGCGACGTTGATTCAAATTGCGTCGCCAAGTCGGGAGGATGTTGATGCTTATGCCAATATTCGCACGGAAATGGAAAATTTGTGCGGTTCCATTAACGGTGATTTTGGTGAGTTGGACTGGATGCCGATTCGTTACATCCATCGTACGGTTGCGCGCAAACGGTTGCCTGGCTTATATCGCGCCAGTCGTGTTGGCCTGGTCACACCGTTGCGCGACGGCATGAATCTGGTCGCAAAGGAATTTATTGCCGCCCAGGATCCCTCAGATCCGGGGGTATTGGTTTTGTCGCGATTTGCCGGAGCGGCAGAGCAACTTAAAGAAGCCTTGATGGTCAATCCCTATGATATTGAGCACACTGCGCAAGTCATTCAACAAGCCTTGCAAATGCCTCTGGAGGAACGTCAGAATCGACACGAAGTATTGCTACGTCGCATCAAAGAACAGGACGTACATTGGTGGTGCAATACTTTTCTTGAAACATTAGCCAATTTGGATTTGCCAGCGGGGCAATCGGTAGCCGATTAGGCAGGTTGGTTGAAGAGTGGACATCAACCATCGCCCATCGATCATAAAATACCTGCAGATTCCGCTGAACGGTCCTTTAAATAAGGAGGTTCACAATGCAACTTGGCATGATTGGGTTGGGACGCATGGGCGCCAATATGGTGCGGCGGCTGCAAAAAGGTGATCACGAATGCGTGGTATACGATGTCAGGGAAGAGGCGATCAACAATCTTTTAAGCCCTGGCATCAGCGGGGCATCGTCGCTTGACGATCTGGTCGCCAAATTACAGAAGCCAAGGGTTATCTGGTTGATGGTTCCGGCGGCTTTGGTCGATCAGGATCTTGCGTTATTAGCGCCTTTACTCGATGCCGGTGACATTATCATTGATGGCGGCAATTCCTACTACCATGACGATATCCGACGCGGGAAAGAGTTGACATCACAACAGATTCATTATGTGGATGTTGGGACCAGCGGTGGTGTGGCCGGTTTAGATCGTGGCTATTGTTTGATGATTGGTGGCGAAAAAGAAATCGTCATCCATCTTGATCCGATCTTTGCGACGCTCGCGCCGGGTTCGGCTGCTGCCTCTCCCACACCTGGGCGCGACAATGCAAACAGCACTGCGGCACAAGGTTATTTGCACTGCGGGCCGCAAGGCGCGGGCCACTTCGTCAAGATGGTCCACAACGGTGTCGAGTACGGCATCATGGGCGCGTACGCAGAAGGCTTGAATATTCTGCGGCACGCGAACGTTGGGCTGCAAAAGGGCGATGTCGACGCCGAGACTACACCGCTACGCAATCCCGAATATTATCAATATGAGATAGATCTTCCTGAGATCGCCGAATTATGGCGTCGTGGAAGCGTTATCGGCTCGTGGTTATTGGATCTGACGGCAAGTGCACTCGTCGCTGATCCTGCACTAGAAAATTATGCCGGTCGGGTCTCTGATTCTGGGGAAGGGCGATGGACGATTACTGCAGCGGTTGATGAAGCCGTGCCGGCCCCGATACTGAGTGCCGCTCTTTTTGAGCGCTTCAGTTCGCGTGGCGAAGCCGATTTTGCCGATAAGGTGTTGTCGGCGATGCGACAGGGGTTCGGCGGCCATATTGAAAAGCCATCGACCGCCGCAGAGACATCCGCCGCCAAGCGTGGCATCACAAAAATCGTGTCGAATAAGCGGCAGGAGGAATGATGACAGTATCGCATTCTGACGCGTTTGTTTTTTTCGGTGCTACTGGTGATCTTGCCTACAAGCAGATTTTTCCTGCCTTGCAAGCGATGATTAAGCATGGTCATCTCGACCTTCCGATTATCGGCGTAGCTAAGTCCGACTGGACTGACGATCAATTACGTGAACGCGCGCGTGACAGTATAGAAAAAAATGGCAGTTTCGATGCCGATGCCTTCGCAAAACTATCGGCCCGCCTTCAGTATATCAGCGGCGATTACCAAGACGACGCGACGTACACTCAACTACGTAAGGTGTTGGGTAAAGCGGTGCGGCCGCTCTACTATCTTGCGGTGCCGCCAAGTATGTTCGGGCCGGTTACTGAAGGGCTTGCCAAATCGGGCGGCGCTAATAATGCGCGTGTGATCATCGAAAAACCATTTGGACGCGATCTTGCGTCAGCGCAAGCACTCAACCGGACATTACTGGCTTCCTTTGCTGAGGAGGCCATTTTCCGAATTGATCATTATCTGGGTAAAGAGCCGGTCGAAAATCTGCTGTATTTTAGATTTTCTAATACATTTGTTGAGCCGATCTGGCATGGCGATTATGTGGCCAGCGTCCAAATCACGATGGCCGAACAATTCGGCGTCCAGGGTCGTGGTGCTTTTTACGAAGAAGTAGGAGCCATCCGCGACGTGGTGCAAAATCACATGCTTCAAGTGTTGGCGTTGTTGACGATGGAAGTGCCGGAAAACGACCTAACTGAAGTGAAAGACGTCAGCGCCGATTCTGCGCAGGATGCCATCCGCGATGAAAAGCTGCGGGTATTATGCGCGATGCGTCCATTAGAACCGTCGGAAGTAATAAAAGGGCAGTTCCGCGGATACCTGGATGAGCCAGGCGTGGCGCCGAACTCTCAGGTTGAGACGTTTGCAGCCCTGCGTTTGCATATCGATAATCCGCGCTGGGCGGGCGTGCCGTTTTATATTCGCGCTGGTAAGGAATTGCCGGTGACGTGCACTGAAGTGATGATCGAACTTAAATCACCGGCGAAAACTGTCTTCGACAAAACTGGGTCAAATCACCCAAATTATTTCATTTTTCGACTCGGCCCTGATATGAAGATCGCATTAGGAGCGAGGACCAAACTACCCGGCGAAGCGATGATTGGCACAGCGACAGCATTGGTCGCGCATCACCATCCAGGTGATGAAATGACGCCGTATGAAAGGCTACTGGGCGATGCGCTTCAAGGCAATGCGGGCTTGTTCACACGGGGTGATATGGTCGAGGCCGCCTGGCGCGTCGTTGATCCTGTTTTGGAGAGTGCGACGGAACAAAATAGTCACAATGCCGCACCAATAGATGTCTATGAGTCGAACACATGGGGGCCGGATGCAGCGCAAAAAATGATGACCGGTAGCGATCAATGGCATAACCCAACATCTAAGGACATGCTGCCATGACAACGCCAAGTGAGATTGTTTTCCTGTTCGATTGCGACAATACGTTGCTCGATAATGACCGCGTGCAGTTTGATCTCCAAACGCATCTGGAGGCAGAGTTCGGTGCAGCAAACCGTATCCGCTATTGGCAAATCTTTGAAGAGTTGCGAACCGAGTTGGGATACGCAGACTATTTGGGGGCATTGCAACGCTATCGAACAGGCGGTATGAATGACCCGCGTCTTTTACAAATGTCGGCATTTCTGGTGGACTATCCATTTGCCACGCGCCTATATCCGAATGCGCTGGAGACTATCGCCCACGTTGGGCAATGGGGACCGACTGTCATTCTTTCGGATGGCGACGTGGTTTTTCAGCCGCGCAAAATTCAACGCTCAGGATTATGGGATGCTGTCGATGGTCGCGTGCTGATCTATATTCATAAAGAGGAAATGCTGGAAGACCTTCAACGACGTTATCCGGCCCAGCACTATGTCATGATCGATGATAAATTACGAATTCTGGCAGCCATGAAAAACGTCATGAAAAATCAATTAACGACTATCTTTCCGCGGCAAGGTCATTACGCTCTGGACCCCGAAAACATCGTCAATTATCCGGCGGCGAATTTGACGGTTGAGTGTATTGGTGATCTGATCAATGCGCTGGATTATCAACATGGGGAATTGATTTTTTCGGACAAGTGAATTGACGCTTCCCGTCTTTGCGAGGTTAGCTTCACATTTCCATCCTGGTCATACAGATTGCAATCCGGCTTAACGTTGAAGTAGAGCCAAGGCCCGCTGGCAGACGTTTTCGACGGTAAAACCATACTCTCGCAGCACCACGTCTCCGGCTGCGGATGCACCAAACTTGTCTACCGAGATGATATCGCCGTCATCACCGATGTAGCGATGCCAACCCTGTGCCACGCCAGCCTCCACCGCGAGTCTTGGTTGTCTTGGCTTTGATGGCGGGAAGACGGTATCGCGGTATTCCTGCGGTTGGGCGTCGAATAACTCCCAACTGGGCATCGACACCACGCGTGCCTGAATGTTTTGTTTCATCAATTCTTCCCGCGCGGCAATGATCAGTTTTACTTCCGAACCGCTAGCGATCAGGATTAAGTCGGGATGGCCGTCAGGCGCATCGGCCAGAATGTAAGCGCCGCGTTGCAGGCCTTCGGCAGCAGCAAACCGGATCCGGTCGAGTGTTGGCAAATTCTGTCTGGTTAATACGAGTGCCACGGGCCGATCAGTTGACTGGATTGCAACGCGCCATGCGTGAGCCGTTTCGTTCGCGTCGGCTGGACGAATCACGATTAGCCGCGGTATGGCACGCAAGCTGGCAAGCTGTTCCACCGGCTGATGGGTCGGCCCATCTTCGCCTAGCGCGATGCTATCGTGGGTAAAGACGAAAACTACCTGCAACTCTGATAGCGCGGCAAGGCGTATCGATGGCCGCATGTAATCGGAGAAAACTAGAAATGTCGCACCAAATGGCACTGTGCCGCCATGTCCTGCCATACCATTCATGATCGCGCCCATGGCATGTTCGCGCACACCAAAGTGCAGATTGCGACCATCAGGACTCCAACCCCCGCCGTTCGAACCCTGTCGGTCGCGAGCGCTGACGCCACCTGGTTGAAAATCTCCGAAGCCTTTTAATGCCGTCATGGTCGATGGATCCAAATCTGCCGAGCCGCCAATCAATGCCGGAAAGTGTGTAGCAATCGCGTTCATTACCTGGCCCGATGCGATCCGGGTGGCCATTCCTTTCTCATCTGCGGGGAACTGTGGAATAGCGGCATCCCAGCCGTCGGGAAGCTGTCCTGCGCCGCCCGACATACGTTGGTGTAATTCTTGTGCTAGGTCGGGAAACTGTTTTGTATAGGCTGATATTGTCGCGTTCCAATCAGCTTCACGCTTTTCGCCGCGATCATTTATTTCTTTAAAGTGTGCGCGGGCGGCATCGGGAACGTAGAACGCTGGTTCCTCGGGCCAGCCCAGATTACGTTTGGTCAGGCGGACTTCTTCGGTGCCGAGTGGAGAACCATGCGCCTCAAAGGTGTCTTGTTTGTTGGGCGAGCCATAACCAAGATGAGTGCGCACCAGTATCAAGGAGGGACGATGGGTTTCTGAGCGAGCGTTAGCGAGTGCTTGCGCGATAGCTGAAAGGTCGTTGCCGTCCGCAATGATCTGCGTATGCCAGCCATAGGCCTCAAAGCGCTGCGCCCGATCCTCGCTGAAGGTCATCTCGGTGCTGGCGGACAGCGTCATGTTGTTGTCATCATACAAATAGATTAATTTGCCTAATTGCAGATGACCAGCCAAAGAGGCAGCCTCGGATGTCACGCCTTCCATCAGGTCGCCGTCACTCACAATTCCATAGGTGTAGTGGTTGATGACTTCATAGCCGTCGCGGTTATAGTGAGCTGCGAAATGTGCTTCGGCCATTGCCATGCCGACGGCATTGCCAAAGCCTTGACCGAGGGGTCCGGTTGTCATCTCGACGCCTGGCGTGACGCCGCGTTCAGGGTGGCCGGGCGTGGAACTGGCCCATTGGCGAAACCTTTTCATTTGTTCAAGCGGTAGATCGTAGCCGGTCAAATGAATCAGGCTATACAGGAGTGCCGATCCATGCCCTGCCGAAAGGACAAAACGATCCCGGTCGAACCAATCGGGATTGGCTGGATGATGCTTGAGAAATTGTGACCAGAGAACATACGCCATCGGTGCCGCATCGAGTGGCAAGCCGGGATGACCGCTATTGGCAAGTTGCACGGCATCGACCGCCAGGAAACGGATTGTATTAACACACGCCTCGTCGACTTCTGAAAATGTTGAGGACATTTAGCTGCTCCTTGATGGGTTGAATGGCGCTAATAGGCGAAGATTTAAAAACGAAGAGTGACTAACAGAGCTCGACGGACGCACATTGGCGTAACCGTCGTGAATTTGTTGGGAATTGTTAAAATAGACAGGGGTTTAATTAAATAGTTTAAAAAAACGACAAACAGCGGGGCGATAGCCGCAATTTAGGCGTTGTACTCTGCAACTAACAAACGAATTCGGCGTTTACGTTGAAAAAATACTTACTTTGGCTTGTAGGGATATAATGCGCTCCACCCAATTTGAGAGATCAATGGGGAATGTGCAGTACTGCGTGACGTTATTCCTCCAGACAACCTTTTTGCAATCTTTTCTGTTGTCAGTTTGTTCCATAAAAGAAAACATTTTTCTTGGAAAACATTGCTTTATAGCATTTTTTCCTACGTTGTCGCGTGGATAAAAGCGCACTTTTTCAATTTATCGTAAGACCCGCGCTGTTCCGTGAAAGCGTGATATATTTTTTTATATTTCCTGTGTACATATTTTTTTTTTGAAACCATTTAGAGGCATTCACCATGGTTCAACTATCAAGGCGCCAGTTTCTTAAAGTTACTGGCTCGACGCTGGCGGGTTCCAGTCTCGCTTTGCTTGGCTTTGCGCCAATTGCGGCGTTGGCGGAAGTTCGACAATATAAGCTTTCTCGCACCACGGAAACGCGTAATACATGTCCGTACTGTTCGGTTGGCTGCGGCATTCTGATGTACGGTCTGGGCGACGGAGCAAAAAATGTCTCCTCGAGCATTCTGCATATTGAAGGCGATCCGGATCATCCGGTCAATCGCGGCACGTTATGCCCAAAGGGCGCAAGCCTGATTGACTTTATTCATAGCCCGAGTCGGTTGCTTGCACCAGAGTATCGCGCTCCTGGCGACGACAAATGGCAGAAAATATCATGGAACGACGCGCTAGATAAAATCGCTGGTCTGATGAAGAAAGATCGCGATGAAAACTTTATTGAAAAAAATGCCGCAGGTGCGACCGTCAATCGTTGGTTGACCACCGGTATGTTGGCAGCATCAGCGGGAAGTAACGAAGTTGGTTATTTGACGCACAAGACAATTCGTAGTTTGGGAATGTTAACGTTCGACAATCAAGCACGCGTTTGACACGGACCGACGGTGGCAGGTCTTGCCCCGACGTTTGGCCGTGGTGCGATGACGAATCATTGGGTCGACATCAAGAATGCCGATGTGATCCTGGTAATGGGCGGCAATGCCGCTGAAGCACACCCTTGCGGATTCAAATGGGTAACAGAAGCTAAAGCGCATAACAAGGCGCGATTGATCGTGGTTGACCCGCGTTTCACCCGCACCGCGTCAGTGGCGGACTATCATGTCCCGACCCGGACCGGTACGGATATTGTGTTCCTTGGCGCAATCATCAACTATTTGTTGGTGAACGATAAGATTCAGCACGAGTACGTTCGCAATTACACCGACATGCCGTTCATTGTGCGTGATGATTTTGCGTTCAAAGATGGTTTGTATTCCGGTTACAGCGAAAAGGCTGGCGGGTATCCGGACAAAAGCACGTGGGATTACGAGATGGGTAGCGATGGCTTTGCCAAAATCGATACCACCTTGCAGCATCCACGTTGCGTTTATCAATTGATGAAAACGCACTACTCGCGCTATACACCAGAAATGGTGGAGCGTATTTGCGGTGTGCCATCGGATAAATTTCATAAAGTAGCCGAAGCATTGGCTTCGACCGCCACCCCGGATCGCGCAGGTACTATTTTGTACGCTTTGGGATGGACGCATCACTCGACCGGCGCACAAATTATTCGTACCGGTGCAATGGTCCAGCTATTACTGGGAAATATCGGTATCGCTGGCGGCGGAATGAATGCGTTACGTGGTCACTCTAACATCCAGGGTCTGACCGATTTGGGGTTAATGTCGAACCTTTTGCCAGGCTACATGACGTTGCCCGGCGAGAAAGAACAGGATTTTGACGCTTATATTGCTGCCCGTGCGACGAAACCGTTGCGTCCTAATCAGTTAAGTTATTGGAAAAACTACCGCAGTTTTCATGTCAGTTTTATGAAGACCTGGTGGGGCGACGCCGCTACTGCGGAAAATAACTGGGCTTACGATTACTTGCCTAAGCTTGATAAGCCGTACGACTTATTGCAGGCCATTGAGTTGATGCATCAGGGCAAGATGAACGGCTACATCGCGCAGGGCTTTAACATGCTTGCTTCTGCGCCGAGCAAGCAAAAAGTTACTGAAGCCCTGTCTAAACTGAAGTGGCTAGTGGTGATGGATCCGCTTGCGGTGGAAACGGCTGAGTTCTGGAAACCACACGGCGAATTCCATGACGTCGATCCGGCTAAAATCCAAACTGAAGTGTTCCGTTTGCCAACTACCTGTTTCGCGGAAGAGCGTGGATCGCTGGTCAGTTCAGCGCGCTGGTTGCAATGGCATTGGCAGGGATCGGAACCACCGGGTTTAGCCCGCAGCGATCTGGACATTATGTCTGGCATATTTTTGCGCATGCGCACGATGTATAAACGCGATGGCGGCAAGTTTCCTGACCCGATTGTGAATCTGACATGGAATTATGCTAATCCTGAAAGTCCGACGCCGGAAGAACTGGCCAAGGAATTTAACGGTAAAGCGCTGGTCGATTTGTATGATCTAAAAGATCCGACCAAGCTACTGGCGAAGAAAGGCGAGCAATTGCCGTCGTTCGCCATGTTGCGTGACGATGGCTCGACGACTAGTGGTTGCTGGATATTCTGCGGTGCGTGGACGCAGGCGGGCAATCAGATGGCGCGCCGTGATAACACCGATCCTACCGGGATTGGCCAGACCCTTAACTGGGCTTGGGCTTGGCCGCTCAATCGTCGGGTGTTGTACAACCGTGCTTCTTGCGATGTGAAGGGCAAGCCATTTGACGCCAAACGTAAACTTATTGGCTGGAATGGCACCGCTTGGAATGGTCCTGATATCCCTGACTTCAAGGCTGACGAACCACCGGAAAACGGGATGGGTCCGTTTATTATGTTAGGTGAGGGCGTGGCGCGG
Organism: Glaciimonas sp. Gout2; assembly: GCF_035018905.1. Classification (NCBI taxonomy): domain Bacteria; kingdom Pseudomonadati; phylum Pseudomonadota; class Betaproteobacteria; order Burkholderiales; family Oxalobacteraceae; genus Glaciimonas; species Glaciimonas sp. Gout2. The sequence goes on along the minus strand of NZ_JASJXA010000022.1, from coordinate 21,230 downwards.
TTCTTTGCCCGAGGTGCGATGGCGGAAGGTCCTTTCCCAGAACATTACGAGCCATTTGAAAATCCGCTCGGCTATAACCCGATGCACCCGAAAAATCCGTTGGCGACCAGCAATCCGGCTGCACGGGTCTTTCCACAGGACCGTGCGCAATTGGGAAAACATGAGGATTATCCGCATATTGCAACCAGTTACCGATTGACCGAGCATTTCCATTACTGGACTAAGCATGCCAAGCTGAATGCGATTATTCAGCCCGAGCAATTTGTCGAAATTGGTGAAGACCTGGCGAAAGAAGTAGGCGTCGTAGCAGGTGAGCGCGTGCGCGTCAGTTCGAAGCGAGGACACATTATTGCCAAAGCTGTAGTGACCAAACGTATCAAATCCTTGATGATTGAAGGCAAAAAGATGCACACAGTCGGACTCCCGATTCACTGGGGATTTACGGGTCTTGCAAAGCCCGGATATCTGATCAATACCCTGACACCGTCAGTCGGTGATGCGAATTCCCAGACGCCGGAATTCAAATCTTTCCTGGTGAAAGTGGAAAAAGCATGAGCAAACTACTAGCGTGTGCTGAAAGAGGAGACTAAAGATGTCAATGCAATCACTTGATATCCGGCGCTTGTCGGCGACGACGGTACAGCCGCCGTCGGTGCGGGAACCCGTCACAGGAACTGTCGCAAAGCTGATCGATGTCTCTAAATGCATCGGTTGCAAAGCATGTCAGACCGCATGTATGGAATGGAATGATCTGCGCGATGAAATTGGCGATACGAGCGGTACTTACGATAATCCGCGTGATCTGACCGATAAATCGTGGACCGTGATGCGGTTTTCGGAATATGAAAATCAGGATGCAAATCTTGAGTGGCTAATTCGTAAAGATGGCTGTATGCACTGCGAGGATCCGGGCTGTCTGAAAGCTTGCCCGGCACCTGGCGCCATCGTGCAATACACCAACGGTATCGTCGATTTTCATCAGGAAAATTGTATCGGTTGCGGCTACTGTATTGCGGGATGTCCGTTTGATGTGCCGCGCATTTCGAAGCAGGACCATCGTGCTTATAAATGCACTTTATGTTCTGACCGTGTTGCGGTCGGTCAAGAGCCTGCATGCGTCAAAACCTGTCCGACTGGTGCCATTGTGTTCGGTACAAAAGAAGACATGAAGCAGCATGCGGAAGAGCGCATTGAAGATCTGAAGTCGCGTGGTTTCGACAAGGCCGGTTTGTACGATCCTGCTGGCGTCGGTGGTACGCATGTGATGTATGTATTGCATCATGCGGATCAACCGTCTCTTTATCATGGTCTGCCCAACAATCCGCGCATTAGTCCGATGGTGTCGTTATGGAAGGGTATCGCCAAACCGTTGGCTGTTGCCGGTCTCGCACTGGCTGCGTTGTCAGGTTTCTTCCACTACACGCGCGTCGGCCCTGCCGAAGTGACTGAGGAAGAAGAGCGCGAGGCCCAGGAAGCCGCTCGTAAAATACAGGAAGAGCAGCAGCAAGGAGAGCCAAGATGAATCCCGAGTTGAACGAGTTGAAAGATCACAAGACGCCCACGCCTCTGATCCTTCGTTACACACCCAACGAACGCAGTAATCACTGGATCACAGCGATTACGTTCGTTTTGCTGGCTCTTTCCGGATTGGCCCTGTTTCATCCAGCCATGTTTTGGCTGACTGAACTGTTCGGAGGCGGGCAGTGGACGCGGATTCTGCATCCCTTTGTTGGCGTTGTCATGTTTGTATCATTTGCCTTCCTTGTATTGCGCTTTTGGCATCACAACTTCTTTGAAGAGGGTGATGTCCAGTGGTTGAAGCAAATTGACGATGTCCTCGCCAATCGCGAGGACAAGCTGCCCGAAATCGGTCGCTATAACGCTGGGCAGAAGTTGTTATTCTTCACACTGGTGGTGTGCATGCTAGGCTTGCTGGCATCCGGAATCGTGATTTGGCGCGCGTATTTTGCATTTTACTTTCCGATCCCAGTCATTCGTGCAGCAGCGTTATTGCACGCTGTTTGTGCGTTTGTTCTGATCATTGGTATCATCATTCACATCTATGCAGGTTTCTGGATCAAGGGTTCGATGGGTGCAATGGTGCGTGGTACGGTCACCTACGGCTGGGCAAAAAAGCATCACCCGCGTTGGTTTAAGGAAAGCGTCAAAAAGCAACCATGATGTGAGGTGTTATGGTGATTGATATCGACTTACGTTGATTTTTCAATTTGAACTGTTAATGTATCCTCAGTATGTGCAAATGGATATTGCGCTCAACTACGCCGACGTGGCGTCAGTTGGGTGCGTCTGCCGCCGATAAGCTTGCATGAGATCAAAGGGTGATGTTGAGTGGTATGCTGACATCAATCCCGCCTGCGCGGTAATATCGTGATCAGGTTCTACAGTATTATTTACAGGGAGTTTCAGTGCAGCGAATTCTTGAACGCGGGGAAATTGAATCCCTCGATCACATTACGATCCCACGCTTATGCTTGCCGTCCGCGGAAGGCGTGTTTAAAGCGCGCGCGGCACGTTTGCGCAAGTTGGCAGCGAATGAAATAACAGGCACGCCGGTTAGTGCAGAGTTAAGTGGCTATTTACTGTTGATGGCAGAGTTGGTCGAAGCGCAGAACGCGGTATTTGTATCGCTGACCGATGCGGATGCAGCATTGCCTGATCGGGAGGTACTCGATATCGGGCTTCAGCACGCGATGCCACCATTGCCAGCGTCTGGTCCAAGACCTGTTGTATGGCAGTTGATTTTCCAGCGATTGCTGGCCTTTTTGGCGCCAGTCGTATCGACGCGGCCTCAATTGGGTCCTGTATTGGCAGCTTTGCAGGCGCTTGATCAGACATCACTGGATACATTGGCGGATGCTGTCTTAGCCCAACGTACGGAAGATGTCGATCCAGCCCAAGCACCATTTATTGCTGCCGCGTTACAAGTGTTGTGGAGCCATAGTGCCAGCAAGTTATCGCTGAAGGACGTGCCGACGTTGGAAACGGCTGCGTTATGTCCTGTTTGCGGTTCGCATCCAGTAGCCAGCGTGGTGCGTATCGGCGGTCAATCGCAGGGTTACCGTTATCTGCATTGTGAGCTTTGTGCGAGTGAATGGCACATGGTGCGTGTGAAGTGTTCCCATTGCGAAAAAAATGCTCACATCGCCTATCAAGGCCTGGACGCACTTGGCGATGCGGACATTGATACTTCAAACACTGCTACCGGGTCGAAGAATATCTCAACGTCGATCAAGGCTAATAAGGCGAACAATCCTCAAAAGGTTATTCGGGCCGAGACCTGCGACGATTGTCACACCTATCGCAAAATCGTCAATCAGGAGCACGACTACGAAGTTGAGCCTTTGGCAGACGATCTGGCCAGTTTGACGCTGGATGTGTTGGTCACCGAAGCCGGCTATACGCGGGCAAGCATGAATCCGTTACTGTGGTTTAGCGGCCCCGCATGACAGACCTGCGATCGGCGGCGGGATTACTAGCAACTTCAGCGGCCACATCGGTTGCCGGTGGCGAGGTCGTTTTTGCAGCTCGCTTGCCTTCCGTCGAAAGTGTTCTTGCGGATGCATCCAGTGTTCCGTTGATCGAAAAATATGGTCGCACGCAAACTCTGGCGGCGCTGCGCGCGTTGCTTGCCGAGTTGCGGGCGGAAATCGTGCGCGGCGTGGCGAGCGCTGCTGCGGATGCTAGTACCGCGGTTAATCGGCCAAAGCTGCAAGATAGAGAAAACCCATTCGCTGGCCTCACCTCGGTACTTGCTGAGCGTTTGGCGACGGCTGCGATTCCGTCAATGAAACAGCTATTCAATCTTACTGGCACGGTATTGCATACCAATATGGGCCGAGCATTGTTACCAGATGTGGCGATTGATGCGGTGGTTGCAGCATTAAGTTCTCCGATGAATCTGGAGTTTGATCTGGCGACCGGAAAGCGCGGCGACCGCGATGATTTGGTCGAAGACTTGCTCTGTGAGTTAACCGGGGCTGAAGCGGCTACGGTTGTTAATAACAATGCCGCCGCCGTTTTGCTGATGTTGAGTGCGCTGGCTCCTCGCCGCGAGGTCATTGTTTCGCGCGGGGAATTGGTCGAAATTGGTGGTTCGTTCCGTATTCCGGACATCATGATGCGTGCGGGCGCAAAACTGCACGAAGTCGGAACCACTAATCGCACCCATGTATCTGACTATTCGGATGCGATTGGCCCGCGTAGCGCGTTACTGATGAAGGTCCATTGCAGCAACTATGCAATTCAGGGATTTACTAAAAGTGTCGAAGTAGCGCAACTCGCCGAACTGACCAAAACGCATGGTGTACCGACCGTGGTCGACTTGGGAAGCGGTACGCTAGTTGATCTTTCTCAATATGGATTGCCGCACGAGACAACGGTACGCGAGACCATTGAAGCCGGTGCCGATCTGGTGACCTTTAGTGGCGACAAATTGCTTGGTGGTCCACAGGCTGGCTTGATTGTGGGGCGCGCCGACCTCATCAAAAAAATCAAACGTCATCCTCTCAAGCGTGCGCTACGGGTTGGAAAACTGACATTAGCTGCGCTGGAGCCCGTGCTTGCTCTATATCGTAACCCTGAGCTTCTGCCTGAGCGACTGACAACCTTGCGTTTGTTGACGCGTCAGCAGTCAGCGATGCGGTTACAAGCTGAAAATCTCATGCCGATAGTTCAGCAGGCATTGGGACCGACAGTTGTCGTGACCGCCGAACCATTATTTAGCCAGATCGGAAGCGGTGCGTTACCGGTTGATTTGCTGCCAAGTTATGGCCTCTCGCTACGTATTAATGCGCCGCAGCGGCGTGGCCGCGGGCTAGGAAAAATTGAAAAGATGCTGCGTAACTTGCCGCGTCCAGTGATTGGGCGCATCGCCAATGATACGTTGTGGTTGGACCTGCGTTGTCTTGAAACTGCGGACGAAGCACAGTTCATTGCGCAACTATCCACGCTAGTACTAGCATCATGATTGTTGGTACCGCAGGACATATCGATCACGGTAAGACGACCTTGACGCGTGCTTTGACGGGTGTGGATACTGACCGCCTGAAAGAAGAAAAAGAACGCGGGATCTCGATTGAGCTTGGGTATGCTTATTTGCCTTTGCCCAATGGTGAGGTTCTGGGCCTGATTGATGTTCCTGGTCATGAAAAATTGATTCACACCATGGCCGCAGGCGCTAGTGGAATTGATTTTGCTTTGTTGGTGATCGCCGCCGACGATGGCATCATGCCGCAAACACGTGAACATCTGGCGATATTGGCCATGCTGGGCGTTAAGCGGGGTGCGGTAGCGCTGACCAAAATTGATCGTGTCGATAGCGATCGCATGGCTGCTGTCGAGCAGGATATCAACGTGCTTCTTGCATCAACGCCATTTTCTGGTGCGCAGATTTTTCGCACTCAGGCACATATTGCTGGCGATCCAGGCGTAGCGGCGCTACTTGCCTACTTGACGCTCAGTGCAAATAATGTGAACGGTACAGCTGTTAACCTTGCAACTAACCAAACTAACGCAAATATTTCGCAAATTGCCGATGCCACGCTCGCGACTTCCTCCATGCCGGACGAGCGCTTGTTCCGATTAGCGATAGATCGTGTCTTTACGTTGGCTGGACACGGAACAATCATCGCTGGAACCGCCTTGGCTGGACACGTGGCTGTTGACGATACTTTGATACTGGCGCCGAGCGGCGAACGTGTGCGGGTGCGCAGTATTCACGCGCAAAATCGTCCATCAGCAAGCGGTCATGCCGGTCAGCGATTAGCGTTGAATCTAGTGGGTGTTCCACGTGAGCAGATCAGTCGTGGCGACTGGATTTTGTCACCAGCACTGGCTGAGTGTTCCGAGCGTATTGATGGTGCGCTGCGCTTATTGTCCGATGCCGGACTTTCTCTTAAGTCCTGGTCTCCCGTGCATGTCCACCTCGGTGCCGCACATCGCACCGCGCACGTGGTGCTGCTTGATGGCGATGTGATAGTGCCGGGGCAGGAGAGTAGGGTGCAGCTTGTGTTTGATGCGCCTCTCCACGCGGTGCCGGGCGATCGCTTTGTGATCCGTAACGCACAAGCATCCCGCACCATTGGCGGCGGTCGTGTACTTGATCCATTCGGACCTGCGACCAAGCGGCGCAGTGCTGCACGTCATGCATGGCGCGATGCACTTGCTGCTTTTGTGGACTCTGGCGATAGCGCCGCGCTTCTTGACTGCAATCCGCTTGGTCTTTATCGTTCTGGGCTGGTGCGGTTATCACAGTTGCCACCCGAGCGGCTAGTTCTTCCCATCGATACGCGATCGATTTCGATCAGGGATGGTGATGCAGTACTTATTTCACGGGCTGCCTGGGATGCACTTGCTGCGCGCACGATCGAAGGATTGCGGACTTTTCACGCGAGTACACCCGATGATATTGGTCCGCAAATTGGCCGTTTAAGACGTATCGTTGAACCAGATATGGATGAGTCGCTTTGGCGTGCGCTGGTGGCATCGTTATGTGCGACCGGAATGTTGGTACAACAAGGTCCATGGTTGCATTTGCCTGAGCATACCGTGGAACTGCGCGCAGATGAGCTAGCGTTAGCGATTCAGTTGCTAGCCTCACTTGAGGCCGCAGGATTTAGTCCGCCTTGGGTGCGCGATCTGGCGCGTGAGCATGGCGCTGGCGAAGCGGAGGTCCGCGATCTTTTATGTAAGCTAGCAAAGCGGGCTGAAGTAAGTCAAATTGTGAAGGATCTGTTTTATCATCCCTCAAAGATTGATGACCTGGCGAGGATAGTCGCAGTGCTTGCAAACGATATCGATGAAGCAGGCTGCGTCGCTTCAACCGGTGCAAAAGCACGGCTAGTCAGCGCTGCCGCGTTTCGGGATGCGACCGGTATCGGGCGAAAACGGGCCATTCAATTATTGGAATTTTTTGATCGGGTCGGCTATACTCGGCGCTTGAAAGACACGCACATCCTGCGGCCAAACGCTTTGTGGGGAAGCGACGTTATGTTGTAACGGTTTTTGGATTCTTCAGGTGGTATTTTTGAATAGTATCTTTGAATAGTATTAAAGAGTATTGGTATCCAGCGATACCTGTTAAGTAGTGCTTAATGAGCTGTACCTATTGAGCAATACGGAACAAGCGGCAATGGGAAATAATCCATTCCGCAGCGTACAGTTTTCTTGGAAGGCAACCGCATCCGGTGGTGCGGCCGGGCTTCAAACCCGGTAGGGGGCGTCAGCCGTTCCCTCGTAAGTTCGACTCTTGCTGCCTTCCGCCCTATGGCCTGCTCTCAGATGGATACGAGGCTGACTAAGTCTGATTGGGCCTCATTAATGTTCAGTAATGCCCAGGACGGTTGGTGTAACTCATTCATTTTTCAGATCATTCGCGTTTAGGGACGTACGAAGATTGCGGACGACTTTCAGCAGATTTTTCACGAATTTTCGCAAATCAATTACCGTTGGGACACAAGGATTGCGATGACTGTCATGGCATATTTGTTCCGATAGTTGGGCTAAGCCATCTTCTTGTATTGCCAATAGTGCGCCTTTGAGCCGATGCAAAGCCCCATCGAGGGCTCCAAACTCCCTATTCTGGAAGGCAAGTAGTAGTGAACGTAAATCTTGTCGGTACGTGTCCAAAAAAATCTTAGCAATGTCATCATCGACTATAGATGAACCAAGGTTGTCGTTGAAGGTGGCTGCCAAAGTCTCGGCTTGATTAATAGATGCCTCGAAAGCAGAAGTGCCTCTTTTCGTCCCAGTAGATTGTGGGGCGTATGAACTATTAATAAAAAAATAGCGTGCCAGAGCATTTTTTAAATCAACCAAAGAAATCGGCTTGGTCAGATAAGCGTCAATTTGAGGCCGAATAACCACTGTCTGATCATTTTCACCACTTGCGCTGGTGACAATAATTGGCGTATCCAATCCATGCTGCCGTAAAGATGAAATGAGTTCGTACCCGCTCATGTGCGGTAAGTTCATATCGGTCAATATCAAGTCATACGGATAGTCGCTCGGCGCTGAGGTTGCCAGCGCTAATGCCAGTTTCCCATTATCGACAAAATCGACATTACTCTGTCCCAATGAGTATAGTTGCCTCTCCAGCAATTTTTTACTGACAGGATCATCTTCTACCACGAGTACCCGTAACACAGTCGATGGGATCGGCTCCTGAGGCTGTGCATGGATTTGGGACAGCGAGATCGACGGCATATAGCGAATCGCGGTAATGGGTATAGCATTACCTATGCGCCAATGTTTAAGGGCGCTGAGATCGATTGGTTGTGAGATAGCATTAACGGCCGCATGGCCCAGCACTAGCGTCACCAGAACAATGGTCCCCGCACCGTATTCGCTCTGAATGGTGATTTTTCCCTGCATCGCATCGATTAACTGCTTACACAATGATAAACCCAGACCGGTGCCACCGAACTCGCGTGCGATACTAGAGTTCGCCTGGCTGAAGGGTGTAAATAGCCGTTTTTGATCCTCAGTCGCAATGCCGATGCCAGAATCTCGAATACCGATCTGCAACGTATATCCATCCGGATGCGATGAGCCGGAAATGTCGAGAATAATGTTACCAACATGTGTGAATTTCACTGCATTTGATAGTAAATTATTTAAAATTTGCGCGATTCGCCCAGCATCACCGACCAGATTCTCCGGAACCGTAGATGTGATTCGACATTGAAAGTCAACAGATTTGGATTCGAGGGCAGGTGTCCACAAGTGCGTACATGACGCCACTGCGTCACGTAGATTGAAAGGCGCAATTTCCAGAGATAATTTGCCAGCCTCAATTCTTGAGATATCCAATATGTCATTAATGATGCGCAGGAGCGATTCAAACGAACCACGGATCGTTTGCACGAGTTCTCTTTCTGATGATGCTAAAGGCGCCATTTCCAGCAACTCCAAATGGCCAGTGGCGCCATGCAAAGGCGTCCTTATCTCATGGCTTATTAATGCCAAAAACATGGATTTGGCCTTATTTGCTTGGTCGGCTTCTATCTTTGCACGCTGCAGAGCACGTTCCGCACATTTCTGGGAGGTGATGTCGCTAAGACAGCATAACAGCACGTCATTGCGCAAGTAACGTGTGCGGGTAAAAGCCGCCAGCGCAAAGGTGCATGTTCCGTCCGCTGCGGACAACTCTAATACATCATGGGCAAGTGTCTGATCGCCTGCACCTGACTGACCTTGATTTTTATAGCATGCCATCAGGCGTTGATGGAACGACGTTATCTCATCGAAGGCGTGACTTTGACTGGCGATATGTCGTGCTTGTTCATTGGCCAGTATGAGTTCTCCTGTCGGATAATTTAGTACAAAAAATCCCAATGGCGCCACGCCCATCATAGCGCGGTTAAACGCTTCGCTGTCATGCACTCGTAGCGCTTCTCGAATGACGGGAATGAATGCCAGGCGATTGAAGAAAAAGACGGCAGTCCATAAAATGATACTGAGCATTAAGGCGACGCCGAGCGCAAAATAAATTTTGTGGTGAAGTACGTCCCACAACATACGCCAGTTGAATGTGTATACCATAGTCCAGCCAGTGTCTCTGATAGGGTGGCTTAAGGTGACAAGCGTGGCGCGTCCGTCGAAAAAAGCTTTCAAAGTATCGCTATATTTTTCAATTCTGGATGATGATGTCTTTTGTTGATAGGGCGACTGTTTGCCAGCATCATCGCTGACCGCCCCTGAAAGTACGATTCCGTTTGACGCAATTACGCCAAAACCTGCTGGTAGCGGTTGCAATAGGAAGTGTTGGTCGAACAGATCAACCGGTGTGCTAATGACCAGCACTGAAAAAGCGCTATCGCCATGAAAGGTCACGGCCGCCCGGCTGATGATCAGTTTTCCGCTTAAAGGGTCTTTATAGGGCGCGATCCAGATGGTCTTACCTGCGCGTAGTTTTGCGGCTGGTATTGTCTGCAGTGCGGCCTCAACAGGTGCGACGGCCTTAACAATTGCGGCGCGAATCTCCATTGGATTTCGATGTGAAGATTGAAGCGATTTAGCCGACATCTCCGTCTGCGGTGCATGCAAGCCCAAAAAAGTTTTCTTTTTATCATAAAGCATGACGTACGAACCCTCAACCGCCGGTAAGGTATTCATGACGACATTAGGTGAGACATCGTAAAATTGTGTCAGAAGCGTTGCCAGTTTTGCAGACGGTTTGGCAACGTTCAACGCGGTTAGCACCAGCATTTCTGTTGATGCTTTGGCGGGGCCGTTGTTAACGGCATTAGCCGCAATTTCGGAAGTCACGGCAGGTTGCGTGCCCGATGTGATGTCCGACTTGCTGACCGCGGTGTCAACGGCGGCATCAATCGCTGCATTGATGGCTATGTTGCGCGCCGTATGTTGAATAAAACTAAATCGTTCGAGCGGAATTAAATTAGCTGTTGCTTTTCCCGCCACGTCCGATTGCCGTTGCTTATGCAAAAACTCTTGCCTTACAATAGCTTGGCGCATTTTTGCATTTGCTGTAATGACCCTGATTTCTACCTGACGCTGTTCGTCATCGAATAGAAGTCGTTGCGCGTGGACAAAATTTTCTGTGTACATTGCCACTGCGATTAACCCTGCCACTAGCGCGACAAAGGTAAACAGCGTGGCACCGCCGTAGAGTATCCATTGATAGTATTGACCTAAAAGTTGAACGGAGCTGGTTCCATTGGGTGAGCCTGGTTGTGAACAATGTGTCGAGAACGGTTTGTTCTCGTCATGTTTGATCATTGCGAGGTGATGGAGGACATCAGTTGTTCATTACTGAGCGTATGGAAAAACTCAATGTTACTTTTGGTGCCGAGCTTTTTCATCAACAACTGTTTATGTGCACTGACTGTTTTGACGCTGCGACTCGTCAACTCCGCGATCTCCGTAAGAGTCAACCCGCGTTGGAGTAGACGTATAGTTTCAATTTCTTTAGGTGTGTATGAGACACGTCCGACTGCTGGTGAGCGTTCGTTTCTTCCTAAAGATAAGAGATTTTTTAACATGTCCTGCGTGGTGGCAGAGTCAGTAAATTTATTGCCGGATCTGACTTCATGCACAGCGTTGATCACGTTACGCATGTCACTATTTTTACGGACGAATCCATATACGCCACATTCCAGCGTATTACGGGCTGTTCCCAGATCATCCCGAGCAGAAAGGATGATAATTTTAAGATCAGGGTATATCTGTCGGATCTTTTTAATCATTGGTAAGCCATCAGGGAACTCATCGCCATAGAAAGAATAATCGCATATCAGAATGTCACATGGATAAATCTCAAGCACTTTGAACGTGTCTGACACCGTTTGCGCGGTTGCTACAATACGGACGTTTTTGGTTGTTGCCAATATTTTTTCAACCCCATGTAACAAAATGGGATGATCGTCTGCGACTATGATGTCGCATGTCTCGTTGGTGTGGATATTTTCAAATTGCTGCTGGGTTTCAAACATAATATTTCCCTTATCTTTCTATTCCACACAAAAATGGCGGCGATCGCGTGAACATATTTTTGAGAGCCTTGAAATCCCGCGACACAGATAGAATTATCTCAATAATTGGTGGCAATTGAATTAAGAGACATCTCTTTTTGATGTGGAAATAACTGTAAACGTCTGAGAATATTCCGAGATAAAAAGATTATTCTTAGTGGGCGATGCTATGCTGCGATGGAATACCTCGACAGGCGCTTATGGCTTACTCTGCTTTATCAGACCGCATAACGACGATTTCACGCAGATTTTTGCAAGCGCGAACCTATTTGATCATCGCTTTATTGTCGCTTTTGCTTGCCCTTTTTATCGGTTTTTTGCTTCTGTTTATGCTATGGGACCGGAGTGAATGGGCGCATGAAAATTATGCAGATCTGTTGCGGCAAATATCGCGACAGGAATATTTCATTGGTAAGTTTTCGGAGGTGGTGCCAGATTATATTTGTGGCATGACGTCGCCTTGTAAAAAGCCGGTTGACCCGACTGCACGCTTATCGGTTCCCGGTCAGACCTCTCCACTGGTTGAGGAATTTTGGATACTTCGCCGTCCTATCGGGGCGGGTCCATCAACTTTCCTTGAGCCACAGCACGAATTGCAACTGAGAGAATGGCAGGCGCTTGGATGGCGTCTCGCGGATTTTCATAAGGTCTTTTGGGGTTATCGGGTAAGTAGTGACCAATCAGTCTTAATGAATGCTGATGGCTCTCTTGCAATGTTCACCCGGTCAGGATTGAAGTCGCAGCCAGATACCCAAAAAATTGCGTTATTTTTGCTTCAGAAGCGCGAGGAGTTTGAGCGCATATTGCGCGATTATCCAGATTCGCACAATGCGGATGGTATTTATTGGACGAAATCGATGACCGACCCTTTTTCTGGGCGTACGGTATTTACCTGCTTCATGCCGTATCGAGATAGTCATGGCACTGTTCTTGGTTACGCTTCGACCGACGTTTCACCGGATACTGTATTAATCCGCACGAAGGTCACTGGGACTGCTTTCCAAAAAAGATCTGGACTCGTATTGATTTATGCCTACACAGGTCGATTGATGTTGATTGATGGCCGTAAACCGACTACCGAGGAAGTCGCATTTTATCGAAATCTGGATAGCGAGCAAGATTACAAAATTCACCGTAGCTCTTTACAGTTTCGGATGAAAGATGCCATGCTCCAAGTGAGCTACGCGGTACCAAATATCGAATGGCGTGTGGTGTATGCAGTCAGTTTGTGGACGATGCTGCGTGAAAAAATGATGCTGATCGTGGTCGGAATTTTATTGTTTTTATTGGCCGTTACCGGAGTTCTGCTTGGCACGCAGCGCATCAAACGTGCAGTAATAGGTCCTGCAGAAAGGCAGGCAAAACGACTGGCTGACAGTGAAAATTTTAATCGGACTATCATTGAAACATCGCCTGTGGGATTGGCAGTTTTAAGGGTGCGTGACGGCAGTGTCGTATTGCGTAACGGGCAGTTTGTTCCGCTTGAGCGGTGGCGGTTATTTGATGCGACTGATCAATTAATATCTGGCGATGTGTTGCCGATCTTAGCGTCTCTGGAGCAACTAGGAAAACAAGAGCAGCACAGCACGTTACTTTTAGAGGATGCACAGCACGGACATTTTTACCAAATCGGCATTGCTTCAGCAATGCACGAGGATGAGCCAGTATATATTTGTGTGCTGAGCGATATGACTGATCGCGAACGTACGGAGCAAACGCTGGCAGAAGCCAAGCTTGTTGCCGAATCGGTTAGCGCTTCGAAAAGCCTTTTTCTGGCAACAATCAGTCATGAAATCCGCACGCCTTTATATGGAATGCTGGCTTCAATCGAGCTAATGGCCAAAACTCGACTCGATGATGAACAACGCCAGTTGTCCCACACAATGGATGGTTCTGCCAGAACGCTCAAAGACGTATTAAATGACGCCTTAGATTTCACCAAGGGTGAAACGGAAGCCGATGAGCTAGATCGTCAAGAGTTCGACTTAGCGAAAGAGTTGGAGACAGTGGTGCAGGGATTTTGGTCGCGAGCATCGTTAAAGAATTTGCAACTGAATTGCTTCATTGATCCTGCACTCGAGGGCTTGTGGTGGGGTGATTCCCTTAAGTTGACACAAGTGCTTAATAACTTGATCAATAATGCGGTGAAATTTACGATGCACGGAAATGTCACGGTAATAGGGCAATTACTTACGACGGGACCGAATGGATCACGCATAGGCCTTTCTGTCCGTGATACCGGACCGGGTATTGACGAAGAAGATGCGGAACGTATTTTTCAACCATTTGGTCAGGCTAGCGGACCGGTGGCGAGACAGCAGTTTTCTGGTACGGGTTTGGGCCTTTTTATCTGTAAAAAATTCGTCGCTGCGATGGGCGGTACGATTGCTTTAGATTCTGAGCCTGGTCAAGGTGCGACTTTCGTTGTGACGATTACATTAAGCCAAGCTAAACGAATAGCGGTTGATGAGAGTTTGAGCGGTCTTACATTCGCAATTAATACCAGCCTGGAACACGGAACACATTTATCCTCGGTAATAACGTCGAAATCCGGTGTAATCCTTGAACTGCGTGATGATCCTGACAATAGAGAGCCGTATTCAGCGCGAATTGATGTGACTGTCGATACGGCAGGGCATGGCGTTGAAGGGCATAGCGAAACCGGTGAATTTGAAGAAGCGGCGCACCAGGGGGTTGTGTTTCTAGACTTATCTTTGCCCTATCAGCCCTTTTTGAAGGGTAATCAAGGTTATGCCAATCCTCTTTCCGGATCAGCCGTAATAAATGCTTTATTGATGGTGGCTGGGCGCAAAGCCGCGGAGGAAGCAATCCAGCCAGCAATGATGGGAAGCCCTCGTAAAACTGATGCGCATGTGTTGATTGTTGATGATCAGGCAATTAACAGACTTCTTTTGGAAAAACAATTAACGTTTTTTGGTTGCCGTATCAGCGCAGCCGAGAGTGGCCGGGAAGCATTACGACAGATTCAGGACGGTCAACATTTTGATCTGATTTTGACTGATCTGAATATGCCAGAAATGAACGGTTATGAGTTGGCACTGGCTTTGCGTGCGCATGAAGTGCTTTGCCCTATCATTGCCGTTACTGCAAGCCTGTTAGCGGGCGAACGCGAACGCGGGCAGGCCGCCGGGATGAACGGCTATATGATTAAACCGTTTGCGATGGATGATTTGGAAAAGCTGTTGGAGCGATTTATTGGCTTGGGCAAGGCACTGCCACATATCGTGTCTAACGCTATGGTGATCGACGAATCCGATCGTGATAAAGCGATCGCGGAAGCGTCTGTGGTCGCATCACAGATGTGGCAGCCGGAAATGTTAAAAGCTGCGGTTAATAGTATGACGGAGGATATGGCACTGTTGGCTGTCGCTATTGCCTTAGCTGATCTTGATCACCTTGGGGCAATCGCGCATCGGATTCACGGCGGTATGGCGGCCCTCGATATGCGACCTGCCATCTCGCTGTGCCGCGCGATCGAAGAAAGTGCAGAGTACGAGTGGCAAGAAGAGGCGTTCCGACTTGCACCTATCCTGTTGGAAATGCTTGAACAAATTCGAGAAGATATCAATCCGGATG
Source organism: Glaciimonas sp. Gout2 (assembly GCF_035018905.1). Taxonomy (NCBI): domain Bacteria; kingdom Pseudomonadati; phylum Pseudomonadota; class Betaproteobacteria; order Burkholderiales; family Oxalobacteraceae; genus Glaciimonas; species Glaciimonas sp. Gout2. The sequence continues at coordinate 6,123 of NZ_JASJXA010000022.1, read as the reverse complement.
AGGATTAAGTACTAAAGCCGTCCCATCATTCATTGACCTAAATCTACAGGCAATCAAAGCATCCGGCTAATAATGTTACGTTTGTCGATGAGTTGATGTTTCGCTACTGCCGCAAGGTGCAGAATTAACATTACTGCTACGCCAGCGCAGGAAGCACGATGTACGTCAAAAAAGAATCCGTTAATCGATGCGTCGTTGATAGGGTTGGGAATGTCGATTAACCAAAAAAATCTGTAACTATGTGTCAGCATTAAAACGCCGCTTAATAACATGACAAAAATTACCAGGTAAAACATTTCATGCGCCAGATGTGCAATATTTTTCTTGGGACCTGAAAGGTCGGCCGGGTAGGGAACTGACGGTCTAAAGAATTTCCATAAATACCTTACAACCGTAAGCGGTATCACGACAGTTCCAATAGACATATTCAATACCGAAAAAAATGAAAAATACGGTGTGTCGATCAAAAAATGTAGCGAGTAACCAGCAATCATTGTATAAATGATCAAGCCCGCAGCAATCCAATGTACCCGTCGCGTAAAGACGTCATAACGATTGTGCTGCTGATTTCTCTGTGAAAAATGATTAATAATCGTTGCCATAAATAACCTTATAAATAGTGTTGTCAGGTGTAAAGAAGAGTTAAAAACGCAAAGTGACTAAAACGCCGTTTCACGCTCACCTAAAAAATTATTTTTTAAAATGGGGAAATGTGATTGATTCGTACAAAAACGTCGAATCGGAGGTGCATCTTGTCACGGTAAAAAATCTCTTTTACCAAAAATAAATTCGCATGCTCTCGATAAAAACCGGGTCACTCAAAGCGCCATCCCGGCAATCACTCGGTATAGCTCAGAATCATTGCGTATACTTAATTTTTCCATTGCACGCAGTTTGTGCGCACTCACCGTTTTGATGCTGAGACTCATGCATTGAGCAATATCAGTGAGACGACTACCTTTGCCCATCAAGCGCAGTACTTCTATTTCTTTAGGACTAATAACAGCAGTTTCAGGATTGCGATACAGCATCGCTTTCAACAAGTGATGCTCAACAAACGTATCGCCTTTGATAACAGCCTGAATTGCTTGCCACAGTACTTCTTCGTTGGCGCTTTTACTGATGTAGCCATTCGCGCCTGCTTCCAATGCCGCGCGGATGATAATTGGCGAATGATGATGCGACACCACAAGTATGTTGGTGCTGTAATTCTTGCGGATATGCTTGATCAAGTTATGACCGTCGAGTGCGTGGAGCGGATGCGGATCGGTACTGTCAGTCTGTAATGAATAATCTAGTAGGAGCAGATCCGGGTTATGCGTCTTCAGCGCCTCCAATAACTCCTTAGGCGATGCCACATCTGCGACCACGTTATAGGATGTTTGTTCAGTAGATGTCTGAGGCGATGCATTTGGAGCTGAAAAATTGCTGATTATGGAGACCAACCCCTTGCGGACTAAAGTGGAATCTTCGACGATAATAATGTTGATAGGCATGAAAAAAGCTCCGTTTATTCAGATTGTCCACAGAACATCTTCACCGTTCCTCAACGTCGATATTTAACGGAGAGTAGTTTGCCATGCGATAAGGATTGGTCCTGACTTGTTGAAACAAAGAATATTCTTATCGACTCTCATTGAAAATAGGGTTTATCCCAAAAATCGCGATATCGATTGCACTGAAAAAAAACTCAACAAACATACCGGTACAAAATCACTGAGTAACGCTGCTATGGATAATTAAGAAAGTATCGCCAGAACTATAAAATCCCTTGTAAAGTCGAATTAATTTTTCCTGACTACTCAAAAAAACGCCCCGTAATCCGAGGCGTTTTTATTAGTATCTGGTCCGGTACCTATTTTGTTCGTTGGCACCGGATAGCCAAAATTCGTTTGTAGATAATGATTTACTTGCTAACCTTCGTCCACGCATCCGACCAGTCACTACCAGTTCCCGGAGCATAATGCTGTGGAGACTGTTTGCACCACAGACCATGAGGAACCGGCTTACATGCATAAACATTGCCATCCTTCGGTTGTAATACCTTGTTACCTGGTTTATACGCTGTGCGATCATTCGGGTACGTAAAGTCATAGTCGACATTTACAGGAGGAATCGGATCAACGACTGGCGGAATTGGATCAACAACCGGTGGAGTCGGGTCAGCTACATCGCCTCCTACCATTTTGAAGTTCGATGTTTTTTGCACCAGCGCGCCCGATTTTGCTTTACCAATAGTCACCAGATCGTAGCTACCGGCTACAGCTTTATCGATATCTATCGTAAAGTGTTCTGAGCCGTCGTTTATATCTGCTTCGCCACGAGCGACTTCTTCTTTTTGCGCGTTGTAGACAATGTTTTGCACCTTACTGGAATCGCCCAGAGCTTTCACGTCAAAATGGAGTGTGACTTTGCCGTTTTCGATTTTGTACGTCGATTTTACGCCGCTGACTTCCATCGAGAAAATAGGATTTGCGCGCTGAATATCAATGATCAGACCTGAAACATTGCTGTCTTTTTGGACGTAAGCAGTGTTTGGGCCATAGGCTGGTTTCACTTCATCATCTTTATTCAATTGGCCTGCTTTGTAACCCAGATTGTCGGCGTTGATTTTGGTGGCTAATTGATGTGGCCATTGGGTACTCTTACCTTCTTCGTCGCTCTGAATGGTGAGTACGGTTTGTTTTGAAACATCCTCCTGACCAGCAACCATCACGCGAGCGGTGATGACCGTGTCCGTTTTTAAATCGGTTTGACTCGGTTGAATTGATCCAATTTCTGACCACTTTGATGGTGCGATCATATCATTCTGAATATCGACATCGACTACTTGATAGAACGTAGCGGAAGTATCTGATGTCTTCCATGTAGCCAGCACCACATGATAGCCGCTATGATCGGTCGGAATATCAACACTATGCGAAGAATTCATGATGCCATTATTCGGTTTGGTGCCGTTATGTATTTGTTGGCCGATTGGCGTTGCTTCAAACGAACTGCGTGACAAAGGCATATTGGGGTTCCAATCTTTTTTAGTGATAAAGAACTGCCAGTAAGCGGTAATATGATCTGCCGTATATTTCCACTTGAACGTATTTTTACCCGCTTTGACCTTGGTTTTATGCCAGCGCGTTGCTGTCTGTTCGTTCAGGTTACCGTATTTGCTGGTGAGGCCGCCTGCTGCAATATCGCCGTCAGCGGGAGCGTTGAACGGGAAAGCCTCGTTGCCGGGTGGCAGAGCGCCGAAAGCACCGCCGCCACCGCCGAATTCAACACCTTGTGGTTCGTAGGGAGCGATGCAGTTGGCGTTGACGCCTTGGTAGCAAGACAGCGACCGGCTCATTGGCGATTCGATGTAACCATGTGCTGATGCTTGCTGAGCGACCAGCGAACCAAGTACCAGTGTTAAACCGAGCGATAGTTTACCGATTGTTTTTGTTGATGTGGATGTAGACATATAGGTTAATACCCTTTGTTAGTGTATGTAAAAAATCGTTAGTACTGCATGAATTCTGAATCTCAATAGTGAGTTGATGCTGCGTGCTCAGTGGCACTGCATTCCTACTGTTGATGGGATTCATTTTCCAGTTTTTAACTAACGCACAACACCTGATAAATGCGGGGATTAAATAAGAAAAACGCTTAACCGGTTAAGAATTGTCTGTATTTGAGTTGGGCTTGATGATTCAAGCCGTACGTTTTAGTGTTACTGCTCTACACCAAAGGAAGTGATGATACAAAAAAGGTGCGGACAATGTCGGCACCTTTTGTGGGAAATATGTTCTCCCGCTTAACGCCGCTTATATGGCGTCATTGGCAAGTTTATTTTATTTCAAATTGCGCCTTCACCCAAATCATTCGACCGGGTTCGTTGATGCGTGTGGTTTGGTCATAACCGGGCAATGGCGTGCCACTGCGACTAAGATGTTCGGCGTACACTTTGTTGGTTATATTATCGACGCCGGATGTAATCAATACATCTTTGCGAGGCTTCCAGCCAGCATTAATCGAAAATATGGTGAACCCAGAACTAGCCCCCAAATCTTGTCCCGCGATGTTACCTTTATGAAGATCAAAACGTTTCTGGGAGGCGACTGAGCGCACCATAGAAGCTAGAGACCAGGTGTGATTGTCAAAGGTAAGACCAAATTTACTTTCCAATGGTGGCATTTGTGCTAAGGGTGTCTTGTCGGTCAGGTTATTACCGCGAACCCCGTTAATCGAACCATCGAGTTTCCATAGTTGATTGATCGCATACGTTGCGCCGATTTCACCGCCCCACGTCGACGCCTTTATATTACGTGTAATGGAGATGCCGGTCTTTGCTCCCTTATTCACGTTTGACTCAATCAGGATAAAATCATTTACATGGCTATAAAAGGCTGAAGCGGTTAGATTCCATGGGCCTGAATGATATAGGACACCAATATCAAGTTGAGTCGTTTTTTCTGGCCTGGTACCAAAAGCGCTCACACTATCCACACTTTGCTTTGAAATCAACTCCCAATAGTCAGGAAATCGCTCTGCGATTCCAACACCCGCATAAAGCGTCGTTGGACTTCCCGTAAGGTCGTGCTCATAGCGTGTAAAACCACTGCGTAACGTGTCATTTCGGCGTGTGAGATTACCCGAACTGGTGGTCGATTTTCGTTCATCTCTGGCCTGCCAAAAATCTGTGCGCAACCCGGTAATAATGCGGCTATTTTCGCTTTTTCCGAGATGTTGCGTTAGCTCGCCAAACAAACCAATATTCTGAAAACGTGCATCGGGCACCCGTGGACTGTCCTGATACGACACGCTCCCAGGATTCATTCCCATCCCCATGCGTGATGTATGCACATTGCCTTGCATATCAAAACCGGTTACTAGTTGCGTCGTATCACTCAGATTGAGCGTGATGGCGACGCGGCCGCCTTGTGTGGTGCGGTCCGGATTCATTGCCTTCAACATACTACCCGCTGTAGGGGAGCGAAGACTGTAGTTATCCATTACGTGGTCAATGTAATTTCGGTAAATTTGGGCTTCCACTTTTTTGACCATTGGTGACAAGTTACGCTTTTGGAACTTGAGTCCTATAGTCGAGCGAGCGAATCGCGCACCATCCATCCCACGGTCAGCGTAGGCGGCCTGACCGTCACTTTTGGCAATAGATAGCTCCAGCAAGGTATTGTCATCGGGCGTCCACCCAAACGCTGCACGACTACTCCAGCGGGTATAAGACGAATGTACAGGATGTCCTTCGCCATCGCGATAGTCATCGGAATGTGATCGGGTCGCGCCTGCTTCAGCATAAAATCCGGACAGGCTATAACGGGCGGAAGAGACCTCGTCATGACGCCCAAAACTACCCACCATAATACTGGAGTTGAGTTTCAATCCTGGCGCTACACGCTCGGTACTACGTTCGAACAATACAGTTCCTGCAGAACTAGTGGGGCCATAAAGAACCGTTTGCGGTCCTTTAATCAAGGTAATGCGGTCATATTCCGCTGGAAATATATAGGCGGTCGGTGGATCCATGCGACCACCGCAACCACCTAAAATTTGCTGTCCATCCATTGCAATATTCAGCCGTGATCCCGCCATACCACGGAAGACAGGATCACCATCAGTGCCACCTTTGCGCACTACAGAAAATCCTGGAATCGTTTTTAGGTAATCAGCTCCATCATGTGCGGGAACGGGTTGGCGCGGTGCTTTTGGATCGGTAACGACGATGAGCGGTGCCGACATTTGCGGTGCGGTTACAACGACTTCTGGAAGGGGGATAGTCAGGTTTGCAATGATTGCATGATCTATCGATTGGGCGTGAACGTTAGCCATAAAGAGAGCGCCCAAAACTAAGGCAATCGGCGTGAGTTTGAAACAATTCGTCATATTGGGATGAATGGTTGATAAGTGACTCGCGACGATGTCTGCCGGCATTAGCGAAGACGCCGAACCGTCAAGACAAGTATTGCGCACAGTTACTCTGGTTTAAATAGCATTTATCAAAACCGCCCGCTGACAACGCTGAGAGGTTCCTATCCGTTTTATAGATTTGGTACTACACAGTGTGGACACTTTTACCAATTTAAAACACGGGATAAGTACCTGTCTCTTATACACATCTCCGAGCCCACG
>NZ_JASJXA010000021.1:0-77994 GCF_035018905.1 Glaciimonas sp. Gout2 | reverse complement strand
CTTGAAGCCGATGAGCACAAAGCGGTCACCACTTCACTCACCGATCAGAACGACGCGATTCAAGGGACCGGCGGCAAGGCCAAAGACGGCAGCTTTCCCGAATTAACCGCACCGCATCTGATACTCGCCAGTCCAGCGGGAATCGCTACCACGACGCCGCAATCAACTCACATTGCCAGCGGCGAACATGTGGCGATCACCAGCGGACAGGATATAAGTTTGTCGGTCGGACAACGGCTCATCGCTAGTGTCAAAAACGGCATCCGCCTGTTTGCCTACAACGCCGGTATGAAAATGGTCGCCAGCAGCGCCGACATCGATGTGAAGGCATTAAAGAACAGCCTCAACATTTTAGCCAAACTCAATATTACCCACACCGCCAATACCATCTCCATCAATGCCACCGAAGAAGTCATGATCAATGGCGGCGGCAGCTATACCAAATATAACGCCAATGGCATTGAGAGCGGGACCAGTGGCGCGTATCTGATACGGACGGCGAGCAGCGATGTGGCCGGGCCAAAAGGCTTACCAGTAGTAACGCCATCTTTCCTGCAATCCGATTTCAAACGTGAACTGGATGTGGCGTATCACGATAACGATGCTGTGCAAGATGGCTCTTTCAGTATCAATTTTGACAGCGGAAAAAACTATCAGGGTCAACTCGATCATTCGGGAAAGGCAAATCTACCCGACGCACCCGATGGCGTCGGCCAGCTCATACTTGGCGAAGATCAGCGTGCGTTTATCGGCAAAGCGATCCATCAGAAATCTTCAGCATATGAAATGCTTTGGACACAGGACGACATGCACGATTCCATTAAAAAAAGGGGAGATGCGCCATGAGTGCAGAAATCGAACTGACCGTATTCGAGGTCGCCGATGATATCTGGGAGCGCGCGCATCAGGCAGGCCATCAGGCCGTGAACCAGATCGTCGGCGGGGCACAGTGGATCGGCGGGGCATTAAAAGGAGAGTTTAAAACCAAGCCAACGGTGGGCCAAATTGTCGTCGACGCAGTGGTCAGCATGTTTCCTGTAGCGGGCGAAATCACGGCTGCCCGCGATGCCATTGCGATTAGCTTGCGCATGGCCGATAGCGATAAAGAGGCGAAAGACATTTGGAACTGGGTCGCATTGGTATTGTGTTTGCTCGCTGTGATACCAGTGTTGGGTGGCATCTTGAAAGGTGTCGGCAGATTGTTGCTACAGGCGGCATATGACTCCGCCAAACTATCACACATAGGCGAACAGATATTAGCCTTCCTGCGCAAAATGGGCTACGGAAATACACGCGTTTTTTTTAACACGCTGGACTTTACAGCGTATCAGGCACCCGTCACGTCAGCTTATTATGTCTTGATGCGCCGTCTACGCGACACGAGTATTTTTACGGCCCGTGAGTTGGGCGCGGTATTGCCCGCCCCGGTCAAAAGCTGGTTGCAAGCCTTGCCGCCAAAGCTCGACAAATTGCAGCTTCTGGCCGACAAAATGATTCCACAAGCTTTTAAAGAACTGAACGCTTTACTCAATAAAGTGCGCAGCAATTTGATTGAGGGTAATGTTTTTCCCATCACAGTCGGTGCGGGTCCAATCAAAATTCGCACCACCGAGGCGCGGATTGGCGAGGTGTCACCTATTCATATTGCGAGTAAAGGGCATACAGCGGCGACGCGGGCGCATTACAAGCATAAGGAAGGATGGCCTCGGTTGGATGGGTATAAAAAGGAAATTGACGAAGTTAATACTATTTATCCGAATTTATATTCCTTCAGTAGTAAAGCATCAATAGAGCCGGTATTGCTTCCCGCCGGAAAGAAGGTCTATCTGCCAAGAATCATTGACACTGAAGAGCCCAGAAAAACTGGAAATTTTTGGGCAGAAAAAATTCCGGTAAATGGCAAAGCATGGCGGTTGGATTACGCGGTCAAGCAAGATTGGAGTAAAAACGGCGCTTATCTGGTGCTGGAACACATACCATCGGCAGACGACATGCGCAAATTAGGTATTCATGTCGATGACAGTTGGGAAGGTATTCGTGCATGGCGCGGGAAAGTAGCCGAGCAAGTCGATTCTCAAGGCGCGAAAGCCACCGGTATCTTATTGCCAGGTGGCGAAATCCAGCTGTATATCGACTTCCATGATGCCTATCATAAACCGCTGCGTGAATACGTTGAAAAACATGTACCGGTAAAGCCGACCAACTGGACCGACGCAAACATTCCACATCATGTGCGGCCAACCGCCGTCTTTTTGGCCCCTAACGAACGCTCCGCCAAGATCGTCCAGGAAGGTTATCTATTACGCGGTGCGGCCACGGCGGGTAAGCAAACAAATAACTAACAGATAGGGAAATAATATGCAAAACCGACAAACCATGACACCAGAGCAGGAACAGCAAGCACGGAATCAGGCGTTTTACTTACTTAAAAAATATACCAGTTTTACCTTTCTGGATCAGGCCAGATTGCGGTATCAAGGTTTTTTGGATGCGTTTGTTAACCAACTGAAGACCCCCCCGCTTGCTGTACAAAACTATCGCTACGCCGTTCATGCTCAGACCCGGCATGAAGAAGAATACAAAGAATTCCTGCGCCAGATGATATCAATGGAGCAAGGACTGGCGCTGCTTCGTTCTACGCACCATAAGCAAGAGGCATACAACACGATTTCCCGGACAGATTTTATGGAGCAATTATTTGGCCGATATGCAGATGAAAAGGGGGTGTGTATTGACCCTTTTTATATTGCTTTAGGGATTGTCTACGAACATCCCGGAAATAGCATTCATCCAAGTAATCATACCGCCTTCATCAAGGACGTCATCATCGCTGCGGCGATGAACTCTACTCGGCGGATCACGACGTCGAACTTGAAGGATTACGACCCTTTTCGTTTAGTGGATTGGAATAGCCTACGTCAGTCCCAAAAATGGACCTATGAAACCCTCTTCTTCGAACCCGAATGGCCGATCCCCAGGATCTTCCCGGATTACCTTCCGTCTTGTCCATCCTATAACCGCAACCATCAGGATCAAATCTTCACCGGTGGGACCATTCCCACTGACGGTATCTGGGAACCGTGGTTTATCACGCCGATCTTCAAAAATACTGATCCGGCAAAGATGGCTGCAAAAGTCGGTTGCCCTAATTATTTTTTAGCCGGCGCGGTTGCCACCGAATATCAATTAGAAGGCATGGACACGTGGGAGGAAGTCTGGTGGCGTTTGCTGTGGGAAGACAAGCGCTATCTGGACGGCACGATTCCCGCTGAAGAAGCGGACTATCTGAAAACCAGACCGCCGGTCGCGCCGCAGATATTTACAGATCATAAAGCTTATCCGGGTGATGTGTGTCCAATAACAGGCAACTGGCATGCGCCGCATATGCAAGGCAAAACGGTGCGAGTGGAGGCAGGGAATATCATGCCAGGGTCAAAAATTAACGCGGCAGGGAATGCTGTCACCTGGTATCTCAAAGTGTAAAGCGAACCCCATTACCAGCGAAGGCTGGTTAGGTTTAGTTTTGCTGATAAATTTACATAGCTGTAAAGTTATCTATTGCCGATCTCTGTATCAAGGGCATTAAAGTCCTGATCGAAATTAAAAAAACGATCAGGCTTGCACTTTTCTAACAAAAGAAAATAACTTGTTGAAAATTTAGCTAATGCGCAATTTTAGCAACCTCCGATATTACGCATTACCTCAATTCAACCCATTCTTTCCTTCAATTTCGATCGCTTTCAATCCACCCAAACGTGCATGCAGACGACCGCGCGTTGCTACTGCGAATGCTACGACGATTTCGTCCGCATTGGGTGCATCGGTGAACTGGGTCGTCACCGTATCGTAATGCGATGGCACGTATAACGCGTCTTTATGCGCCAACGGAATATCAAGATTGGTGCCCGGTACACCACGCTTTCCTGATGATGGAATCCATGCTTTGCCTCCGCCAATCGCTTCGCGAATTGGCATGACAAATGCCGGCGTTAAGAACGCATTACCATGCTCATATTCGCCGCCGATGCCGACGATGCAGGCTTTGCCGTAACTTTCAACTTTATCTGTGCCTAGCGCCAAATTGAGTCGGCGACCGAATTCCGCTCCCAGCGCAGGAGAATTAGCGAGAATTTTTTCCAGGCTTTGATTGAATTGTCCTGCGTACGGATTATGGATGGCGACCGCTATTACAATCTTTCGCAAGGCCGCACCATCGGCTAGTACACCGCTTTCATTTGCCAGCGTGTCATCAATTTGGGTGTACCACTTACGGATATGATAGTTTTCGAAATTTGCAGGTTTTGTCATTTGTTATATCTCATCCATCATTTAAAAGAGGTTGCTGAAGACGACTTATTGCGGCCAAATTTCTGCAAGACGCAACAGGTTGGTACTACCGGGTTGACCAAAAGGCATACCAGCAGTGATTGCGATCTGATCTCCAGCAATAGCAAAACCTTCTTTGACGACCGTTTCACAAGCTGCTTTGACCATCTCGCTTTCGTTATGAACCTGGTCGCTGATCGTCGAATGAACGCCCCACACCAGCGCCAGTCGACGTGCCGTTGCAAGCTTTGGTGTGATGCTGACAATCGGTGCAATCGGCCGTTCACGGGCGGCGCGTAAACTGGTATGCCCAGAACTAGTGTAAGTCACGGTGGCTTTGGCGCCAACGATGCGCGTAACGTCACGGAGTGCGGAACAAATTGCGTCGCTGCGATTAGGTAACGGCGTCTCTTGTTGTGCATCAAGCAGATTGCGGTAAAGTGGATCTTGCTCGACTTCAGCGATAATCCGATTCATCATTTCTACCGCTTCCAGCGGATAAGCGCCGCTAGCTGATTCTGCAGACAGCATCACTGCATCGGAACCATCATAAATCGCACTCGCGACATCTGACGCTTCAGCCCGCGTAGGAACCGGCATCGTAATCATCGACTCAAGCATTTGGGTGGCGATGACTACCGGTTTTCCCTGTTGACGGCACACACGCAAGATACGCTTTTGTACGCCCGGAACACGCTCTGGCGGAAGCTCAACACCAAGATCACCGCGGGCCACCATAATCGCATCTGACACATGGACGATTGCATCAAGTTGATCTAGGGCGGCCGGCTTTTCCAATTTGGACAGCACCCATGCGCGGTCACCGATCAACGCTTTGGCTTCGAGCACATCTTCGGGACGCTGAACAAATGACAGCGCGACCCAATCAACCCCCAACTCCAGTGCGAACGCCAGATCACGCTTATCTTTTTCGGTTAATGCGGGAATGGGCAACACGGCGTCCGGCACATTGACGCCTTTACGGTCAGATAACGCTCCACCATTAACCACGCATGTACGGATACGCTGACCATCACTATCAAGTACTTTAAGACGTAATTTTCCGTCATCCAGCAACAATGATTGACCACCAGCGATGACTTCAAATAGCTCCGGATGCGGGAGACAAACCCGGTCACTATTTCCGGGAGTGGTGTCCCGATCGAGCGTAAATTCCTGACCAGCGGTTAACGTAATTTTGCCATCGACGAACTGACCAATACGGAGTTTAGGTCCTTGCAGATCAGCAAGAATAGCAATAGGACGACCAACAGTTCGCTCTACTTCGCGCACTAGACGATAACGCTCATGGTGATCGGCGTGACTGCCATGACTGAAGTTAAATCGGAAGACATCTGCGCCGGCTTCGAATAGCGCCTGGATCATTTCCTGACTGGAACTGGTGGGGCCTAGTGTGGCGACGATTTTTGCTTTTCGTTGGCGGCGCATGGAGGGCTTTCTTTTGCGAGTTGTGAGAGGGGAATTCAGTTAGACTTATTAGCGGTCTAAGCGGTTTCGGGGTAACATTTTTAAATTGGTACTGGATTAAGTTGGCGTTATATTATTCTTGCCTCGGCTCGGCCTTTGTCGAAGCTAACGCGTCACCGAGTAGCAGTGACGGCATTAAGTAAAATTACCCAAACTCTACAAAATCAACATAGCCCGAAAATCATTAACATTTGTCCTCGTCGGCCCACTAACAACCAAATCCCCCAACGCCTCAAAAAATCCATACCCATCGTTGTTATCCAGCATCGCCTTAGGTCGCAAACCCAGCTCCTCCGCCTTTCGCATCGACTGCGGTTGGTAGATCGCACCAGCGTTGTCTTCGGACCCATCAATGCCATCCGTATCGCAAGCGATGGCGTGGATATCGGGATAGCCGTCAAGCGCAGTCGCCAGGCTCAACAAGAATTCTGCATTGCGCCCGCCTCGCCCATGCCCCCGTACAGTGACCGTTGTTTCACCGCCCGATATAACAACGCAAGGCTTCGCGAATGGCTGACCGCGGCGTGTAATTTGGCGCGCCAGAGCCGCGTGGGCGAGACCGATATCTCGGGCTTCGCCTTCCATTTCATCCGATAAAATATACGGGGTCAGACCAGCCGCCAACGCTGTCGCGGCGGCGGCCTCTAAGGCATCCTGCGCGGTAGCAATAACGTAATGCTGATTCCGTGCCAGTTTTGGATCACCAGGTTTTGGGCTCTCGCCGTCGCCGGATTCAAGGTGCTGCAAGATTGCCGCAGGAATCTCAATCTGATACTTTTTTAAGACTGCCAATGCTTCGGCGCAGGTCGTTGGATCGGCTAGTGTCGGACCGCTGGCAATAACGCCCGGATCGTCGCCAGGAATATCGGAAATCATCAGCGTCACAACCCGCGCTGGCGCACACGCCAACGCTAGCCGACCGCCTTTGATGGCGGATAAATGCTTACGCACGCAATTCATTTCAAAAATATTTGCGCCGCTTTTTAATAATGCTTTGTTGATTGCTTGTTTTTGCTCAAGCGAGACACCTTGCGCCGGCAGGGCCAATAATGACGATCCGCCGCCGGAGATGAGGCAGAGCACCAAATCGTCTTCAGTCAATCCTTGCACCATTTCCAATATCCGCGCAGCGGCTTGACGTCCCGCCTCGTCTGGCACTGGATGGGATGCTTCAACCACTTCGATGCGCTTGCAATCAGCGCCGTGACCGTAGCGGGTCACCACCAATCCTCCTAGTTCACCTTGCCAATGATCCTCTACCGCTTTTGCCATGGCAGCCGCTCCTTTGCCAGCGCCAATGACTAGCGTTCGACCTTTGCCGGTTGGGGCGGGAATTTTGGCTAAATAAGCTGGTAGACATTTGGTGGCGCTGACAGCATCGACGGCGCTTTGGTACATGTCTAATAATAGTTGGCGAGGATTAATTGCGGCGGTTTGGATAGTCATGCTGAGTGGCCTTGAGTGGTGAATAGCAAAATTTAATTAAACGTTTTCATCGTCTGGCAATTGTATTCGATCGTCTGTATTAAACAGAGTTTATGCTCCGTAGATACGAGTGGAGTAGCCCGCCAAATAGCTACTCTTTCTTGATACGGTTCGTTGCCCCGCAAAAAAGACTAACCAAAAAGAACGTGACTGAAGAGCTAAGGCCCGCCGCAGGCGGGTCCTCAATTGTGTCGACGTTATTCATAAAACCGGCGGCTACGAATATAATTTTGCACCCAATTTACCACTTATGCAGAAGCAATTTGATGATTCGACATAATTTCGATTGCCCTGCATAGCGCAGAATGATCCAATCCGCTCATACCATTTGCAGCGCAGGTATTCATGAGCTCTTGCGCCATAGCAGTATTTGGTAATGAAATACCAAGTGCCTTGGCGCCTTGCAACGCTAGATTTAGATCTTTTTGATGCAACTCAATACGGAAACCTGGATTAAAAGTACGTTTAACCATTCGCTCACCGTGAACTTCCAAAATGCGCGATGCCGCAAAACCACCCATCAGTGCTTGTCGAACCCGTGCTGGATCGGCTCCTGCTTTTGAAGCGAATAATAATGCCTCTGCAACAGCTTGAATATTCAGGGCAACAATGATTTGATTAGCCACTTTGGTGGTCTGACCGTCACCATTGCCGCCAACCAACGTTATGTTCTTACCCAACAATTCGAACAACGGTTTAACGTCGTTGAAGGTAGTTTCAGAACCGCCGACCATAATCGTCAATGAGGCGGCTTTGGCACCGACTTCACCGCCAGAAACTGGCGCATCCAAATATTCACAACCGAGTGCGTTGATTTTTTTTGCGAAGCCTTTGGTGGCAATCGGTGAAATTGAACTCATGTCGACGACAACTTTACCTGCGGTCAAACCCTCGGCTACGCCTTTATCGTCGAACAATACGGCTTCCACGTGTGGGGTATCCGGTACCATGACGATAATGATATCAGCGCGTTTGGCAACTTCTGCACCGGACGTACAGACTGTTGCGCCGCCGTCTATCAATGCTGCTGGTGGATTTTTTTGATCATGGAGATATAACTTGTGGCCACCGCGTTGTAGATTTTCCGCCATCGGCGCGCCCATGATACCTAATCCAATAAAGCCTACTTTTGCCATGATAAATCTCCTAGATGTGGTAAAAATTGTCTGTCATTACTTTGCGATCTAATGAATCAGCTACATACATAAATGCCTTGCTTATAGGCCGTGCGCTGTGCGCCAACCCAATCCATCCACTGTTCCCGCCTTAGGCTTGTACTCACAACCGATCCAGCCGTCGTAACCGATTTCATCCAAAAACGAAAATAGGAAGCGATAGTTGATTTCGCCAGTACCGGGTTCAAAACGGCCTGGATTGTCGGCCAGTTGTATATGTGCGATGCGGGGAAGATTGGCTTTGATGGTGTTTGCCAATTCGCCTTCCATTCGTTGCATGTGATAAATGTCGTATTGCACAAAAATATTGCCCGACCCAGTCGCCGCAATAAGATCGAGCGCTTGCTGGGTTCCGCTGAGGTAGAAGCCGGGAATATCGAATGTGTTGATCGGTTCAATCAACAAACGAATTCCTGCTGCCTGAAATTTATCTGCAGCGAATGTCAAATTGCTGACAACGGTGGCTTTTAGTTCTTCCGCACTGACGCCGGATGGTGCGATGCCGACCAGACAGTTCAATTGCTTCACACCGAGTATCTTGGCATAACGCAGCGCCTCATCTATGCCTTCCTTGAATTCACTGATGCGATCCGGATGACAGGCAATCCCGCGTTCGCCAGCTTCCCAGTTACCCGCTGGCAAATTGTGAAGAACTAATTCCAAGCCATTGGTCTGCAATTTATCGCTTATTTCCTCTGCTCGAAATGCATACGGAAACAGAAACTCAACACCTTTGAAACCGGCTGTGGCTGCTGCGCCAAAACGTTCAAGAAATGGTAACTCCGTAAACAGCATTGTGAGATTGGCAGCTAGTTTGGTCATATTTTTTCCCCTTCTATTCAATGATGCGGAAATGATTTCAGCGCAGATTAAAGTGACTTAGTCCAACAAACTAACCGCGGTGGGCGCATCTTCACGACTAGTCGCCAAATCTTCAAACTCGTTGATGTTGTCAATTTCGTTACCCATGGCGACGTTAGTGACGCGCTCCAAAATAATTTCCACCACTACCGGCACGCGGAACTCGGCCATCCAGCGCTTTGCTTGCGCAAATGCGTCCTGAATCTGATTCGGATTGCTGACCCGTATGGCTTTGCAACCAAGACCTTCAACTACGGCAACATGATCCACGCCATAGCCGTTCAACTCTGGCGCATTGATATTCTCAAATGCAAGTTGTACGCAGTAATCCATTTCAAAGCCGCGTTGCGCCTGACGTATCAAACCAAGGTAAGAGTTGTTAACTACCACGTGGATGTACGGCAAATTAAACTGCGCGCCGACGGCCAACTCTTCAATCATGAATTGAAAATCATAGTCGCCAGAAATCGCGACTACTTCACGCTTCGGATCCGCGACGCAGACGCCGAGTGCCGCCGAAATAGTCCAGCCCAATGGACCGGCCTGACCGCAGTTGATCCAATGCCGCGGATGGTATACGTGCAGGAATTGGGCCGCTGCGATTTGCGACAAACCAATCGTGCTGATGTAGCAAGTATCGCGACCGAATGCGCGGTTCATTTCTTCATACACGCGTTGCGGTTTGACCGGTACGTTTTCAAAATGCGTCCGGCGCTGCATAGTGCGTTTGCGCTCCTGGCATTCGCGCAACCAAGCTGACCGATCAGGTAATTTACCCGCTGCTTTTAATTCTTTTGCGACCTCAATAAACAGGATCAATGCGGCTTTTGCATCCGAAACAATGCCATAGTCAGGACCGAAGACGCGACCGATCTGCGTCGGCTCAATATCCACGTGCACAAATTTACGGCCTTTGGTAAATACTTCGACTGAACCGGTATGGCGATTGGCCCAACGATTGCCGATACCTAGTACAAAGTCCGATGCCAACATAGTGGCATTGCCATAACGATGGCTGGTTTGCAAGCCGACCATTCCCGCCATTTGCGGATGATCATCGGGGATTGCGCCCCATGCCATCAATGTTGGAATCACCGGAACGCCGGTCAATTCAGCAAACTCGACAGCCAGTTCAGCAGCATCCGCATTGATAACGCCGCCACCAATTGTCAGCAACGGACGCTCGGACTCACCTAACATGGTCAACGCTTTTTCAATCTGTGCCCGGGAAGCTTTCGGCTTGTAGACTGACAACGATTCATACGTATCAGGATCAAATTCGATCTCTGCCACCTGCACATCAAACGGCAAATCAATGAGTACGGGACCCGGGCGACCTGAGCGCATTAAATGGAAAGCTTGCTGGAACACGCGTGGCACCAATGCTGGCTCACGCACGGTTACCGCCCATTTAGTGACTGGTTTAGCGATTGACTCAATATCGACCGCTTGAAAATCTTCTTTGTACAAACGTGAACGCGGTGCCTGACCGGTAATGCACAAAATAGGAATCGAATCCGCCTGGGCTGAATATAAGCCGGTAATCATGTCGGTACCGGCTGGTCCCGAAGTGCCGATACAGACGCCGATATTACCAGCGGTAGCGCGGGTATAGCCTTCGGCCATATGCGATGCGCCTTCAACGTGACGGGCCAGTACGTGTTTGATGCCGCCGTGCTTTTTCATCGCTGAATAAAGCGGGTTAATGGCTGCACCTGGAACACCGAACACTTGCAAACAGCCTTCTTTTTCCAATACATATACCGCTGCGTCAATTGCTCTCATCTTTGCCATATTGCCTCCAGATTGTTAATTGTTTTGTTACCGCTTAAACATCGCTATCAAGGTGTTACCAAACGAAAATTTATCCAACTCTCACCACAATGAGCAACACAATGAGCGCGGTGTTTGATTGGGATAAGGACTTACGCAAAACTAGCCTCACATTGAATTTGCCCACCCCTCAGACAAAACCAATACGTCGTATCGCGGCGCGTGGGCGGCTAAGAAAGCACAATGCAGTTTTGGCGATTTTGCGTAAATCCTAAAGGATTGAAGTCGATAAAGCACATCGTAATAGCAAACTTTATGTTTGATAAGAAGACAATTCGTCTTCTTATTCCATACTTTTAGTACGGAATCCGCGGTAAAGTAGACAATCGGAGGAAGATATGGACAAGCTGAAACAAATCGAAGCGCTCGTCAGTGTGGTCGAAAAAGGGAGTCTGGCCGGTGCGGCGCTGGAGCAAAACATCACACCCGTCATGTTAGGACGGCGTATTGATGCGCTAGAGAAGCGACTCGGTACCAAGCTCATGCATCGCACCACGCGTCATCTGACACTAACTGAACAAGGAACAGTGTTTCTGGATCATTGCCGTAAGCTACTGACAGATCTTGATTTTGCCGAAAAAATTATTTCCGAAGGGCGCCATAAAGCCACCGGACATTTAGTGGTGTCGGCGCCAGCAGCGTTTGGACGTAAGCACGTCGCGCCGCATGCACCGGATTTTATTGCAGCTAACCCGGAAGTGAGAATTTCGTTCAATCTCACTGATCGTGTGGTCGATCTGGTACGCGAAGGCTACGACATCAGCATTCGTATCGGCGGCGTAATTGACCCCAATTTCGTTGCGGTAAAACTAGCGAGCAATCGGCGCGTAGTGTGCGCTACTCCAGATTATCTGCGTCGCAACGGCACGCCTGCTACTTTAGACGATATAGCAGATCACAATTGCTTATCGTTTAACCTGCAAGGCGGCCAGCAACGTGGATGGTATTTCCAACAGGGTGGTAGGCCGATTGTGATTAAGGCAGAAGGAAATTTGGATTGTAACGATGGCGAGTTGCTACATCGATGGGTGAGCGAAAGCCTCGGCTTGGCGTGGCGATCTACCTGGGAAATTCAGTCACAGTTAGCCAGCGGCGAACTCATTACCGTTCTCGATGAGTTTGCACTGCCACACTACGACATCATGGCTGTATATCCGCAGCAAAGACATCTCCCTGCTAAAACACGATTTTTCATCGATCGCTTGAAAGAAACCTTCGCTAAACCTGGTTACTGGACTCAAAGCGTGGCATGAAATATTTAGTCAAAGCGGTTTAAATAACCACCTGTTTAACACCCGTTTACCTGTTACCCATCATTTAGGACAAGGGCGTAAACCAGAGTGAGAGGGGAGTGGTAAAGCCTGACTGCGAGCGCATCACAATAGATGCCAGATCAGGCCGCAACGCACACGCACACGCACAAACATGCACACAACAAACCGCGCCTGCGCGTTTAACGACCAGATTTGAGTAAGACTGAATAAAAGCTAACGAATAAGCTGACGAAATTTTCCCGGAAGAAGAATTCTTTGTCACCCCTAACACGCGATTATCTACTCCGCCCGACCATGTCTCTCGGGAAGATTTCCACCCTCGCCTTCCCAGGTAGTAATCGCTTTTTTCTGTAAATTTTGCTCCGAATTAGCTCGGGCTAGTCTTTGCTTCGCCATCAACAACAATGCGGTCAAACTAGAAACGGCTAGCATCAATAAAGCACTTTTGCTGTTCATCATTTAGAACTCCTTTTAACCTTGCAATCATCCGTTCGAAATTTCTTTCTGGCAACCTTCAAAATGATCAACGTTACGCAGCAGAATTTAAGAGAGTTTAAGTCCAATTAAGCTATCTTGAATACTCATAATAGACCGCTCTTACTTCTCGCCGTATAGGACAGCCTCCTACCCTTAAGTAGGACGAACGGTAATAACGGTAACGCTATAAGTATTCGAGATAATCATAATGCGTAGCCAACGGCTGACGTTCGGCTAGGTTACTTCGCGTAGTCCTACAGCATTAAGAGCCCCCGTCCGATAGAGTTAGAAATCCTTTTTCTTTATAATTAACTAGCTCGTTGAGGCGATCTAGTAGCTCCTTATCCCTAAAACTTACTCTAAAACTTAATTCGTGATGTTATTTTTTTCGCCAACCGATTCGAGAGGATTACGTCATGGGTAAGTATTTTTTAGCATGGCTGCTCGGCGTACCGGCAGTCATCGTAGTACTCATCTATATTTTTATGCATTGACCTTCAGGGCAGCATATTTAGAAAAAGTGTTTTTAGTTTTCACTAACGTTGAAGAAGGTTGGTAACGACCAATCCACACTGAGATTCCGTACTCATCTATCACGACTAGTCAATGGATTTAGGAGATGCCATGAAATACAACAATATATCCCGCACTTTTTTAGTTTCGACGGTGATCGGCGGGACCCTTCTTCTTGCATCTTGCGCCAGCCCATACGATGGACAGCAATACCGCAATCCTCCAAATCAATCTTATCAATCAAATCAATATAATCCGCCCAATCAAAACATTCCATCGAGCCGACAATCCTATAACGGCCGCGGCGTCGTTGATGCCATCGATGTCGTTCAAGGAGAAAACCAAAGCCGCGGAATTGCAGGCGCACTAGTCGGTGGCCTACTAGGCGGCGTCTTGGGGCATCAAATCGGTCATGGAACTGGTAATACAGTCGCCACAGTTGGCGGTGCGGTCGGCGGCGCGGTAGTCGGAAACCAGCTGGAGCAACGCAATAATCAAACTCCTTCCTCTTACGACGTGCGCGTTCGTATGAACGACAACGGTTACCAGACCATCAATCTCAGCAATCCAGGGGATTTACGCGTAGGTGATCGAGTAAGGATCGATAACGGCCAAATTTCACGTTATTAATCGATTGCGCTAAAAGGATAGACACAATCACATCCGACAAAATCGACTTGTCCGCAAGTTTAAAAAACAGGTCGAAGCTGCATCACATGCTTGGCGTTACATCTTTTTTTGCAACAACTAACCAAAGAGGAGTAAAGCATGGGAACGATCCTTCTAATTATTTTGATTCTATTACTGGTGGGCGCGCTACCAACCTGGTCGCATAGCCGCAGTTGGGGCTATGGACCAAGTGGCATCACAGGCGTCATCGTCATCGTGCTCATTGTGTTATTGCTCACCGGACGGCTGTAAGGTCACGCTTAACATAAGCCTGACGTGCATTGTGACCCTAATGGGTAATGACTCTTTAGACAATAGCACTATGCCGCAACAAAACTCTCACCTGAGACAAATGTTTATCGGTGGACTCAAGCTAAGTTGAACCACTTTTCTTGCATCTCATAAACCGCTGCGCAGCAACATTACCGCAGCAAGGAGTAATAACCATGCACCGCAAAATTCACGCTGCTTTCCTAACCGCTCTGATAGCGACTGGAAGTTACGCGATGCACGCTTTCGCCGCCGAAGAAAATGTACAAATGAAAGACCCGCCTCGCTGGCATAGCGAGGACATGTCCCCGCGTGCGCGCTTCAATAACATGACAAAGGAAGCCAACGCGGCTTATCAACAGTCACTAAATGAGTGCCGTAGTTTACGCAATAGGGAACTGGCTGCTTGTCGTAATGAGGCGAAGAGCAATTTAGCGAGCGATATGCAACGTGCGCATCGCGTGTTAGCACGCCAACGTGCTGATTCTGATATGGAATGAAAATGTGAACTTTTAAAGTTGATGCAGATCATTCAAAAACAATATCCATCATCACACCACCATTGTGGATTTAATACAACAATATAATTACATCTTTGATCACACTCTTAAAATCTATCTGTAGAGAGTGTTTATTTAGTGATTTTTTATTAATGATCGATATACGGTGATATTTCCAACAATGCAAAAAGCCCGCATCAACCGATGCGGGCTTTTTATCTTGGTGTCCCCAAGGGGATTCGAACCCCTGTACTCACCGTGAAAGGGTGATGTCCTAGGCCTCTAGACGATGGGGACAGAAATCTGTCCTTACTACTTTGCTGTACATACACAGCTTTGCTCGCGTGGCCTTGCTTCGCTTACAATTTACACTAAATCTGCAATGCTCGACCTATTCGGTCTTAATACAAAAAGTCGCATCACGCAGATGCGACTTTTTTATCTGGTGTCCCCAAGGGGATTCGAACCCCTGTACTCACCGTGAAAGGGTGATGTCCTAGGCCTCTAGACGATGGGGACAGAAATCTGTCCTTACTACTTTGCTGTACATACACAGCTTTGCTCGCGTGGCCTTGCTTCGCTTACAATTTACACTAAATCTGCAATGCTCGACCTATT
The DNA here is from genome assembly GCF_035018905.1 of Glaciimonas sp. Gout2. Lineage (NCBI taxonomy): Bacteria > Pseudomonadati > Pseudomonadota > Betaproteobacteria > Burkholderiales > Oxalobacteraceae > Glaciimonas > Glaciimonas sp. Gout2. The sequence continues at coordinate 62,505 of NZ_JASJXA010000021.1, read as the reverse complement.
CGGTCTTAATACAAAAAGTCGCATCACGCAGATGCGACTTTTTTATCTGGTGTCCCCAAGGGGATTCGAACCCCTGTACTCACCGTGAAAGGGTGATGTCCTAGGCCTCTAGACGATGGGGACAATAATCTGTCCGTACTGCTAGTGGTATTACTTTGCTACTTTACTCTTTTTTACTCCACCTGCTTACGCTGGTGGAGGTAAGCGGGATCGAACCGCTGACCTCTTGCATGCCATGCAAGCGCTCTCCCAGCTGAGCTATACCCCCTTGCGAAGAAGCGAAATTATAGCAAAGTAATGACCTCCCTGACAATCCCGTTTTGAAGATTTATCAAAGATATTTCTGTAGGCGGTTTAATACAGTTTCGCGACCAAACAATTCCAGCACCAAATCGATCGCCGGTGTCTGTAACTGACCGGTCAGCATCAAGCGCATTGGCATCGCAATTTGAGGCATTTTCAGCGCATGCGCTGCCAACACTTCCTTAATCATCGGGGCCAATGCCGCTTTATTCCACTCAACCGTTTTGCAGCGCTCAGCGAAATCGGCCAGTGCTGGCTTAATAGTCGCTGCGACAGCGTTGAAATGCTGGTCAAGTAATGCTGCATCTGGCGCAGGCTGACGATAAAACAGCATCGCAGCCGTGGCTATCTCATGCGTGGTGTTGGCGCGCTCTTTCATCAGGCCGATGACTTTTGCCAGATCCGGTGCTTTGAATAACCCGTCAGCGCTATCTGAGAAATCGGCACCATTTTTTTCCATCAATGGCCGTACCAATTCAGCCAAGCGGTTATTGTCTGCTAACTTAATGTAGTGATTGTTCACCCAAGCCAGCTTTTCCGGATTGAACTGTGCTGGCGATTTCGATAGATGATCCAAGTCGAACCACTCACAAAACTGCGCAATCGAGAACACTTCTTCGTTACCATGGCTCCAACCCAGACGCGCCAGATAATTCAGCATCGCCTCCGGCAGATAACCTTGCGCCGGATAATCCATCACGCTCACGGCGCCATGGCGCTTAGAGAGCTTTTCGCCATCCGCGCCAAGAATCATCGGCACGTGACCGTACAAAGGCAAAGTCGCGCCGAGTGCTTTCAAAATATTAATTTGGCGCGGTGTGTTATTTACATGGTCGTCACCACGGATGACATGCGTAATCTTCATATCCCAGTCATCAACTACCACGCAAAAATTGTAAGTCGGCGTGCCATCAGGCCGAGCGATAACGAGGTCATCCATCTCACGATTGGAAATGGTAATCGTGCCTTTGATGACATCATCCCAACTCACGTCACCATCCAGAGGATTTTTGAAGCGCACGACCGGCGTACGATCAGCAGGAATCGCAGGCAAAGTCTTGCCCGGTTCCGGGCGCCAGGTTCCGTCGTAGCGCGGCTTCTCACCCGCAGCGCGCATTTTTTCGCGCATGGCTTCGACTTCTTCAGGCGACGAATAGCAATAGTAGACGCTGCCGTCAGCCAGCATTTGTGCAATCACTTCACGATAACGGTCCATGCGCTGCATCTGAAAAAAGGGACCTTCGTCGTGCTCAAGACCAAGCCATTGCATCCCTTCGATGATGGCCTCCACCGCTTCCGGCGTTGAACGCTCAAGATCGGTATCTTCGACGCGCAATACAAACGTACCGCCAAAGTGACGAGCGTAAGCCCAGGAAAACAATGCTGTGCGCGCACCACCCAAATGCAAATAGCCGGTTGGACTTGGCGCAAATCGGGTGCGAACAGGAGATAAAGGAGGAGTTACTGCTGAAGTAGTGGCGGTCATGATAAATAAAAACGGCCTTGGATTGCCAAAGCCGCTATCAATGAAAACCACATTTTACCGCGTTGCACCGGCAGAGGGAACATCTGCGCCGATTGCGCCCTTGATCACTTGCTGTGCTAGTCCGGGCAACGCAAAGGGTTTATTTAACGGTGACGTTAATTGTTTTGCTTAATTCGGGACCATACGACTGATGTAAGCCGTTACCGAGTTGCATCGTCAAACTGTACTTGCCCGGTGGCAGAGTAACCATCGTCTCAGTCTGGCCCTTGCCAAAATGCAGATGCTGCGCATCAGCAGGAATTACCTCTCCCGCCTTAATTGGCCCTTGGTTGATCAATAGATGATGATGCCCTGTACTTGGCGTCATATCACCCGCTGGTTTAATCTCCATTCCCGTGACACTAAACTTGACAGGGAAGGGGCTGGTGAGCACTGCACCATCGGCGGGTGACACAAAATTAACAGACGCAGCGTGTGCCATTTGCGGCATAAAACCTGCGGCCAACATCGAAACGCTAAAAAGTACGGTAAATAATCGTGATTTCATCGTATGACCCTTTTTCAATGAGAACGAACGGCTCGTTAAGCGAGCCAGCCAATTGGAACCAGCCAAAGGATCATAGCATCTGAGCGTGTCAGCCAGTCCAATTGACCTGACACGCTCTGCGTTACCATACTGCGATCAATCGTTCTTGATCACAATTGTCGGAAACTTGCTCGACATATCTTTAGCCTTCTCCGCCACCTTGATTGCCACCTTCCGCGCAATCTCTTTGTAGATATGCGCTATCGGCCCATCGGGCTCTGCAATCACTGTCGGCTTGCCAGAGTCCGTCTGCTCACGAATCGACATCGTCAGCGGCAGCGCACCCAGAAAATCAACACCGTATTCGCTGCACATTTTTTCGCCACCTCCAGCCCCAAAGATGGCTTCAGCATGACCGCAATTTGAGCAGATATGCGTACTCATATTCTCTACAATACCGAGAATTGGAACGCCGACTTTTTCAAACATTTTCAAGCCCTTGCGCGCATCCAGCAACGCAATGTCTTGCGGAGTTGTAACGATGACTGCGCCGGTGACCGGAACTTTTTGTGACAACGTTAATTGAATATCACCAGTTCCCGGCGGCATATCAACAATCAGATAATCCAGATCGCGCCAGTTGGTTTGGTCCAGCAACTGTTGTAGCGCTTGGGTGACGATCGGACCACGCCACACCATCGGCTCATCCTGATCCACCATAAAACCGATGCTGGAAACCTGTAAGCCGTGATTCTCCATCGGCTCCATCGTTTTGCCGTCCTTGGTTTCAGGGCGACCACTGATACCCATCATCATCGGCAGCGACGGACCATAAATATCCGCATCCAAAATACCGACTTGTGCACCCTCCGCGGCCAAGGCCAACGCGAGGTTTACCGCTGTTGTTGATTTGCCGACGCCGCCTTTGCCCGAAGCGACGGCGATGATGTTCTTGACGTTAGACATCAACTTGATACCACGCTGCACCGAATGCGCTTGAATTTTTGAGTAGACATTCGCACTGACATTGCCCGCGATACCGCTAAGCGCAGCAATTGCGGCACTACGAATCAAACTAAATTGACTTTTCGCTGGATAACCCAGTTCGACATCAAACGCAACATTCGCGCCGTCTAACTGAATATTTTTTATACATTTGCTGGAAATCAAATCCTTGCCGGTGTTAGGGTCAATAACATTGGACAATGCGGTCTTAACCGCTTCAATCGTGACGCTCATTATTTCTCCTCTATATGATTGCGCCAAGTCTAAACTAAATCGTCTGATCGGCGCAGATCAGATACCAAAATCGGACAGAAAACTCGGTCACACTAAAGTTTTCCAAATAACAACAATGGCACACCGGAAGGTGTAACGATGCCCTACTTTGCACGAGATAGGCGCTGGCACTGCTAAAATCACTGTTTTACTTAAACCAGCATCGCTAAATGAGCACCAATTTGAGCACTTCACCTTTGCAACCTCCGCGCAAGCTATTCGTTACGACCGCCCTGCCCTACGCCAACGGCGCATTCCACATCGGCCACATCATGGAATACATCCAGGCCGATATCTGGGTACGGTTCCAACGAATGCTGGGCAATGAGGTACATTTTGTCGGTGCCGACGATGCCCATGGCGCACCAATCATGATCGCCGCTGAAAAAGCCGGGATCACGCCGCAACAATTTGTCGCCAATATTGCGGCCGGTCGCAAAGAGTATCTGGACGGGTTCCATATCGCGTTTGACAATTGGCATTCGACTGACGGCCCTGAAAATCACGCCTTGTCGCAAGAAATCTATCGCAGCCTGCGCGACGATGCCGAACTGGTCACAACCAAGACCATCGAACAATTTTTCGATCCGGTCAAAAATATGTTCTTGCCGGACCGCTACATTAAGGGCGAGTGTCCAAAATGCGGCACCAAAGACCAATACGGCGACTCTTGCGAAAATTGCAGCGCCGTGTATGCGCCCACCGATCTAAAGAATCCGTACTCCACATTGTCGGGCGCCACCCCGATCATGAAATCGTCAGAACATTTCTTCTTCAAACTGTCAGATCAACGTTGCGTAGACTTCTTGCGCCAATGGGCGCTCGAAGACAATCGTCTGCAACCTGAAGTCGCCAACAAGGCCAAAGAATGGTTAGAGGGCGACGGTGGTCTGGGTGACTGGGACATCAGCCGCGATGCGCCGTACTTTGGTATTGAAATTCCTGATGCACCGGGCAAGTATTTTTATGTCTGGCTGGACGCGCCAATTGGCTATCTGGCATCACTCAAAAATTATTTCGACAAAACCGGTCGTGACTTTGATGCCTTCATGGCTGATCCTAGCACTGAGCAATACCACTTTATTGGTAAAGACATTACATATTTCCACACGTTGTTCTGGCCAGCAATGCTCAAGTTTGCCGGGCGCAAAGTGCCGAATAACATCTTCGTGCACGGTTTTATCACTGTTAGCGGTGAAAAGATGTCGAAGTCCCGTGGCACGGGTATCTCGCCATTGCGCTATCTCGACATCGGCATGAACCCAGAGTGGTTGCGTTATTACATCGCTGCCAAATTGAGCGCCAAAGTCGAAGACGTTGATTTTAATCCAGATGATTTTGTTGCCCGGGTGAACTCTGATTTGATTGGCAAATACATCAATATCGCCAGTCGTGCAGCTGGTTTCATTGCCAAAAAATTCGATGGTAAGGTCAGCACGCTTTGGGCCACCGATGGCGATCCGTTTCTGGCAAATCTCCGCGCCGTTTCCGCCGATATCAAAAACCTGTATGAAGGACGCGAATACGGCAAAGCACTCCGCGCCATCATGGATCAGGCCGATATCATCAACGCCTACGTCGACGTTAATAAGCCTTGGGAACTAGCCAAAGACCCGAGCAAGTCAGCCGCCTTGCATGAAGTCTGCAGCCGCCTTCTCGAAGCGTTCCGAATATTGACGATCTATTTAAAGCCCGTCTTGCCGGTACTAGCGAAGCAAGTCGAAGCCTTCTTGCAGATCGCGCCGTTGCAGTGGGGTGATATTAATTTGCCGATTGGTAATGGTCACCAAATTAATGCCTACACGCATTTGATGACTCGGGTTGAGCCTAAAATGCTGGAAGCTTTGTTCGAACCGCCAGAAGGCAAAGAGGATGGACTCGCCATTGAAGCGGCTCCAGTTACTGGCGCGGAAGATAACGTGGCTATCGAAGAACTGGCACCGGAAATCAAAATTGATGACTTCACTAAAATCGATTTACGAATTGCTAAAATAGTTAACTGTGAGCACGTTGAAGGATCCGACAAACTGTTGCGACTAACACTTGACGTCGGTGAAGGTCGCTTACGGAATGTATTCTCTGGCATCAAGTCCGTTTATAAGCCAGAGGAATTGGTTGGCAAGATGACCGTCATGGTTGCCAATCTTGCACCGCGCAAAATGAAATTCGGCATATCCGAAGGCATGGTATTAGCGGCTTCAGCGGCGGATGAAAAAGCCAATCCAGGTATTTATATTCTCACTCCGTGGCCAGGCGCTGCGCCGGGAATGCGGATTCGCTAATAACCTATAAATAGCAGTAAATGTGACGGCCAGCCTATTCGTAAAGAGTCGCTGGTCGACATTGGTTTTTTTGATTCTACTTCCGTAACAAATAATAGAACAATAGAAAAGTTATCCATAAAGCAACTATCGATTCATCACTGCAAGAAATGACATAAAATAGCGCTTAACTTTTATGTGCTTCTAAATAAGTAAAACAGGTAAATATAATGAAATTTTCCAAGCAATTTTCTGGATACCAGTCCGAAATCACCCAGTTCATCAGCGAACTGAAGGTAAAGAACCCTGCATTGGAACAAGAACAACTGGCCGGTCGGGCACTTTTATGGGACAAAACACCTATCGATCTTGATAGTCAACTGCGCTCAAATGACTCCCGCGTTCCACAACAGCCCTACGTTTATCAAAACGAGCACTAATATTGCGACGGCTTTCTCCCGCAAACATAAGACGATTAACAGCGGTGTCAAAAGATCACTATGACGCAGAATTCGTCAGACGCCGCTGAAATCACCGTTGAGGGACAGCCAGACTCGACACCGAACGTAGTCGACGGTGTCGCGTTTGCACGTCTGTATGGCGAACCGCTATTTCGCATGCCGAGCGATTTATACATTCCACCGGATGCGCTGGAAGTCTTTCTCGAAGCATTCGAAGGGCCGCTTGATCTGTTGCTCTACTTAATCCGCAAGCAAAACTTCAATATTCTTGATATTCCGATGGCGCAAGTTACATTGCAATATCTGGAATACGTTGATCAGATTCGTATTACTAACCTTGAACTAGCCGCTGAATATCTGCTCATGGCGGCGATGCTGATTGAAATTAAATCGCGGATGTTGTTGCCTTCCAGAAAAACCGACAGCGAAGAGGCAGAAGATCCTCGGGCAGAGTTAGTGCGTCGCTTGCTGGAATACGAGCAAATGAAATTAGCGGCACGTGAAATCAACGAGCTGCCGCAATTGGGGCGTGATTTTGTCCGCACCCAAATTTATATTGAACAAAGCATCGTCACACGCTGGCCAGAAGTCGCTGTCATCGACCTGCAATCCGCCTGGGCCGATGTCATCAAACGCGCCAAACTTACACAACATCACATCATTAGTCGCGAAGAACTATCAGTCCGCGAACACATGACGGGTATTTTACGACGTTTGCAGTCCGCCAGATTCGTCGAATTTGCCGAGTTGTTCGATCCCGCACGCGGCGTCCCCGTACTAGTCGTGAATTTCATCGCCCTGCTGGAACTTGCCAAAGAAACATTGATCGAAATCACGCAAGCCGAACCCTTTGCACCGATCTACGTGCGTCTGGCTTATTCCCCGTCCTGATGATGACTCTTTTACTTCGGCCGATTCTTAAAGCGTGATTCCGCAGCGCGATCGGCGACGAAAAACTCCCAAATAAATTAACCAAACATTTTTTATACCGTGTTATACCGCTGCAGTCCGTTGCTGTATTCGACTTTTATCACCTGATCAATTTCATGAAAATTATTTCCTCTATCGAAGAATTGCGTGACCACATGCGCGGCCAGCTACGTACAGCCTTCGTGCCAACTATGGGCAACTTGCATGATGGCCATCTATCACTGATGCGGCTGGCCAAACGTCACGGCGATCCTATTGTGGCGTCGATTTTTGTCAACCGTCTGCAATTTGGGCCCAATGAAGACTTCGATAAATATCCGCGTACTTTTGCCGCAGACGTGGCAAAACTGGAGAAGGAAGGCGTATACGTCCTGTTTGCACCAACGGAAAAAGATCTTTATCCAGAACCACAGGAATTTCGCATTAGTCCACCGGACGATCTCGGCAATACACTAGAGGGCGAATTCCGTCCCGGCTTTTTTGCCGGCGTCACCACCGTAGTAATGAAGCTATTTTCATGCGTTCAACCGCGCGTGGCGGTCTTCGGCAAGAAAGATTATCAGCAATTAATGATCATTCGGAACATGGCAAAACAGTTTGCGCTACCTACCGACATCATCGCTGCAGAAACCTTTCGGGCTGACGATGGCTTGGCGCTCTCTTCCCGCAATATGTATTTATCTGCGGAGGACCGTGCTGAAGCGCCGAATTTGTTCAAGATGCTGACGCAAGTGGCGGAAGGTGTCCGTAGCGGTCAGAAAACGATCGACGCGCTGGAACAAGATGCAATCGCTCAACTCCGTGAAGCTGGCTGGCAGCCCGATTACATTTCAGTTCGTAAGCGGAGCAACCTGCAACCAGCATCGGCCAGCGAAGTAGCAAAGGGCGAACCACTGGTTGTTTTGGCCGCAGCAAAAATAGGCATCACGCGGCTGATCGACAATCTGGAAATTTAATTGGCGTGAGGGATAGACCAATCCGGTGCAATAGTTCTGACATTGCACCGATTTTACAAAGAAAACATCAGGCAACGTCCACTAAGTAAATAATCCTGCATTTAATGTTGTGCTACATTGCTCGATCATTAAGTTAATATTTTAATAAAAATTGGATCATCGGCTCCACAACACATCCCTCATCCTCCGTAAGCATAAGTGAATTTATTTCCCACAATACGCCCCATCACTCGGGAGCGCTGATCAAGACCAACGTGATCGATAGGGCTCATGTTGATCACACCTTGCGGAACGGTCAGATTGTGCGTTTGCTCCAACGCATCACGGAGCGCAGCTCGAAATTGTTTAGTACCGGGTTTGGCTTTGGTCAATGCTTGCGGTATCGCGTTCGCAATTAACATATACGCGCCCCAAGCATCGGCGGCAAACTGGGTCATGGTATCTGGACCATACGCCGCTTCATAGCGAGTCGTAAAGTCTAATGCTGTCTTCTTGACGGGATTGCTATTCGGCAATTGTCTGGCGACCACCGCGGGTCCGGTTGGGAAAAAAGTCCCCTCAACATCCTTGCCACCGACTCTTAGAAAATCAAGCGTAGCAATACCGTGAGTCTGATAGATGCGTCCTTTATAGCCACGATCGACCAACGTTCTTTGTGGCAACACTGCAGGCGTGGCCGCTGCCGCAATCAACACTGCATCAGGCTGGGCCGACATAATTTTAAGTGTCTGTCCAACGACACTCGTATCAGTCCGATTGTAACGCTCACTGGCAACAATCTTTATCTTCCGCAGCTCTGCCAGCCTTGAAAATTCACGCCACCAACTATCGCCGTAAGCATCCGCAAATCCGATAAAAGCGACTGTCTTAATGTGATTGTCGGCCATGTGCTGTGTCAGTATCGTCGCCATATGCGAGTCATTTTGTGGCATTTTGAACGCCCACGCCCGCTTGGCATCCAGAGGCGAAACTATTGACGCGGACGCCGCCAATGCAATCATCGGCGTTTCGCCCTCAGCGATGACATCCAGCAAAGCTAACGCATTCGGCGTGGTATTCGGGCCAACGATCAAATCAACTTTATCTTCGCTAATGAGTTTATGCGCATTACGTACCGCGTTACTCGGATCGGAACCATCATCGAGAATAATGTACTCGACGCGTTGCCCGCCAATCTGCTTTGGCCACAATAGGACGGTGTTTTTAGTGGGCGCACCTATCGCAGCCGCTGGGCCCGTCAAGGCGAGATCGACGCCGATTTTTATCTGCGCGAAGGCAATCTGAGTGAATAAAGAAAAACACAGAAAAACAATACCGGTGCAACCATGTTGCAACCCAAGTGTGTCGATTTTTTTCATATAGCCATTAACCAAAAGAAAACGAAAGGAAACCATCCAAAACCCGTACAAAGCCCATATCAATCGACCACAGTGCAGTTTGCCTGAAGTTTCCATATTGCTCAGCTTATTGCGTGATGCAATCTACTTGACATATGACGATCCCAATATAATTAATTGTTAAACAATAATTTTAGATTGGAAGTGCACTGAAATTCGCCATAATATTTTTATAAGAAATAGTTGAAAGAGCCATCATAGGAACCAGAACCAAGTCAAACGGTAACGCAAAAACACAACGACGACGTTAAACGGCATAACGCATGCGTTGCGTTGCCGTCGCTGCGGTAAGATCACTTCTTTATGTTTTTTTTACGTCATTATGCCTACTATGAGCTCCACTCGACTTGGCGCGCTGGCGCTGTCCTCTGCGCAGTTGCTGCTCATCATTTGCTTGTTATTGCATATCGTCCCAGCCTGGTCGGCTTCAGATAGCAAGGTAGTACCTGCCACTTCGACGACGACAACAACCACAACAACGACCACGCCAGCATCGAATGCAGCGGCTGCCACATCATCGTCCACACTCAATGCATTAGCTAAAACATTACAAGCAAATCCCGCTGCTACTGCTTTAGTGGCTGCACTTCAGCAAGCGGAACAGCAAACCAAAGCACCGATACCGGCTGAAAAGGGATTGATCGGATTAATTTCTGACAGCCTTGATGCCGTCCAGACAAACTACGGCAATGTTGCCGCACCACAAAAATATTGGAAGCTGCAGTTTGCCCGCGCAGCCGATGAACTCTCGACCCTCTTTTCACGACAAAAGGGCGAAACACCGCTTTACGTATTGGTGCATTTCGTCGAAATGCTGGCTTTGTTTGGTTTTGTTGTTTTCACTCTTCAGTACTTAGGCAAGCGCGTGCGTGAGCACTTCGACATGCAGGAAACACTCTCCACCGATCCTGGAATCAAAGAATTACTGATCTATATCTTGCGTCATATCATGCCGTTGGTACTGGCTCTTCTGGTAGAGATCGCTGTCGTCTTGAGCTTACCGGCGGCGCTTGGTCGCGCACTTGCCACACTTTTGCTGTACACCATGATTGGCGCAAGCGTATTCAGAGCAGTGTGCGCGATCATTTTTTCACTTTCCTACAGCGGTCATCGCAATGTCGCCATCCACATTTTGTATCGACGCGCCTGGAGATTGTTGTACTTCATTGGCTTCGCTGGCTGGTTTGGCGACGCGATCAACAATCCCAAACTGTACTCAATTATCGGTGGTGCACTATCCAGTTTGGTAGCGACGTCAGCCAACCTGATTGCTGCTATTTTATGTGTGGTTTTTGCGCTGCGCTTTCGACGCCCAATCGCCCACTTGATCCGTAACCGATCCTTAGAAGTGCGTAGCACCCACCGCGCACGTATGGAAACATTGGAAATTGTGGCGTCCTTGTGGCACTACCCAATCTTGCTTTTAGCAGGCGGCGTGAGTCTCGCTACAGTATTCGGTCCCGCCAGCAGCGGCGCGGCGCTAGATCACGCGCTCAGCAGTGCCGCGTTATTGGTTGGTATGTTTTTTATCGGCACTCTGCTAAAGCGAATTGGCCGCGGAAAAAAACGGACATCACTGCGTCGGCAATCTCCTTACATTCTGCGTTTAAAAGCAGCCATTTTCAGTTTGCTGCAAATTGTAATGTGGATTGGTTTTATAGAATTACTCACCAGAATTTGGGATCGTTCGTTGCTAGACTATGCCAACACGACCCAAATTGGCCATTTGATTCTCGCCGCAGTGGGCAAGATCGGGCTGACGTTAGCCATGGCATGGCTTGCGTGGATATTATTGGACACGGCAATTCAGGAAGCAATTACACCAAGCCGCAGCGGGCGCTACGGCCGCAACCCAAGTATACGTATGCGCACCATCTTGCCGCTCCTACGCAATGCTTCGCTGCTGATCATCTTGACCGCGACGGTCATCACCACACTGGCAAATCTGGGCCTGAATGTCACCCCGCTTTTGGCGTCGGCAGGCGTGGTCGGCCTTGCCATCGGATTTGGCTCCCAATCACTGGTAAAAGATGTCATTACCGGGATTTTTATTCTGATCGAAGACTCGATGTCGGTCGGTGATTGGGTTGACGTAGGAAACGGCCATATCGGAACGGTGGAGCATTTATCCATTCGCACCGTACGTTTACGCGACGGCAGCGGATCGGTGCATAGCGTGCCATTTTCACAAATTCTTGCCGTAAAAAACGATTCGAGAGAATACGCTTATGCAGCGCTAAAATTACACGTAACCCTGGAGTCAAGCATCGTAGATGCGCTTAACCTGATGCAGGAAACCGGCAACGAGATGATGAACGACCTGCATTTGCGCCGTTTGCTACTGGCCCCCATCGACATCTATGGCCTGAACGGTTTTGACCTGCATGGTGCCATTTTGACGGGTGCCTTCCGCACCAGACCTCAAGCGCAATGGGAGGTTGGTCGCGCTTTTAACCTGCGCATCAAAGCAAAAATTGACGCGACAACCACAGTCACATTTGCCAATGAATGGGCAAATTTTCCAGCCCCCGCAGCTCCGCCCGAAAATCAAGAAGCGTTAATTCAACCTATTGCTTGATGAGAGTAGTTGCCGACGATCTAAAAAAGTTTATTTCAACCGGCAATTCAACAACCAATAATGCTCTAACCTCAAAATACGCAAATCCCGCGTATCAGACGCCAACCGCTTGCGCAAATTACTGTCACTAGGAAAATTCTTCAAAATCTCATAGCGGTCGCCATGTGGTGCGCCCGGCAAGCGGCGATGCTGAAAAGTATTTCCCAGCAAGTCGGTACGCGCAATCGTCGTACTACTACCTTCCACATAGCTATTGTCCAACATCACCATCAACGTGTTCGATCCAATCTTTTCGCGCAAATGCAGCAAAAACCTGTTTTGATCTTCACGCGCAATATGCGACCACAGAAACCCAAAAAACACCGCCGTGTACGTGCGATCCAGCTGAAGGTCAAAGGCATCGGCTATCGCAAAGCGAACCTTATCTGCGGGAAACTCTTTGGCCTGCGCCAGCTTCATGACTTCCGGATTGATATCGGTAGCAGTAACCGATTTTGCCGAAGCAGCAAGCTCTTTAGTCCAAAAGCCGGTTCCGCAGCCTAATTCCAATACATCGTGACCTTCCAGCAATTCTTGCACGCGCACTTGCAGCGTTAACAGTTCATCCTCGCGCTCTGGACGGGTATAAATTTCTTCGTAAGTTTCGGCACGTTTGGCGTAATACTCCGCCATATCTTTTTTAAGCATTTTCTGACTTTCTTAAATCCGGTGAAACAATCTGCGACGCACATGACAGCCGGTATCGCTCTGACAGTGCATCATAAAGTGGAGGCGCAAAAAACCGTGATATCCGGCTGGCGATCAGTGCCGTTGCCATCAATGAAATCACTAAAGCGTGGCCGTTAATCATTTCCATCACGATCACGAAAGCAGTAATCGGCGACTGCGTCACTGCCGCCAGATATCCCACCATCGCCAAAGCGATCAACATCTGCAACGACGTATTATCGAATAACAGATGCAATAAATTACCGAAACCGGCACCGATAGACAACGATGGCGCAAAAATGCCGCCCGGGATGCCTGGTAAATAAGAACCAACCATCGATGCCATCTTCAAAAAGGGATATAACACGGGCAAATGACCGCCGGCCAGCAAACTTTGCGCTTCCACATAACCGCTTCCAAAGGTTGCGCCAGCGGCAACGACACCAATGAGCGCTACTATCAATCCGCATAAAGCGCCGAAAACAACGGGGCGATCACGACGTAAAACTTGCACTTTTTTCGGTATCCAACGCTCAGTGTTGAGTAACAACCAACAAAAAATACCACCAGCAATACCCGTCACAATGCCTGTTACAACGACCGCCAACGCAAGCATATTAGTCAGACCGCCAGCAATCTGGATCGTACCGAAATAAGTGTAGTTCCCATTTAAACCGAGTGCCACGACACCGGCAAAAATAATCACAGTAATCACCACGCCACTGGCGCGATGCTCAAAACTGCGCGTCAATTCTTCAATCGCAAACACGATTCCTGCCAAGGGCGTGTTAAATGCAGCAGACAGACCGGCAGCCGCACCCGCCAATATCAGACGTCGCTCAAGCGCGGCACTGGCGCGTGGATAAAGGCGTCGCAAATTGAACATGAGCGCCGCACCAACTTGCACCGTCGGGCCTTCCCGACCAATAGTAAAACCGCCCAGGATCGCTAAAAATGAAATACCGATTTTGCCAAACAACAGTTTGATCGACAGTAACGACAGTCCACGCTGCGTGGTGTCTTCTTCCAACGTCGCGATTACCTGGGGAATCCCGCTTCCCTCCGCGCCGGGAAAAAACCGCCGTGTCAGCCACACACAAAGTGCACCGGCCAATGGCGTAATAATGATCGGGAGCAAAAAATGGGCTTGCTGGAGCGTGCGAAAAATGCCAAACCCGGCATCTATCAGGCGCGCATACAATACCGCGACCAACCCTACCAATACCGCTCCAAGCCATAAAATGCCGTATTTACGCCAAACTCGTCGTAAATGGCGCTGCGTTTGACCAGATATATTCGATGGAAGCAGGTTCATTTAATTGGGTGCAAAGGCGGCATTATAAATTAATGTAGTGCGGGTATCGTCATATGGACGTTATTCCATGCAGTTTGATCGATTAACGAGGCATTTTTTGTTACTTTGACATCAAAAATGCTGGAGTGAATGGTTTTTAGCGGAAACTCGAGAACCGGCGTATCATGATGAATATACAAATAAATCCCGCTGTTGCCACTAACTAAGTGATTTACCTGCATTAACGTGGCTTTTTTCCGCAACGTGAATGCAGTGAATAACATTCAGTAGCCTCATCAAACTCTACTTCAATGGCCCTTCATTCTGCCGCCGCTCACTCAAGCGACCAAATACTTCCTTTTCGTGAATCACTGTTGGCGATGCTAGGTATTGCATTTGTCATCATGCTGGTCGGGTTAGACTCTACCATCGTCGGCACAGCCCTTCCGACTATCGTCGCTGAACTAAAAGGTTTTGATTTATACGCTTGGGTTGCGACCTCTTACTTGCTCACTTCTGTCATCACAGTTCCTATTTTCGGACGCCTGGGTGACTATTATGGACGCAAGCCTTTTGTGATTGTCTCCATCATATTATTCACGGGTGCCTCAATTTTATGTGGCCTCGCCGACAGTATGCTCTGGCTGGTAATCGGACGTGGCGTCCAGGGAATCGGCGGCGGCATGCTGGTTGGTACCGCTTTTGCCTGTATTCCCGACTTATTCCCCGGCGCTCACACCCGCTTGCGCTGGCAAGTCATGATGAGTACCGCGTTCGGTATTTCGACAGCGGTTGGACCATCATTAGGTGGTTTTTTGACCCAATACTGGGGCTGGCGCTGGGTATTCTTTGTGAATTTCCCGGTCGGATTACTGTCACTATTTTTCGTCTGGAAATACCTTCCGCACTTGCGGCACTCTGATCCTGACGCCAAAATTCGACTTGACTGGCCCGGCGCACTTCTTATCACAGCCGCGCTAGGCTGCTTGCAACTATTTGTGGAAATGCTACCGAAGCAAGGTCTGTCGCTCGGCATGTTGACGTTGTTAGTCGCAAGCATTGCGTCCTTTTACGCGCTATGGAAATGGGAGCATCATGCGCCGCAGCCTATACTGCCCTTTGATCTGCTATTCCACCCAAAACTTGCGACTTTATTTCTACTCTCACTGCTGAGCGGCTTTTCCATGTTTTCGTTAATGTTTTTTGCACCGCTGTTATACCAAGGCGGTTTCGGCCTACCTCCGCAAGAGGCTGGTCTTCTGATCACTCCCTTAGTGGCCTTCATAATGGTTGGCAGTATTGCTAACGGCCGTATTATTACGCGGATCAAAAATCCGATCGTTATGCTGTATATCGGCTTTATCTTGTTAGCACTGTCCTGTTTCGGCGTCGTCATATCGAACCGCTGGACCTCACACAATGTTATCGCAAGCTTCATGCTGATGGGCGGTCTCGGTCTCGGCTTTATTTTGCCTAATCTGACTGTTTTTATTCAACAAGAGGCAGGCCGTGAGCATCTTGGAATCGCTACCGCGCTGATGCAATCGCTCCGTATGATCGGCAGCATGATCGGAACTGCGATTATTGGCACCTTGATTAATCACATGTACGCCAGCAGTGTTCAGCAAGCGTTAGAGAGTGATAATGCAGGGAAATGGCTTCCGAGTTTTGCCGATCCCCAAATTCTGATCAGCCATGAAACGCAAACATTGGTGTTAAAGCAATTGGCTGACGCAGGGCATAACGGACAACTTCTGTTAGAAGCCGCGCGCGATGGCCTGATTGGCTCCATTCACATGGGCGTCGGTCTCGCTGTGATTGTGACGGTCATCGGTGTCGGCCTCGTACGTCGGGTGCCAAAGGTATCGTTAAATGCACAGTCACCAGCGACTATTGTAAGTGAATAACAACTTGTCGCTACGCACTCACTTAACATGAATTACCAGGAGATGACTTCCAGGGTCGGTCTCCTCCTTCGCTTCTGCACTGCACCTTCGTAATTCTTCGTTTTTTACGCAAAACTTCCTCCACCTCCCATCAAATCCGCGCCTAACATGCGCTTACAAATCACACACCTTGGTTGCACCTTCACAGGTTAACGAGTGGCATCCTGATTATCTGGAAATTTAATTAGGAAGGATGGAAAATGAAAAAGCTCATTCAACTCGTGGTACTAGGCACAATTCTCAGCTCAGTGTTATCTGGCTGCATCATCGTTCCAGCCCATCGCGGCTATTACGATCGCCCATATGCTGCGTACCGCTATTAATCCCCCTTATCTTTTACAGCGCGTCCAACCGATGCGCTGCTTTACCACCACCCTACTTCAACTAACCGGACAAACCCTATGAAACTTAGCCATAAACTCGTTCTCTCCATGATTGCCATGTCTGGGGTGATGGCGACCCTCGCCCATGCTGACGAGCCAGGGCGGCATGCTTCTTACATCCATGCACTGCAAGACCTCGATACCGCCAATTGGTTAATCGCCCATCGCGGCGGCGACAATTGGGTAATGGGTCACAACGAGCAAGTTGCCCTAACTGAAATCAACGCCGCCAAAAATCTGGTCGTTCAATCAGGGCGAGATGTTGGAAAAGATTTTCAGAGCGCGCAACGCCCCGACATCCATAGAGACCATAACGGTCGCCTGCATGATGCAGTTGAAGCCTTAAGCAAGGCGCGTCAGGACGTGAGCCAAGAAGAGGACGATCCGCGCATTCGCGGTATGCAGCACGAAGCGGTAAGACATATTGACATTGCCTTGCATGCGACTAAAGATGCAATCAGGGATGCAGGCTATTGACTATTAATGCTGGATTAACGCCAGATACTCTTTAAAACGACAACCTTAGACGCAGCCGCAAACGCGGTTTGCCGTAATTCACATAGCTGGATTTTGTGCAGTGTCTCTTCGATAAGGCGTGTGCCGGGTATTTATCCTGCCGACCTTGGTCAGCGCACAACGCCGCATCGAAGGAGGCCGTTTTAACAACTGCCTATCGAACTCGCCGCAAAGCAGACTCGCTCGGACTTTTTGTTCAATCCCAAACGGGCAAGGCTACAACTCGTACATGTCTTTTTCACCACTCATTACTTGCTCGATGAGTTTTCTGTTCATCGTCGGTGCCAGCAATTCAATGAACGTGTAGACGTAACTACGCAGGTAAGCACCTTGCTTGACGGCTGCACGCGATACATTCGTACCAAACAGATGACCAACTTTGATCGCGCGAAGGCCGGTATCTCGCTCCGAATCAAATGCCATTCCGGCAATAATTCCCACACCCATTCCCAGCTCAACATAAGTTTTAATGACATCGGCATCAATCGCCTCCAGCAAAACGTCTGGCTTCAGATTCCGTAGCGAAAACGCATGATCGATTTTGCTGCGGCCTGCGAATGCGCTGTCATAGGTAATCAAAGGATAGGCGGCGATTTCTTCGAGCGTAAGCGACTTTGACTGCAACAAAGGATGATCGGGCGGCACCACAACCATATGTTCCCATTGATAACATGGCAAGGTAATTAATCCCTCCGCGTTAGCGATGGCCTCAGTTGCCAAGGCCAGATCAGCCTGATCATTGCGTACCATGTCGGCAACTTGCTTTGGATTTCCTTGCAACAAAGACAATCTCACCTTCGGAAATTTTAGCGTAAATGCTTGTACTACTTTAGGCAGCGAGTAACGCGCCTGGGTATGCGTGGTGGCAATCGTAAAACTGCCGCTATCATGGGCGGCATACTCTTGACCGATGCGTTTTAGCCCTTCGATCTCCTGCATGATGGCCTCGACCGACTTCAAGACCTGGCGCCCAGGCTCGGTCAGACCACGTATGCGCTTGCCGTGGCGGGTAAAAATATCGACGCCAAGCTCTTCCTCTAATTCAATGATTGCCTTCGACACGCCGGGCTGAGACGTATATAAAGCCTTCGCAGCTTCGGTCAGGTTAAAGTTTTGTCGGACCGCCTCGCGCACAAAGCGAAACTGATGGAGATTCATAGGCCTGCCCTTTTTTTTTCTAGCGCTGTGATTAAAACGTGATGTCGTATTGTCTATTAAGACTTTCGCAAAATTTCCCAGCAACAGGCTTGCCAACTCTCCCGATATAGACAGACGCCTATATAGTTAAGAGAATAACAAGCTGGCTACCTAGGCGACCTCGCATAATCCCACATCATTTTTCTATATACCAAATACGCATATAAGCAAATAAATACTCTGTAGTTGGTAATAAAGAAGAAGTTTATTACGATTCAGACTGTTTCGTACGAGGCTTTATGACTCTTTCTTATGTAGTAAGCGGCTTTGCCGTCGGATTATTGGTTGGATTGACCGGAGTCGGAGGTGGTTCTCTGATGACGCCACTCCTCACGCTGCTTTTCGGCATCCACCCAAGCGTGGCCGTGGGGACCGATCTGGCGTTCGCTTCTGCCACCAAGGTCGCTGGCACATTTGCCCATCGCTACAGTGGCAATGTCCGTTGGGATATTGTCCGCCATTTATGTTTAGGCGCACTGCCGGCGGCAGTTATTACTGCCCTCGCCTTAAAATATTTCGGCACGGTCAGCCCTGAAATGGGCCAAATTATTCGTTATTCAATTGCCGGATCGGTGTTTCTAACTGTCATCGCCTTGCTATTTAAAGGTAAACTGCAAAACTGGTTAAATGCGCATCCTGAAAAACAACTTCAGGGCGCAAAGTTGACGGCTGCCACGATTGTTGCGGGATTAGTACTTGGTACGTTAGTCACAATATCATCAATTGGCGCTGGTGCCGTTGGCGCTACCTTACTAGTTTTGTTGTATCCTCGCCTGACGCCCGCTGAAGTCGCCGGTACCGATATCGCCTACGCGGTGCCACTCACTGCGATTGCCGCGGCCGGACATTGGTGGTTAGGGTCGATTGACTGGGCATTATTAAGCGCCCTGTTACTCGGTTCTCTTCCAGGTATTACACTGGGGTCGTTGGCCGCACGCAAAGTACCAGAGAAAATTTTACGTGCTTTATTAGCAGTGACGCTTACTAGCGTAGCAATTAAATTGGTTTTTTAGAAACCGTTTTTTAGAAATCTTAAATACGAGACGTGGTCACGGCCACACAGATTAGGAATAAAAGATGTATCGCTACGACGAATACGATCACCAGATTGTCAAAGAACGCATTGCCCAATATCGCGGTCAGGTAGAACGCCGCCTGTCCGATGAATTGGCCGAAGATGAGTTCCGCATCTTGCGTCTCCAAAACGGTTTGTACATGCAACGCCACGCCTACATGCTGCGGGTTGCCGTTCCTTATGGTCTGCTGGCTTCAGCGCAAGTGCGTAAGTTTGCTTATATCGCCCGCAAGTATGATCGCGGTTATGGCCATTTCACAACGCGTCAAAACATTCAGTACAACTGGATCAAGCTGGAAGAATCCCCAGACATTCTGGCGGACCTGGCAACGGTAGAAATGCACGCTATCCAGACTTCCGGTAACTGTATCCGTAATATTACGTCGGATGAATTAGCTGGCGTAGCCGCCGATGAAGTGATTGATCCACGTCCTTACGCAGAAATTCTGCGTGAGTGGAGCACGTTCCATCCAGAATTTGCGTATCTGCCGCGTAAGTTTAAATTTGCGATCAATGGCTCGGAAGAAGACCGTGCAGCAACTGCCGTGCATGACATCGGATTGACCATGGTCAAAGATGCGTCCGGCGAAGTCGGCTTTAAAGTCATGGTCGGCGGCGGCATGGGTCGTACACCGATTATCGGCAGCGTGATCCGCGAATACTTACCTTGGCAACATGCTTTGACCTACATGGAAGCAATCCTGCGCGTCTATAACCAACACGGTCGTCGCGACAATATTTACAAAGCCCGTATCAAAATTTTAGTCAAGGCCATTGGACCGCAAGAGTTTGCGCGTCAGGTCGAAGCTGAATGGCTGGACATCAAAGATGGTCCGGGTACGCTGACGGTCGAAGAATTGCAACGCGTCGCACAATATTTCACGGCACCGGCCTACGAAACATTGCCAGCCACCGATGCAGAATTTGAAGCATTGAAAGCTAGCGACAAAGCTTTTGGTAACTGGCTAAAACGCAACGTCAAAGCGCACAAAGTGAGCGGCTACGCTGCGGTCATTCTGTCATTGAAGAAAACTGGCGTACCACCCGGCGACATCACCGCAGACCAGCTTGACTTTGTTGCCGATCTGTCTGACCGCTACAGTTTCGGCGAAGTGCGCGTGACGCACGAACAAAATCTGGTGCTGGCGGACGTCAAGATTTCAGAGTTATTCACATTCTGGCAAGCCGTGAAGGCGCAAGGGCTGGCAACGCCAAATATTGGCTTGCTGACCGATATCATTTGCTGCCCTGGCGGTGATTTTTGCTCGCTGGCGAACGCGAAATCGATTCCGATTGCACAAGCGATTGCTGAGAAATTCGACAATATCGACTTTCAACATGACATCGGTGAGATTGAATTAAACATCTCAGGTTGCATTAACGCCTGCGGTCATCATCACGTCGGCAATATCGGTATTTTAGGTGTCGATAAAGATGGCGCAGAATGGTACCAAGTCTCGATCGGTGGTGCGCAAGGTAACAGCACCAGCATTGGTAAAATCATCGGCCCTTCGTTCTCGGCACATCAAATGCCGACCGTGATTGAGCGTCTGCTCAGCGTGTATGTCAAACAGCGCACCGAAGATGAACGCTTTATTGACACGGTACAACGCCTTGGCGTCGCACCGTTCAAAGAATACGTCTATGCCACACCGATCAAAGCCGCACAACCGACTGGGGAGGACGCTTGTGTCTGAGTCTGCTATCAACATTATTAAGAACCGTAGCGTCGTCGCCGATGACTGGACCGTCCTCCGTTTAGCGGTCGACGATACTGCAGAGACGGTTGAAATACCATCTGGCAAAGTCATCGTTCCTTTGACTGTATGGCAAGCACAACGTGCAACGCTGGAAGGCCGCTCGCAATTAGGCGTCTGGCTTAGCAGCAATGCGCGTCCTGAAGCATTGAAAGACGACCTCGCACATTTTGAATTGATCGCCGTTGACTTCCCAATCTTTACAGATGGTCGCGGTTACTCAATCGCCTTCAATCTGCGTACCCGTTATGGTTACGAAGGTGAGCTACGCGCTATCGGTGACGTCTTGCGTGACCAACTATTTTATATGTCACGCGTTGGCTTCGATGCATATGCAGTGCGGCCCGACAAGAACATCAATGATGCGCTAAAAGGCCTGACCGATTTTTCGGAAAAATATCAAGCCTCGTGGGACGAAAAAACCCCTTTGTTCCGTCGTGTAAAACGCCAGCCAGTGGTGCAAGGATAACCATCATGCCGACTACCGCACCAACTATCTCTTTGCCTGATCTGATTGCCGCTACTAAAGCGACGTTGGAAAAAATCGCCAGCGAATATACGCCGGCAGTATTTGCCTCGAGCCTCGCAGCGGAAGACATGGTGCTGACCGATCTGATCTTGCGCAGCAAACTGGACATCGGCATTTTTACGCTTGAAACAGGGCGACTACATGCCGAAACTTTAGGCATGCTGGACCGGATCAAGGAAACCTACGACTACACAGTCACGCCGTTTCGTCCACAAACTGAAGTGGTTGCCGCCTACGTTGAACAAAACGGTTTGAATGCGTTTTATGATAGCGTAGACATGCGTAAGGAATGCTGCCGCATACGCAAGATTGAACCGTTGAATCGGGCACTGTCGGGCAATAAATCCTGGGTGACCGGACAACGTCGCGCACAGTCACAAACCCGCGCCGAACTGCACGTCCAAGAGCAGGACGACGCCCATGCGATGACCAAGTTCAATCCGTTGGCAGACTGGTCCGAGGAAGATGTCTGGGAATATATTCGCAGCAACAATGTGCCGTATAACCCGCTGCACGACAAGGGTTACCCGTCGATTGGCTGTGAGCCATGTACACGCGCCATCCAGCCCGGTGAAGATGTTCGCGCCGGTCGTTGGTGGTGGGAAAATCCAGACTCCAAAGAATGTGGTTTGCATGTAGTCGATGGAAAGCTGATCCGGATTAAATCCATAGCTTAAGTCCAAAGAACTTGCAAAGACCTTATTTAAGCCTCAGTTAATACCCAAGCTAATACCTAAGTTAATACCTAAGAGATAACACACCATGAACACTGCAGTAGAAAAACTTTTTCTCGATAACGCCAGTGACCGCCATCTCGACTGGCTGGAATCTGAAGCGATTCACATCATGCGCGAAGTGGCGGCGGAGTGCAGTAATCCGGCGCTGCTTTTTTCTGGTGGCAAAGACTCAGTAGTCATGTTGCGGATCGCCGAGAAAGCCTTCCGTCCAGGCAAATTTCCGTTCCCTTTGGTGCATATCGACACCGGCCATAACTTTGCAGAAGTTATCACTTTCCGCGATAAAAAAGTTGCGGAACTGGGTGAGCGCCTGATCGTTGGTTCGGTCGAAGATTCGATTCAACGTGGCACCGTACGTCTGCGTAATCCACTCACTGACTCACGTAATGCTGCCCAAGCAGTGACTTTGCTCGAAACGATTGCCAAATATAAGTTCGATGCTTGTATCGGTGGTGCGCGCCGCGATGAAGAAAAAGCGCGCGCCAAGGAACGTATCTTTTCGTTCCGTGATGAATTCGGTCAATGGAATCCAAAAGCGCAGCGTCCTGAACTGTGGGATCTGTATAACACCCGCGTGCATCCAGGTGAAAACATGCGCGTGTTCCCTATTTCCAACTGGACTGAACTCGATGTCTGGCAATACATTGCGCGCGAAAAGCTTGAATTGCCGCCGATTTATTTCGCGCATCAACGTCAGGTCATTCCACGCAACGGCCTGTTAGTGCCGTTGACCGATCTGACACCGGCCAAAGAAGGCGAAGTAGTCGAAATGCGCGAAGTGCGATTCCGCACGGTGGGTGACATTTCATGCACCTGCCCGGTTGCCTCCGACGCGACCACGGTTGAGGCCATCATTGCCGAAACCGCGATCACACAAATTACTGAACGTGGCGCTACGCGCATGGACGATCAGACATCGGAAGCATCGATGGAAAAACGCAAAAAAGAAGGATATTTCTAATGAACGCCGCAGTGTCTGAAAAAAATCTAGTGAATATTCAACCATCAAAGCAAGAACGCGGTCTGTTGCGCTTTATCACAGCTGGCTCAGTGGATGATGGCAAAAGCACGTTAATTGGCCGACTATTGTTCGACAGCAAAGGCATTTTTGCCGATCAGCTGGATGCGATGTCACGCGCCAAACACAAGCGCACAGTTGGCGACACCATCGATCTGTCCTTATTGACGGACGGACTGGAAGCCGAACGGGAACAAGGGATCACAATTGATGTTGCGTACCGCTACTTCGCCACACCAAAACGCAAGTTCATCATTGCCGACACACCTGGACACGAGCAATACACTCGCAACATGGTTACCGGCGCATCGACGGCTGACGCGGTCATCATTCTGGTAGACGTCTCAAAAGTAAAACTTGGCGATGATGGCAGCGTTGAATTGCTGACGCAAACCAAACGCCACTCGACCATTGCGCATCTGCTACAGATCGAACACGTGATTGTCGCCGTGAATAAAATGGATTTGGTCAACTACGATCAAGCCGTGTATGACCGCATCGTTGCTGCCTATATGGACTTTGCCAAACAGCTTGGTTTGAAGGATATCCATGCAATACCACTGTCGGCACTGGCTGGCGACAACGTGGTGGTGGCTGGCGACAAGATGCCGTGGAACAAAGGGCCGACTTTGATTACCTTGTTGGAGTCGCTGAGCGTCTACGACGAATGTCACGATGAGCCGTTTCGTTTCCCTGTGCAACTGGTGGCACGTCACAACGGCCACGAAGCCAATGACTTCCGCGGTTACATGGGTCGAATCGAAGCTGGTAAAGTCAGCAAGGGCGACAAACTGACCATCCAGCCAAGCGGACAAAGCGCGACGGTTAAAGATATTCTGGTATTTGAAGGATCGCTGGAGTCAGCTGCAGTCGGTCAGTCAGTGACGCTATTACTAGAAGAACATCTGGACATATCACGTGGTGACATGCTGGCCTCCGTTGACCGCGCACCGGCATTGCTGAAAACACTCAGCGCCGATCTGTGCTGGTTGTCAGAGGACGCACTCGACCTGCGCCGTAAATACTGGATTAAGCATACGACCAAGCAAACTGGTGCACGCATCACTAAAATTGATACGCTGCTGGATATCAATACGCAAGAACGTCGTACAGCCGACACACTGAAGCTGAACGATATTGCGCGGGTTTCTTTGACAGTACAGCAACCGATTGCAGCGGACTCATACGATGCAGTAAGAGCGACTGGTGCGTTTATTTTGATTGACGAAGTGACGCATCAAACCGTCGCGGCTGGCATGATTCGTTTCGACTGACGTAGACCACAGACGCAAACTTGATCATGCAATTCACTTCTACCTCCACTACGAATGCCTCCAATGTTGAATCTGCCGCAAGCAGCTTCGGCAAGGTGGTGTTAATCGGTGCCGGACCCGGCGCTGCTGACCTCATCACCGTGCGTGGCGCCCGTGTTCTGGCGCAAGCAGACGTGGTATTGCATGATGCTTTGGTCACGCATGACATGCTGGCGTTATGTCCACAAGCAATCAAAATTCTGGTCGGTAAACGTTGCGGCCAGCTATCAACGGCGCAGCAGTTCATCAACAAGCAATTGGTTGATAACGCTAAAAAATATTCACTGGTTGTACGCTTAAAGGGTGGCGACCCGATGTTATTTGGTCGCGCAGACGAAGAGTTGCGGGCATTGGAAGCGCATGGAATTGAAGTGGAAGTCGTGCCGGGAATTACCGCAGCTTTGGCTGCTGCGGCGTCTGCACAACAGCCATTAACCAAGCGTGGCGTATCTCGTAGCGTTGCCTTTTTTACATCGAGCACGGCACCAGATGAGGCTGATCAAACCACCATTCCGAATTGCGATACGTTAGTGCAATACATGGGTGGCCGTGAAGCCACCGCTACCGCGCAACGTTTGCTGGCGCAGGGACGCCCTCCATCAACACCTGTCGTTGTCGTTGAAAATTGTAGCAGGGATAACGAGCGTATTTTTAGGTTGGAACTGAACCAGTTAGAAGTTGGATTGACGCAGTGTGAAGGACCTGTTTTGGTAATGATTGGCGAGGCTTTGGCGGAGCGGGTTGGAAAGGTAATCCCGACTGACGATGCGCTCTGCAATCAAAACGTGGCTTAGTTTTTTGAATCCTCTTTGGTGCGGCATCCGGTCAAAATAAAATAAAATCTCACACCAGATGATTCTGTACAAAGTTATTTGGACTTTTACTTAGCACCGTAAAGTAGCTTCCAACAAACTCATCCTAAAAATCTACAAGCTCCCCACACAATAGCGCGCAATCGCATCCAACACTTCTGGCTGCTCACCAACGGCTTCCGCCACCGTGATCATCGTCCCCGGATATTGGGCCTGAGCCTCAACAACCAACAACGGCAAGTCACGCTTTACATGGCCGCCCTGCCCCAAAAACACCGGCACAATACTAATTTCAGTTATGCCATCCGCAGCACATTCTGCCAATACCTCGGGCAAGCGTGGTGTCATCAACTCCAGAAAAGCCAACACGACTCTTACATCCGGTAATTGTTGCTGCGTGATTTTTTGCAGACGTTCAAACGGCTCCACCCAACTTGCCGCGCGCGCGCCGTGCGCGAACAAAATTAATGCTTGTTTTTTCATATATATGTCGCCTCCCGGCCAATATTTGTGTGACTAGTGTTGCGAAAGAATGTTGTGAATACTTGCCATTAAGGCAAATATTTAAGTTCAAAAAACAGCCAAATAACTAAAATAATTGATTAAGGCAATCAATTCATAAAGCTAATGTCGCTCAACCCGCGACAAGGCCCCTATCGCCGCCATCAAGAACAATATGCTTGGCACGGCCGCGGTAATCAACGGCGGCCAGGTATTGAGCAAACCCAGATGCGAGAACAAACTGTTCACCAGCTGGAAGCTGAGACCAATCATAATACCGGTAAAAATCTTCAGACTAACGCCACCCGCACGGAAATGCAGATAAGCAAACGGCAACGCGAGCGCCATCATGACAAATATCGATAACGGATAGATGACCTTCTTCCAGAATGCAATTTCATAGCGCTCAGTATGCTGATTGTTTTCAGCCAGATGCTTGATATAGGCATGCAAATCAAAAGCAGACATCCGGTCCGGGTCGGCAAAGAGCACCGCCAGAATTTCGGGAGTGATTTCGGATATCATTTCTTTCGATGCGACTTTCTTCGTCGCAATCGCTGTGTTGATCGTATCGGCCAATGTCCCTGCACCGTTCGCAAAATCGGTCTGCACAACATCACTCAACCGCCATAGGTGCGAACCGGCGTACACGCTATGATCCGCCAGGATAATCGAAGTGAGGTGGAAATTATGGTCAAATTCATAGACTTTAACGCCTCGTAGCTCACCATTTGGCAGGATGTCGTGAATATTAATAAAACGCGATCCGATAATCTCACCGGTGAGTCCACCTGACTTAATCACGTCCTTACTCCACAACCCCGACTTAAACTCTTGCGAAACCGATGCGCCTTTGGCGCCTAGCTTCAGCTTTTCGGCAAATTCAGCACTTTTCGGCGCAACGAACTCACCAATCAATACCGTTGCGACCACAAACAGAATGCCAATTTTAAATAACATCCACGCGGTCATCTTGGTCGACATGCTGGAAACCCGCATGATCGTGAATTCAGAATGAGCGGCGAATTGCGAAAGTGTATAAATCGTGCCGATCAAAACAGCAATCGGCATTAATTCGTAGGCGTAGCTCGGCAATCCCAGCAAAACAAAACCGAACGCGTGTTGTAACTTATATCCACCGCGACCGACCGATTGCAGTTCACCCATCAAATCGAAAAAGGCAAACAGCGCCAGAAACGCGGCCAGTGCAAACAATACCGAGCGCACAATCTCTGTGGTGAAATAGCGTTGTAAGACTTTCATGACGCCGCCGATTTCTTAAGGATACGAGCGTGCTTGATCGCCGACCAGACAACTAAAGGATGGTAGCGACTATTCACCTTGAGGCGCCACGAGAACAGGAACAAAATCAGCCCTAAAACCACCACATGCACCGGCCATAAGGCCGTCAGGAACGATAATCGCCCTTGTACTACGGTGGCCTGGAAAAAACTTACCATATTGCTGTACGTTACAAATAGTAAGAGTGCGATGATCAGGCTGGCAGAACGGCCGACGCGGGGATTCACAAAACTCAATGGAATCGCTAGTAACATCAAGCACAAAGCCATCATCGGCAACGACATCCGCCAAAGCAATTCACCCATATTAAAATTATTCGGGGTTTTCAGTAGCGCTATGGTCGGCAAAGCGCGTGACGACTTATCACCACTTAATGCCTGCGATTCACTGGCGACCAGCGTCCCGTAGCGCTCAAACTCCATAATACGGAAATCGCTCTGCGTACTGACGCTGTCATACCGACGACCCTGAGACAAAATCAGAAATTTATCGCCCTTTTTATCTTGCTCAATCGTGCCCTCTTTAGCAATGACGATACTGTTCTTGCCCTCAGTCTGGGTGTTAATAAAAACGTTTTTAACTTTATTACTATCTCCGGAAAATCCCTCAACGAAGAAAATACGATTGCCGGTCGATGACTCCTGAAACTTGCCGGGAGAGACTTTCGATAAGTCCTCGCGTTTCTCGAAGCGCTCCCGATACTCTGCGCTTTGCGTGTTAGCCCACGGTGTCGCGACGAAACTGAGAAGAGCCGTCAAGACGACAATCGGCAAGCCAAACAGCAATACCGGCTTAATCCAGCGCGTTAAACTGAGGCCAGATGCAAACCAGACCACCATTTCTGAGTCCTGATAACTGCGGGTAACCACGAGAAGCACAGAAATATAGCCAGTTAAAATCAATATGATCGGCAAATAATTTAGCGCCTGAAAGCCGATCAGAGCAATGACATCTGCGGATGCGATTTGGCCACCAGCCGCTTGTCCAAGAATCTTGATCAACATGACGGTGATGGTTATTGTGAAGAGCGTGGTGAACACGGCGCCTGCCGTACTCAACAATTCGCGTCGAAGAGCGCGCTGAAAAATCATGGGGGGACTATAATTGAGGATCGATAAGGAGTAACTGATGGACTTTAGCATAAAAACACACGACGCAAAAACCTCAATTGCCACACTCAAATCCGGCTGTATCGTAGTCGGGGTCTTCGAAAACAAAAAACTAACACCACAAGCACAAGCACTTGACAAAAGTGGAGAAATTACTGCTGCGCTAAAGTCTGGCGATATTTCCGGCAAACCCGGCTCAACGTTACTTTTACGTAAAATCAATGGCACCGCTACCGAGCGCGTTTTACTCATCGGATTAGGACCTGAAGGCGATATCTCCGACAAAGTTATTTCCATGGTTGCGCTATGCGTTGCACGGGTAGCATCAACTCTCGGTGCGAACGATGCGGTCATTGCGTTGCCTTACACAAGTATTAAAGAGCGTAATCAAGCGTGGGGTATTCGCACCACGGTTCAAGCGCTACGCGACAACGACTATCGTTGTGACGGATTGAAAAGTAAGAAAGAGTCCACCCCAACGGGCGTGAAGAAATTCGCGTTTCTTGCGACCGCTGTCCAACTAACAGCCGCTAAAGAGGCGCTAGCCCAAGCTGTCGCGCTTGCTAACGGCACTGATCTGACCAAAGACCTGGGCAACCTGCCCGGCAACTTTTGCACACCGACCTATCTCGCTAACACTGCCAAGAAATTGGCAAAAGAGTTCAAGCTTGAAGTCGAAGTACTCGACCGTAAACAGCTGGAAGCCCTCAAAATGGGTAGTTTTCTGTCAGTCGCACGCGGGAGTGATCAGCCACCCAAGTTCATTGTGCTGAAACATCTCGGCGGCAAGGTTAAAGATGCACCAGTCGTTTTGGTTGGTAAAGGCGTGACATTTGACTCTGGCGGGATTTCACTCAAAGCTGGTTTGAGCATGGATGAAATGAAATACGACATGTGCGGTGCAGCCACGGTATTGGGCACATTGCGCGCCATTTCTGAGATGGAGCTCAAATTAAACGTGATCGGGGTCATTGCCGCGACCGAAAACATGCCTTCTGGCAGTGCGACCAAACCGGGCGACGTCGTCACGTCAATGTCCGGCCAAACCATCGAAGTACTCAATACCGATGCTGAAGGCCGTCTGGTCTTATGCGATGCGTTGACCTACGTCGAACGTTTCAAACCAGCCGCGGTAGTCGATATTGCCACCTTGACAGGCGCTTGCGTGACTGCACTTGGTCATCATAACTCCGGCTTGTTCACGCGCCACGACGATGCACATGACATATTGGCAAATGAATTGTTAAGCGCAGGTAAAGCGACCGGCGACACGGCGTGGCGTATGCCGATTGAAGACAGTTACCAAGAGCAATTAAAGTCGAACTTTGCCGATATGGCAAATATCGGCGGCTCAGCTGGTGGCAGTATCACGGCGGCTTGCTTTTTGGAGCGCTATACCAAAAAGTACACTTGGGCGCATTTGGATATCGCTGGAACTGCATGGAAAGGTGGCGCTGCTAAGGGCGCAACCGGCCGTCCGGTGCCTCTGCTGACCAACTTCCTGATAAATCGGGCAGCGTTAGCCAAATAAAGTTAATTACCGAAAGGAATTAATTCAGGCAACATTGAAAAATGTTGCCAAGAAAAAATAGGCGCTCAACATCAGGTTGAGCGCCTATTTTCATATTACACTGCCACTAAAGCCTCATCGGGCATTGGTCGTGGATCGTCGGTAATTCAGGCAATCCTTCAAAACATTTCCGCACGAGGCAACTAGCGTATCAGCGTTGACCAGTCACTCAACGTGTTATATCCCGAACTTCTCGCGTCAAGTCTAGCCATTCTTCATCCTGTTGAGCAAAATTGTCATCTTGCTTTACTTTTTAATACCTGTAGGATTATGGTCATTAAGACCACTTTTAAAGGTCTTTTTGTAACCACAATAAGCCGACAATTTTGATCGTGCATCTCATCATGTCCCGAGTTCTTGGGATTGTTTGCTATATACGCAATATATTATTCGCCATACTTATTAGTGCAATTTAAGCAATTACTTTCATTAACTGCTAAAAAAATCACATTACTGGCATCTACTACTTCAGACAACAAAATCCGTTAAACCACGTACAAGATCAGGCAACAGCGATGATAAAATTCCTTCATTTTAGTTGCTTTTAAAATAACAAAGTACCATAACTACTCTGCACAATCTAGCGCTGTGGCCGCAACAGCAGAGGCAAAAGAGTCCCTTGTAGCATCCAGAATATTCAGAAAGGATCACTGAATTGAAAGCATATTTCAACAACTTGCTAGATAGACTGGAGCAGCATGTCCGTCATTTTACGGATCGCTTCGGCACCAACGCCACCCTATCCAAAACCGCCGACGAACGACCTTTACGTGCGGAATTATTCAGTGCGTTACAAATGGAACAGCATGGCAAACTACTCGCCACTGATCATCAGATCAATCTTCAGATGACTCCCGATCAACTGCTGCCGCGTCTGGCCGACAACGAGCGCGTTTTAATGTACGCCTGCAATCTGCTGATTGAATCCGTTAAGAGCAAACGCCAGATCACGCCAGCAGCAGAATGGCTACTGGATAATTTTTATTTAATCGAAGAACAAATACGCACCGCCAAACGCCATCTCCCCAAAAACTACAGTATGGAATTGCCGCGCCTGTTAAAAGGATCATCGGCAGGATTTCCGCGCGTCTATGATATTGCCTTAGAAACAATTTCTCACGGTGATGCCCGCGTCGATCCTGAAAATTTAAGTCGCTTTGTCGCCGCCTATCAAAAAATCATGCCGCTTAAAATGGGCGAATTGTGGGCGATTCCCATCATGCTTCGATTGGCGCTCATTGATAATCTGCGGCGCGTCGCGGCGCGCCTCGCCATCGGAAGCCAGCACCGTAATCTGGCTGATTCGTGGGCCGACCAAATGACAGAAGTAGTCGAGACCGATCCTAGTAGCCTGATTCTGGTGATCGCCGACATGGCCCGCTCAGATCCCCCGATGGTGGGATCGTTCGTGGCGGAACTAGCGCGCCGCCTGCAAGGTCAGGGACCGGCGCTGGCATTGCCGCTAACGTGGATAGAACAACGTCTTTTGCAATCCGGCGATACCGTCGAACAACTGGTGCTAACCGAAATACAGCAACAAGCCGCCGATCAGGTATCGATTAGTAACAGCATCGGCAGCCTACGCTTTCTGGCTACGATGAACTGGCGTGAATTTTTCGAGACCATGAGTATCGTGGAACAGACCCTGCAAACTGATCCACTAGAAGTGTATGGAAAAATGGATTTCGGCACCCGGGATCAATACCGCCATAGCGTTGAACATATTGCCAAACACTCACATCTGACCGAGTTCGAAGTGGCGCAACAAGCGGTGGCACTGGCTCAGGAAGCGGCCGCCCGCTTGTCCAGTAGCGAAGATAGTCCAGAAAGCTCAAATCGAACAGAGAATAACAATTACGTTGGTAATATCGACCCACGTAAAGCGCACATCGGCTATTACCTGATTGATGAAGGTCTGCTGCAAATCGAAAAAATCGCTGCCGTCCGCAGCCATGGCCTTGATCGCTTTCGTAAATCGGCCAGTCGCATGCCGTTGCGCATGTATCTTGGCGGAATTGCCATCCTCACGACGCTCCTGACCGCCGGTTTGTTGTACCACGTCTATATTTATGCTTACCCGCTTCACGCCAGAAAGTGGGAGCTGCCAATCATCGCCGTACTGGCGCTCATCGCCACCAGCCATCTTGCGTTGGCTTTAGTGAACTGGCTGGCGACCTTACTCGCCAAGCCACAAAGGCTTCCTCGCATGGATTTTTCGGAGGGAATTCCGGGAGAAGCCAGAACCTTAGTCGCCGTGCCCAGCATGTTAATGCATGCTGAGGGTGTCGACGATTTATGTGAAGCATTAGAAGTACGTTTTTTGGCAAATCGTGATCCACATTTGCATTTTTGCCTGCTGACTGATTTCCGTGATGCATCTACTGAAAGCCAGCCAGAAGATACGTTACTGCTGCAAATTGCCGAACAACGCATCAATGAACTCAACGAGAAATATAACCCGCAAACCCACAATACTTTCTTCCTCTTTCATCGTCCAAGGCGTTGGAATCCACAAGAAAATATCTGGATGGGCTACGAACGCAAGCGCGGCAAGCTGGCGCAGTTAAACGCTTATCTGCGCGGCGCTGAACGCTCTTCCTTTATGCGCATTGTCGGCAAGCCCGAAGTACTATCCAACATCAAATACGTCATCACGCTGGATACCGATACACTGTTACCGCGTGATGTTGCATGGCAACTTTCCGGCGCAATGGCGCATCCGCTCAACACGCCGTTTTATGATCCGGCGCTGCATCGGGTTACCGCGGGATATGCTATTTTACAACCGCGTATCGCCAATAGTTTACCTGGCAGCAATACCTCTTATTACGCGCGTTTGTACGGAGGCGAATCCGGCATCGATCCTTATACCCGCGCCGTCTCCGATGTGTACCAGGATTTATTTAAAGAAGGATCGTTCATCGGCAAAGGCATTTACGATGTCGATGCGTTTGAACATGCGCTGACTGACCGCCTTCCCGAGAATCAGATTCTTAGTCATGACTTGCTGGAAGGCTGTTATGCGCGCTCGGGCTTACTGTCGGATATTCAACTATATGAGGAATATCCCAACCGCTATGGCACCGACGTTAGCCGTCGCCATCGATGGATCCGTGGCGATTGGCAAATTGCTGGCTGGTTACGGCCACGCGTGCCAGCGTCGGACAAGTCGACACCACGCCAACCCAACTTTTTATCGACTTTGTCGCACTGGAAAATATTCGATAATCTGCGCCGCAGCCTAATTCCGAGTGCACTATTTCTGTTGCTTATTTTAGGTTGGACGATCTTCAATGCGCCACTTTTCTGGACTGTCACGGTCATCGGGATTATCGTTTTACCGTACATCATTGGTTCGATTCTCGATCTCTTGCGCAAACCCAAAGACGTATTATTACGGCAACACTTAAAAGCTGTCTTTGATAGCGTGGTGAATTACCTGATCCAGGCCTTACTGACACTTGCATTTCTTCCCTATGAAGCGTGCTATAGCATTGATGCCATTCTCCGCACTATTTGGCGCATGCTGATATCGCACCGCCGCATGCTGGAATGGAATCCTTCCAGCGAAATCAGCCGCCACAGCGCCAACGACATCTTCAGTAGTTTCAGGGCTATGTGGATGGCACCGCTGCTGGCCGTGGCGATTGCGGTCATCGTGATCGTGACCTATCCGCGCGCATTATTTACCGCAGCGCCTTTGCTGGTGCTGTGGATCATCGGACCGGCAATCGC
The DNA here is from genome assembly GCF_035018905.1 of Glaciimonas sp. Gout2. Classification (NCBI taxonomy): domain Bacteria; kingdom Pseudomonadati; phylum Pseudomonadota; class Betaproteobacteria; order Burkholderiales; family Oxalobacteraceae; genus Glaciimonas; species Glaciimonas sp. Gout2. The sequence continues at coordinate 28,827 of NZ_JASJXA010000021.1, read as the reverse complement.
GTGGCGCATCAGCCTGCCGCAACAACCTACAAAATCACAACTGACGAGAGAGCAATACCGGTTTTTGCGTAACCTGACGCGCAAAACATGGGCTTTTTTTGAAACCTATGTCGGCCCTGAGGACAACTGGCTTCCGCCCGACAACGTTCAGGAGCAGCCGGTGGCAGTGGTTGCGCACAGAACCTCGCCGACCAATATCGGGATGGCATTACTGGCTAATCTTGCGGCCCATGATTTTGGCTACATCCTGATCGCGCAATTGCTGGAACGCACCGATAACACCGTGCGCACACTTCTCACATTAGAACGCTATCGGGGCCATTTCTATAACTGGTATGACACACAATATCTCAAACCACTTCAACCGATGTATGTCTCCACGGTCGATAGCGGCAATCTGGCTGGCCATCTACTGACATTGCAAGCCGGGCTGAATGCATTGAACGATCAACCGATCATCGGCCATCAATGGCTGCTGGGACTGTGGGATACGCTCTCTATTTTGGGCGAAGCAATCGATGCTGCGGAAGATTCAAAAGACAAAGCAGCGAACGAACGCATTGCGTTTCATCTGGAGTTAGCGAGCGCATGCGCATCGCCACCGATCAGCCTCAATTCATTACAGCGCATGCTTGAACGATTAACTGATGGGGCATTGGCAATCGAGAGTGCACTCCACGCTGGCCAAAGTTCCGAAATCAGTTGGTGGTCACGGACGCTGGTGCATCATTGCCGCGAAGCCAGCGCAACGCTGGCATGGCTAACGCCGTGGATGATGTTGCCGCAACATGCACACAGGATGACTGAGTTGCCGCACCTCAATCACATTCCAACTCTGCGCGATCTGCTATCCCTTGAAACGCGATTACAGGAAGCCGAGCATAAAGTATCTGCTGCACTGACTGAAAACGACGATGTTTTAATGACCTTAACCAACGCATCAGGGATACGTACTGCAGAGAAAAATGCGCAGTTAACGGATATTTATGCCAGCGTAGCGGTCGCTGCACAACGTGCCTCCAAGTACATTAAAACGATTGAACGGCTGACGCTCGAACTGCGGGAAATGGCCCAGATGGAATACGAGTTTCTATACGATCGCGCCAGTCACTTACTCGCAATTGGTTACAACGTCAGTGAACGTCGCCGCGATGCAAGCTATTATGATTTGCTGGCGTCGGAGGCGCGTCTTTGCAGTTTTGTCGCTATTGCGCAGGGTCAGCTTCCACAGGAAAACTGGTTCTCGCTAGGGCGCCAACTCACGACCGCTGGCGGCGCACCGATCCTGCTGTCATGGAGCGGCTCAATGTTCGAATATTTGATGCCACTGTTAGTAATGCCGACGTTTGCCAACACGCTACTCGACCAAACTTATCGCTCTGCCGTTAAACGCCAGATCGACTATGGCGCACAGATTGGCATGCCTTGGGGAATTTCGGAATCCGGTTACAACGCTTTCGACGCCAACCTGAACTACCAATACCGTGCGTTTGGTGTGCCCGGATTAGGCCTTAAACGTGGATTAGCGGACGATCAGGTTATTGCCCCTTACGCATCCGTATTGGCATTGATGGTCGCACCTGAACAGGCTTGCGTGAACCTGCAACGACTGACAGCGGACGGCTTCCAGGGAAAATATGGCATGTACGAAGCCGTCGACTATACACGCTCACGACTTCCCCGCGGTCAGTCGCATGCACTGATTCGGTCGTTCATGGCGCATCACCAAGGGATGAGTTTACTGGCCCTAACCTATCTGTTGCTGGATCAGCCCATGCAGCAGCGCTTTGGTTCAGACCCGTTATTTCAAGCCACCATGTTATTGCTGCACGAGCGCGTACCAAAGGCCAGTGCGTTCTACTCAAACAGTCATGAATTAGCGGAAATTCGCACTGTTGCGGCTAGCACGCAAGAGATGCCGGTTCGTATACTCGGCAGTGCGAATACACTGATTCCAGAAGTCCAGTTGCTATCAAATGGTCGATATCACGTGATGGTCAGTAATGCCGGTGGCGGCGCCAGCCGTTGGCGCGATCTAGCCGTTTCACGCTGGCATGAAGATACTACCTGCGACAATTGGGGAACCTTCTGTTATGTCCGTGACCTGATAAGTGGTACTTATTGGTCTAGCACTTTCCAACCAACCCGCAAACTGGCACAGGATTATGAAGTCATCTTCTCCGAAGGTCGTGCTGAATTCCGTCGTCGCGATTCGGGCGAGGGCTATGATATCGAGATGCATACCGAAATCGTCGTTTCTCCGGAAGACGATATAGAACTCCGGCGCACCCGCATCACCAATCGCTCGCGTAATCGCCGCTCAATCGATATCACCAGCTATTCTGAAGTCGTATTAGCACCAGCCGCCGCCGACAGCGCCCATCCGGCCTTTAGCAATCTGTTCGTCCAGACCGAAATTCTGCCTGATCAGCGTGCCATTCTATGCACCCGGCGGCCCCGTTCCATTGATGAAAAAATGCCATGGATGTTTCATCTAATGGCAGCGCACGGTGCCAAAATCGATATCATTTCCTACGAAACAGATCGTATGCAATTTATCGGTCGCGGCCGTTCCATTAATGCCCCTCAAGCCATGCTCAACCAGGATCCGCTGTCAGGCAGTCAAGGTTCAGTACTCGATCCTGTGGTGGCGATCCGCTATCGGATTACGCTGGCGGCAGAACAAACCGTCACCATCGATATGGTCACCGGTGCCAGTGAAACAAGAGACGTTTGTCTCACGCTGATCGATAAATATCAGGACCGACATCTTGCCGACCGGGTGTTTGATTTGTCATGGACCCACAGCCAAGTCATATTACGCCAGATTAATGCAACAGAAACAGATGCCCAGCTTTATGGCCGATTGGCAAACTCAATTATCTATGCCAATAGCGCGCTGCGCGCTGATGCCAGCATATTGATCAAAAATACGCGTGGTCAGTCAGGACTGTGGAGTTATGCCATTTCCGGGGATTTACCGATCGTCCTGCTACAAATTAAAGATGTCGCCAACATCGAACTGGTAAGACAACTGGTACAAGCCCACTCTTACTGGCGACTGAAAGGGCTAGCGGTCGATCTGGTGATCTGGAATGAAGACCACGCTGGTTATCGACAATTGCTACAAGACCAAATTATGGGCTTGATTGCCGCCGGTATCGAAGGCCATGTGATAGATCGGCCTGGCGGTATTTTTGTCCGGCCCGGCGATCAAATTGCTAATGAAGATCGCATCTTGCTGCATTCAGTGGCGCGTATTGTGCTGACCGATAGCGGCGGTACGCTAGCCGAACAGATCAACCGTCGCAGCGTTATAGAAAGCCGGGTTCCGCGCTTGACTGCGAGCAGAAGTCCAGCTGCACAATCAGTTAGTCGAAGCGACAACACCAATCAGTCAGTCAGTCCGCTGATTCAACGTAGCGATCTTATTTTGACCAATCCGTATGGTGGCTTCACGCCGGATGGCCGGGAATATATGATCACCACCGGCGAAAAACAACAAACCCCAGCGCCATGGGTTAACGTGCTGGCGAATGCTGAATTCGGTACCATCGTTTCCGAAAATGGGATCGCTTATACATGGGGCGAGAACGCCCACGAATTCCGCCTGACGCCGTGGCATAACGATCCCGTCAGCGCATCAAGCGGTGAAGCATTTTTTCTTCGGGATGAGGAGACAACCGAATATTGGTCGCCGACGCCGCTCCTATCAACTAATTCATCCTCGCATGGTGCAGCCAACCAACTTTCTACACCTTACGTGACCCGCCACGGTTTTGGATATAGCGTATTTGAGCACATAGAAAATGGCATCGCATCCGCGCTCTGGGTGTACGTTGCAACAGACGATTCGGTCAAATTTTCGGTACTCAAATTACGTAACGATTCCGGTCGCACGCGTAAATTATCGGCAACCGGTTACGTTGAATGGGTGTTAGGTGATTTGCGTGAAAAGTCGATGATGCATGTCGTCACCGAAGTAGACCCTAACAGTGGCGCTATTTTTGCACAGAATGCCTACAACACTGAGTTCAACCAGCGTGTCGCCTTCTTCGATGTCGATGATCCTAATCGCACACTCACTGGTGATCGGACTGAGTTCTTAGGACGCAACGGTTCTCTACAACAACCACAGGCGCTGGAACGGACGCATTTATCGGGAAAAGTAGGCGCGGGACTGGATCCGTGTGCTGCCTTACAAGTGCCCTTTACGCTCGCCGATGGCGAGAACCGGCAACTGGTCTTCATGCTTGGATTATCCAAAAACGGCAGCGCCGACGCCAGCGCTCTGGTGCGCAAACTGCGCGGAACAGCGGCGGCCCAAAGCGTTCTGGATGCCGTGCATCGTTATTGGGATCAAACGTTGGGTGCGGTACAAATTGACACGCCAGATCCTGCACTCAATGTACTGACTAACGGCTGGCTCATATATCAAACCATCGCCTGCCGACTCTGGGCACGCAGCGGCTACTATCAGTCCGGTGGCGCTTTTGGGTTCCGCGACCAATTACAGGACGTTATGGCATTGGTCCATACGCAGCCCCATTTATTACGTGCCCATCTATTACTTTGCGCAGCCCATCAATTTGTCGAAGGCGACGTTTTACACTGGTGGCATCCACCGTCTGATCGCGGCGTACGCACCAAATGCTCCGATGACTTTTTATGGCTGCCGCTCGCAACGTGTCGCTACATCATTGCGACCGGCGATACCAATATTCTGGACGAAGTAGTACCTTTTATCGAAGGCCGTCTGGTCGGCGACAACGAGGATTCGTATTACGATCTTCCTACGCGCTCTTCCAAGTCAGCCAGTTTGTACCAGCATTGCACGCGCGCGATCACCCACGGTTTGCGCTTTGGTAGCCACGGACTGCCTTTGATCGGATCATGCGACTGGAACGATGGAATGGACAAAGTGGGCGAACATGGGCGCGGCGAAAGCGTTTGGCTAGGATGGTTTCTATACGACGTATTAACTGTTTTTTCCGGCATCGCCATGCAACATGGTGACACAGCTTTTTCTGATCTCTGCACATCGGAAGCCCAAAAACTGCAAACCAATATTGAAACCAACGCCTGGGATGGCAACTGGTATCGCCGCGCTTATTTCGATGATGGCACGCCGCTCGGCTCCGTCAGCAATCCCGAATGTCAAATCGATGCCATCTCCCAAAGCTGGGCCGTGATATCCGGCGCGGGCAATCCTGAACGTTCCCAAAAAGCCATGGACGCGGTCGATCAGCGTTTGGTGCGGCGCGATGCCGGCCTCATTCAGTTGCTTGATCCTCCATTCGACAAATCACCACTCAATCCAGGCTACATTCGTGGATATGCTCCTGGCGTACGTGAAAACGGCGGCCAATACACACACGCTGCGATCTGGACCGTCATGGCCTTTGCTACGCTCGGCGACCACCGCCGTGCATGGGAACTGCTCGCCCTGATCAATCCAATTAACCACGGACAGAGTGCAGAAAAAATCGCGATTTATAAAGTCGAACCGTATGTTATTTCCGCCGATGTATATGGCGTGGCACCGCATATCGGGCGCGGTGGATGGAGTTGGTACACTGGTTCGTCAGGCTGGATGTATCGCCTCATCACGGAGTCGCTACTCGGCCTGAAATTAGAAAAGGATCAACTCTCATTCAATCCATGCATGCCCGCAGAATGGTCAACCTTTTCGATGCGTTATCGTTACGGCAGCACGCCTTACCAAATCAGTATTACCCAACACCAAGATGGAGAAGCCGCTGTCAGCATTGACGGCATGCTGCATCAGGGCTCCGCGTTTACGTTAGCCGACGATCAGAAAGAGCATGTGGTCGACATCAGGATTGTCAGAGCTGCTGCGGCTCTCAGCAACAACGATGGCAATACTACGGATGATGTCGCCACCTAGTAACGTAGACATAACGCTACGTTGCGCATCTCAAAGATGGCAAGGAAAAGCTGTCGCTTTAAAATAAGCTTAAGCGACAAGCTTCCTGAAGATTGAGGTTTGAGGACTATTGCTCTTTTAATAGACACCCGACGTGCCGCCACCATCTACCGCGATAGCCGTTCCCTGAATGTGGCGCGCACGCTCGGAACATAAAAACAACGCAAGTCCTGCGACGTCTTCAGGCTGCCCGATTCTGGCGATGCCGTCCTTGGCGATCTGTGCTGCGCGCACTTCTTCTACCGACAAGCCGCTTGCTGCTGCCCGCTGACTAAACAGTTGTTCGACACGAGGGGTTTCTATCAAACCCGGCAGGATTGCGTTGACGTTAACGCCGTCAATTTTACCCAAGCCAGAAAGTCCCTTGGTAAAGTTGTGCATGGCGGCATTGACTGAACCACCGACCAAAAATCCGAAATCTGGCGTACGCGCAGCACCGCCGATAATATTGACCACGTGTCCATTCGCTGCTTTTAGCAAAGGCCAGAATAAGCGGCAAAGGTTGACGCAACCAAAGAACTTGAGCGCGAACCCATCCTGCCAGTCTTCCGAGGACTGCGAAAGAAAAGCACCAGCGCGCGTGGCGCCAGCTGCATTGACCAAAATATCGCAACGCCCATAACGCTGGGAGACAAAATCAAACACCGACTTGCATCCCTCCTCTTGGCGCAGGTCAGCAACATAAACGTCGGGACGCAACGCAACGTCGCCCACGCCAAGGTCTGACGCCGCCGCCTGATTTGCGTGCGCGGTGAGAACCGTTTGCGCGCCCTCGGCTGCGAACGCGGCGGCAATTGCGCGCCCAATCCCACCACTGCCACCGGCGACAACGACAATTTTTCCTGAAAATTCGTTTTCCATGATGCGTGTATTCCTCGCTGCGTTGCGTTAATTTACATTGAGTTCAGTTCGGGGTTGATTTCCCTTCATCGCTCTTTCTCGCTTACAGGTTAATAATACAATCATTACACAGTGTGCCACAGCCGCCGTCGAATGTTCGGTAGCGGGCTATGGGCAACTATTAGCTAAAAATGGCCGATCATCTGCTTTCGACTGCCCCGATCCTTATGCCAGAATTACGCTCAAACCGGCATTTTTCGGAACGCGACCGCAAAGCGGTTCCAACTATTAATAGATGTCACCAACAAGGTTAAATCCATCAACTCGGCATCATCAAAGAACGGCCTGACTGCATGCCACACCGCATCCGGCACGTGATCGTGTGATACCAGTGTCAGCGCCTCCGTCCATTCCAGTGCCGCGCGTTCGCGGGCGGTAAAAAATAGCGACTCGCGCCATGCCACAACAGTCGCCATCCGGCGCTCGGTTTCGCCTGCCTTACGCGCTTCCGTGACGTGCATATCGACGCAAAAAGCGCAGCCGTTGATTTGCGAAGCGCGCAGACGCACTAACTCTTTTAGGGTGATATCCAGCGTTCCTTTGCTGACCTGATTTTCAACCGCCATTAAGGCTTTGATGACGTCGGGATTGTTTTTGTAAAAGTCGAGGCGGGATTCCATTTTGATGTCTTTGCTAAGTTGAGTGATAAGGGATAAAAAATATTTTAGGTAATTCAATACATTTAGTATTAGGACTCACGCAAAACCGTCCCAACAGGGCTTGCCGAAGACAGTGCCTGAGTATCGGGCCTCGTAGCCGACTAGGAGAGCACAACGCAGTTGGGGCGATTTGCGTCAGTCCTCAGTATGCGAATATCATGGCAGTATCGAAAGAGCCAAGAAACATCAAAATGACTAGTCCATGAAAAAACTTCATCCTGTCCCGCTCACACTGGAACTGCAAGTTGATCGCACGCTGCAACTGCCTATCTATTTGCAAATTTGCCAACGCTTCAAGACAGCCATTGCACAAGGCCACTTACGCGCAGGCGATCGTGTACCCGCCGTGCGGGCGCTCGCGACCGCGCTCAATTTAGCCAGAGGGACGGTGGAAATGGCCTACCGGATTTTGACGGATGAGGGGTATTTACAAGTCCGGGGCGCAGCCGGCACTGTGGTATCACCCTCACTGCCCGTTCCAGTGGCACACAAGCCACTGCGCCTTGCGGCTGGACCATTGGCACCGGCAATGACCGATTGCGATGGACTGGTACCTAAGCCGATGCAACTTGGTCTGCCTGCACTTGACGCTTTTCCTCGCAAGGTCTGGAATCGTCTTGCCGCGCATCGCCTGCGAGATTCTGAATCGATTGGATTAGCGTATCCTGATCCCTTAGGCTATCGCCCGTTGCGCGAACGCATTGCGACTTATCTGGGGCTGTCGCGCGGTGTTAGTTGCATGCCTGAGCAGATCTTCGTCACCGCGGGTTACCGCGCTACGTTAGAACTCGTTTTGCGCAGTCTCGCCGCACCTGGTGATGCCTTCTGGTTTGAGGATCCCGGCTATATATTGGCGCAACTGTTTCTGCGCAACGCTGCCGCCACGTTGGTTCCTATCCCTGTAGATGAGCATGGCTTAATGGTTGAGGAAGGATTGCGCCTGCGTCCGGACGCGCGGTTTGCCGTGGTGACGCCTTCGCATCAAAGTCCGCTGGGCGTCACGCTGTCGCTGGAACGCCGAATGGCCTTGCTCGAATGGGCCAGTTCGGCGCATAGCTGGATCATCGAAGACGATTACGATAGTGAGTTCCGCTATCAGGGACGCCCTCTACCCGCACTAAAAAGCCTTGATCGCGACGACCGGGTCATTTACAGCGGCACCTTCAGTAAAGTAATGTTTCCCGGTCTGCGCCTATCTTATGTGGTGGCACCACTTAGCGCCACCGCACGATTTCAGACTGTGTGCGCCGATCTGAATGCAGGCTGTCCGTCTCTATTTCAGGCCAGTGTGGCCGACTTCATCGCTGATGGTCATTTCTCACGTCATCTCAAAAAGATGCGCCTGTTGTATGCCGAACGGCGCATGATCACCGCACAAGCGTTGCAGCAAGTGTTCGGAAACTGGTTACGTATTGATCTCCAACCGGGCGGTCTACACATCGTGGCAAAGTTGCCAGAAGGTACGGATGACGTCGTGTTAGTCGAACGCGCCCGCACCGCTGGCTTTGGATTGCACGCGCTGTCGCGTTGGTACATTGACGCCCGGCCACAACCCGGGCTGGTCATCGGTTTTGCAAATATCCCCGATTCAGATACCGCCATCAGTCTTGCTTTAAGACTAAAACAAGCACTGAATGCCTAACAAAATGCCACTACAAATATAACGATTTTTTTAAATGTATTCCAAATGACGTAAGCGGCAAGCATGCTGTCACCCATTGTCGTTTATAACCTGAATTTTCTACGGCACTATGTGACTACTTGCAACGCACAGAACGGTATGTCGACCATCATCTCGCGCCGCGCCGCAGCAACCGCCTCTTCCACCGCCGCATCACCAAATACCAAACCTTCCAGAAGGATGAACTTGACGTTTTTAATCCCAATAGAGCCCAGCGCATAGCGCATATAAGGCGTCAAAAAATCTGGTTGACGCGCCCGCTCACCCGCATGGAAGCCGCCTGAACCAACGATCACGAACGTTGGACGATCTTGCATCAATCCAATCTTTCCTTCTGGCGTGGGACTAAAAGTACGGTGAATCCGCAGCACATGATCAATCCACAGCTTGAGTGAAGCCGGGACAGTAAAATTATGCATCGGCGTAGTGATCACTAGCATATCGGTTTGCTCAATCTCGCCGATCAAGCGCTCTGACCAATCGAATGCATCTGCTATTGGCGTTTTTGATGTGATTGCGGCAGCATATTTCTGATCGATTATCGGCAAAGGTTCTGCTACCAAATCGCGCTCAATGAGCTTTACATCTTGCATGTTCGCTTCGGGTGATTGCTTGAGGGCGGCGAACATCTCTTTGGCTAAACGATAGCCGTGACTCGCTGTGCCATGGGGGCTACAGTTCAACAGGAGTGCACGCATCATGCTACCCCTCTTGGCATCAAAGCTTCGACAAAATGCATTCCTCTTGCCAACAGACCATGGCGGAAATAAAACCGCTGAGCCAGTGCCATATGCAGCCCGGTATCCAATACAAAATGCGCGCACCCTGATCCTATCGCCTCTTGCCGAACCGCCTCTAACAACTCGCCACCCACGCCAGAGCGTTGCAAGCGAGCGGTCACTACCAAGTCATCAACATAGATAAACTCGCCATAAATCAGATTTTCTTGAAGGCGATATCCCGCTAAGCCGAGTATTTCATTGTGCTTGTATGCGGCAAGCAGACGATAGCCTTGCGTACGCTGTCGTTCTATCTGCGCCGTGAATAACTGCGCATCCTGCAAATGCGGGCGCAGCTCTTGCATGATTGGGAAGGCAGTCAGGATAGTTGCCGGATCGTCCAACTGCCTGAATTCGGTGGGTCTGTTCATGAGATTCCTCTTCGCTTGAGCCTCTACTATAGCGTCGCAATGGCACATCTTATAGTGCCAAGAAATAGTAAGCCGACTAGGACATCAAGCAAAACATATCAAGATTCTAACGCTGCAATCCATCCTTATTTATGCAATTTGTTGCGCGTTTCCCCCCCCTTTTTTTGCATCATTAGTCCCATCACAATCGCCACAACCGCGATGCCGCTTGCGACATAACCGATACTTCCGATCCCAAAGCGTTCAATACCAAAGCCGCCAATCATTGCACCAACGCCGATGCCCGCATTTGCTGCCGACACGTTGATCGTACCGGCCAGGGCTTGTGCGTTGGATGCCGCTTTCATGACACGTACCTGACATATCGGAAATAAAGCCGTATAAGCAATCCCCCATATCAACAGGTCCAATCCCAGCCAGCCATACGACCCTGCCAATGGCACGCTACCCGCCATCCCAATCGCCAGCAAAAGTGTAAATACAAGCGTCGCGCCGAGGGGACTGCGATCAACAACATAACCACCGATCCAATTACCCATCATGCCCATTGCACCAAACCCCATTAACCACCATCCGACTTGCGAAGTTGGGACGCCCGCGACACGTTCGAGCGTATCGGCCAGATAAGTATAGGAAGTGAACATCGCTGTAAACACCACAATGGATAAAGCAACGTTAGCAAGAAAGTGGGGATCCTTCAGAATCTGCGTCTGCTCGGCAATTTTGACGCGCTGCGGACGCGCGACGGTCGGCATAAACATGACCAACAACCCCGCCATCAACAAACACAATACCGCCAAACCCCAAAACGTCCCACGCCAGCCAACGGCATCCGCCGCCAGCGTTCCCAAGGGAATACCGAACAGCAGCGCCGCAGATATCCCAAAGTAGACTTGCGACACGGCGCGGCCCGCGCGTTCAGGCCCGACAATTTGTCCGGCAGTTTCACTCGCCGTGCCCCAGAAAACCGGCAATGCCAATGCAGCAATAAAGCGTGCCAATGCAAGTATCCATATATTCGTCCCCAAAGCGGCTAATGCATTTGATACGGCAAAAACCAGCATGATGACGATGAACAGGCGCTTGCGTTCAAAATGCGACAAAAAAACGGTCAGCACGGGGCCGAATAGCATGACAGTGAACGCAAAAAGTGTGACCAACAGACCGGCAGTAGAAATCGATATACCGAGGTCACGCGCCAAAGCGGGCAACAAACCGACGATCAGGAATTCGGTGGTAACGATGACAAATGCCGCAAACGCGAGAATCGCAATGGACAGACCTTGTTGACCTGGGTGCGAGGCGATGTCAATGGCTGGAGATAAAATTGGCGGCGAGGCTGGTGATGCGGGGACAGCGGACGACATAATAAGAAAACTTTCTTAATTGAAATGTATGGCAAGGATATGCGAGAATGGAATTCTCATATAAGGTGATTTTTCTCAACTTCGAAGAATTAAATTCCTTAATGACCTATTCAATGGCTAAATATGCATCCGACCGAACAGTTTAAGGGTATCGAAACCTTTGTTTATACGGCAGACGCAGGAAGCTTTGCCGCGGCGGCCATTCGCTTGAATCTGACCAGTTCCGCCGTCAGCAAAAGCGTGGCAAGACTTGAGTCCCGGCTTGGCGTGCGCCTGTTCGAACGTACTACGCGGCGCTTGAGGTTAACCGATGCTGGTCAGACCTATTACCGCACTTGCACTGCCGTACTGGAAGAACTCAAGGCGGCAGAAACTATTCTGGCCGCCCAAACCATCGCACCATCTGGGCGACTGCGGGTCGATTTACCTTCATCGTATGGTCGCTCCCAAGTCATGCCGGTGCTGCTGGCGTTTGCCCAGCTCCATACCAAAGTACGTCTGCACGTCTCTTTTACCGACCGCTTCGTCGACCTTATCGAAGAAGGAATTGATGTCGGTGTGCGTATTGGCGGCCCCGATAGTTGGCCGGCATCATTGGGCCACCGCTACCTCGGCAGCGAACGGTTGATTTTCTGTGCAGCGCCTTCCTATATCAAGCGACGCGGAATGCCAAAGACTGAAGCAGATATGGACGCCCACGATGCCGTCCTCTACCACAAGGCAGATGGCACCAGCAGTCCCTGGAGGATCAGTCACGGCAACGGACATATCGAGCACCGGGCGATAGAAGGTGGAATCGTGCTCGGCTTGGGTGAAGCCCAAGTCAGCGCGGTATGCGCGGGGGCCGGGATCGCACAATTAGCAACCTGGCTTATCAAAGACGAATTGGCGAGCACAAAGCTGGTTGAAATACTGCCGCAGTTAGCAACAGAAGGACTTCCGCTGTCGCTGGTATGGCCACGCAGTCGACAGTTACTACCAAAGGTCAGTGCCCTCCTTGATCAGTTGACAGTATCTTTATCCGTTAGCTAAATTGCACGGAACCTAGCTGACGAGGACAATGTAAGTGCGCGTCGCGCACGCCGTTCTCATTGATGAGAAACAATCAGGCATTTACATTGCCCAAGATAAACCACAACCGATGAAGACCCATTTCACCTAGACGAACAATCAGGCTTGCCAATCATATTGGCATAAATAAGGCCATCTAAGAATGGCAATGTACGTTATCCTTGCAACTATTCTACAATTCCAATATTATAGAAATATAGAATTAACTCGGACTACAATAATGAATACTCAAACTGCTATCGCCGCTCTAGCCGCACTGGCACAAGATTCACGCCTTGCCGTGTATCGCTTATTAGTACAAATCGGACCATCCGGCATGCCGCCCAGCAAAATTGGTGAGCAGCTTGGCATTCCGCCATCGTCGCTATCATTCCACCTAAAAGAACTGACCCATGCGAATCTGGTCACCTCAAAACAAGAGGGACGCTTCGTTATTTATGCAGCCAATTTCACCACGATGAATGGCCTGATCGGATTCCTTACTGAAAATTGTTGCGGCGGCAATCCATGCATATCCAACACTACCTGTAACGCAGAAACCATCCAAACTTAAACCCGACAATGCATCGACACAAAAATAAATACAACTAAAACCCAACCAACCATCATCCGGATTACGCAACGACAAGTAAGACCGCCTACTTGAATTACCTCCGTCTTATCGAGAAATACTATGACGATCCAATGCGAAACTCGCGCAGAATCAAGCACTGCTGCGCCCATGAATTTATTTGAACGTTACCTCACGGTTTGGGTGGGGTTATGTATCATTATCGGGATTGTTCTGGGCCAGGGATTTCCCCATGCAGTACAGACTATCGGCGCACTGGAAGTCGCTAACGTTAACCTGCCGGTTGGCTTGTTGATCTGGGTGATGATTATTCCCATGCTGCTGAAGATCGACTTTTCTGCGTGGAATCAGGTTAAAGGACATGTACGCGGTATCGGCGTTACCTTATTTATTAACTGGGCAGTCAAACCTTTCTCGATGGCCTTACTCGCCTGGATATTTATCCGCCATTGGTTTGCACCGTATTTGCCGGCTGACCAGTTGGATTCTTACGTGGCAGGATTGATCCTGCTGGCCGCCGCCCCTTGCACCGCGATGGTATTTGTCTGGAGCCGTCTGACCGGCGGCGATCCGTACTTTACGCTGTCACAAGTTGCCATGAACGACTTGATCATGGTGTTTGCGTTTGCGCCCTTGGTCGCCCTGCTTCTTGGCGTATCGAGTATCACCGTCCCTTGGGCGACATTACTGACCTCAGTGGGTTTGTACATCGTTGTGCCGGTGATCATCGCCCAGCTATGGCGCAAATTGTTGCTGCGACGCGGGCAATCCAGCTTCGATAAAGTAATGGATCGGATCCAACCTTGGTCGATTTCGGCGTTATTACTCACGCTGGTATTGCTCTTCGCATTTCAAGGCAATGCGATCATTGAACAACCGTTGGTCATAGCATTGCTGGCTATTCCGATCCTGATACAAGTCTTTTTTAATTCCGCAATGGCTTATTGGCTTAACAAAATTGTTGGCGAAAAGCATTCGATTGCCTGTCCATCCGCATTAATCGGGGCGTCCAACTTCTTTGAATTGGCGGTTGCAGCCGCGATCAGCCTGTTTGGCTTTAAATCCGGCGCGGCGCTTGCAACGGTGGTCGGTGTGCTCATTGAAGTACCGGCCATGTTAGTCGTTGTCAGCGTCGTTAATCGGACGCAAGGCTGGTACGAAAGACGTTGAGTTGGGCTGGGCAATGGGCCAGATTACCAGTCCCATTTCTATAAACAGAAAATTTACACGCTTTTAAGAAAGTTATTCCATGAATATCACGATTTATCATAATCCTGCTTGCGGAACATCGCGCAACACATTGGCTTTAATACGCAATGCCGGAATTGAACCCGAAGTGATCGAATACCTGAAGCAGCCGCCGTCACTTGCAACACTGACAAAGATGATCTCCGATGCTGGCCTGACGGTACGGGAGGCTATCCGACAGAAAGAAAAGTTGTATTCGGAGCTCAGCCTGGACAATGACGAGTTAACAAATACACAATTACTTGAAGCCATGATAGCGCATCCGATACTGATCAACCGGCCATTTGTGATCACGCCAAATGGCACGCGCTTGTGCCGTCCGTCCGAGTTGCTACTCGACATTCTACCTATCCCACAACGGGCATCGTTCAGTAAAGAGGACGGTGAAGTTGTCATCAATGCGGAGGGGCAACGTGTCTCAAAATAAAACTGAGCGCATGATGGAAAGCCTTCTACCATGCGATCCTGCAATGCCGAACATTCAAGCCGACCTGTTTCACACGCCATTGATATCGGATTTTACTGGCATCGCACGTTCGTCCCACGCGCCCCGTTTCCTGTTGTTGTATGGATCATTACGTGAGAAATCTTATAGCCGCCTTCTTACCGAAGAAGCTGCCAGACTTCTCAATGCAATGGGTGGTGAAGTCAAAATATTTGATCCGCGTGACTTACCGTTGCCTGATGGCGAGCCCGATAGTCATCCAAAAGTGCAAGAGCTGCGCGCACTTGCCCAGTGGGCCGAAGGTATGGTCTGGTGTTCACCGGAGCGCCACGGCGCGATGACAGGCATCATGAAGGCGCAGATCGACTGGATTCCGTTATCGATCGGTGCGGTGCGTCCAACACAAGGGAAAACCTTGGCGGTGATGGAGGTATCCGGTGGATCACAGTCATTCAACGCGCTCAATCAGATGCGTATTCTGGGGCGCTGGATGCGGATGATCACCATTCCGAATCAATCTTCCGTTGCAAAAGCCTTTATGGAGTTCGACGACGCAGGCCGCATGAAACCTTCCGCCTACTACGACCGCGTTGTCGACGTTATGGAAGAGCTGTTTAAATTCACCTTGCTCACCCGTGATGTTTCCGACTTTCTGGTGGACCGTTATAGCGAACGCAAAGAAAGTGCCGAAGAATTAAGCAAGCGGGTGAATCAAGCCACGATCTGATGGTTATTTTTATTAAAAAAAAATTCTGCGATCCGATCCCTGTGCATTTTTTTGCTCCGGGATCATCAAGGGCAACGTCGGCGGAGAAAGCGAAAGATACTTTTGAGCAAAGATAATCCCTAACGTTACCGCTATCAAAAAATACCGCAACACCTTCAGCTTAAAGCCAATTCAAACCATGCTTTAATCTACACAAATCAACGGAATACTTGGTAAGCTAGTGCGATATTTTACGCATAATCGACCTCCAATGAAGCCAGCCTCCTCTCACTCGCACGCCGCCCTAATTGAAGGCCCGATAGCAAAAACCTTGTTCTTTTTTACATTACCGATTTTATTCGGCAACGTATTGCAATCGTTAAACGGATCGGTCAATGCGGTATGGGTGGGCCATTATCTGGGCGAATCTGCATTGACCGCGACCGCCAATTCAAACGCTATTCTATTTTTTCTCATCACCAGCGTTTTAGGACTTGGGATGGCGGCCACGATACTGGTCGGGCAAAGCCTTGGTGCAAGAAATACCGATCAGGCCAAACGCGTAGTCGGCACCAGCATCACCTTTTTTCTCTGCTTGTCTTTGCTAGTTGCCATGTGCGGATTTCTATTCTCCCGACGGTTGATGGAGTGGATGCATACGCCGCATGATGCCCTGCCCTTGGCTGTTGCTTATTTGCGCATCATCTTCCTGGCGTTGCCGTTTCAGTTTTCAACCATCTTCATCACGATGATTTTGCGCGGCGCTGGCGATACCAAGACGCCGTTAAAATTTCAGATGCTATCGGTCGGACTCGATATTGCGTTAAATCCATTATTTATTTTCGGTTGGGGTCTCATTCCACCACTTGGTATCGCGGGCTCGGCGGTCGCCACGCTAGTCGCACAAAGTATCAGCCTGACCGCCCTCGTTAGCTTCTTATATTATAAAAAACACTTCCTTTGCCTGCATGCTGGCGAAGGACATTATCTGCGCCCCGACCGCGCGATTTTGAAAGCCATGATCCTTAAAGGCATTCCGATGGGATTGCAAATGGTGGTGATCTCTCTATCCATGATCATGATGATTTCGCTAGTTAATCATTTTGGAACTCAAACCTCCGCTGCCTATGGCGCCTGCCTGCAACTTTGGAATTATGTACAAATGCCAGCGCTCGCCGTCGGCATGGCCGTATCTTCCATGGCAGCGCAAAATATTGGTGCACGCCGACTGGACCGGGTCCAGCGCATTGCGATGGTCGGGATTATGTTTAACTTTCTCATGACGGGTGGTCTGGTCACCCTGATTTACCTTTTTAACCAGACGGCGCTTTCGCTCTTTTTGCCGGCGCATGTAGATGCCCTACCTATCGCACAACACATCAACGCCATGGTCGCATGGTCTTTCGTGGCCTTAGGCGTGACCTTTGTATTATCGAGTGTGATGCGTGCTTCGGGTGCCGTAGTGGCACCGCTGGTGATTCTATTCCTGGCGTTATGGTGCATACGTCTACCATTTGCCAGCGTGCTGATGGAAAGTTGGGGAGCAGACGCACTCTGGTGGAGTTTTGGCGTTGGCTCGTTATCGGCGATGCTGATGTCTATGGGCTATTACCGTTTTGGTCCATGGCGCAATGCGCATATGCTTCCTGTTTCTCCTGCAAGCGCTACTTAAAAAAAATCAGGACAGAATAAAATTCTCCACGCATCACCTCCATCTATCAAAGTGGAGGCGATGCATGTCTATTTTTCGCACGGATAATACAACCCCAAACCACAAAGCACCTGGTGCACGGTCAAGTCCGACCAACAATTCTCCTCCTCCCGCCACCGCCTCCGCCGCCATGCCGACCTTACGCTACAAACGAGACTTCAGCTCCATCTTCTTCATATAGTGGCGAATAGAAAAATCCGTTCATTCACACAGATTACTCTGCCATCAAAGACTTTTATTTATAGACCAATCTCGTAAATTTTCAGATTTTTCTCGACGCTATTTAGTTGAAAATGGTCCTTCGCTTTTTAAATAATAGTCCAATGTTTATTTGGGAAAAACGTTAGCGCGTCTTTCGCTGCATTTCGCATTGCGCCCTTTTATGGCTCTCGTACGGATTTGCCTTCATCTTTGTCTTCTTACACTTGTAAAGAACCCGACATCATGGCTGCTGCAAACAAAGGTTTTACGTTGGTTGAGCTAATGATGACCATCGTTGTATTTGGCATTCTGGTGGCAATTGCTTTGCCATCAATGCGTGACTTTGTAGATGAACAACGCGTCTCTACCAGCGTAAAAGAGTTTATTGCCGCCAATCGCCTAGCCAGATCCGAAGCGGTCAAGCGCGGTAAGCGTGTCACCGTTTGCAGTAGCGTCAACGGAGATATCGGATCGAATGTCTGCGCTTTGAAGACCAATTGGTCCAGTGGCTGGTTGACGATGACCAATGACAGCGGTGGAAGCGGCGGAGAAATAACCGCCCGGCGCGGCGCGTACCCTAAACAATTGCTGGTTGAGGCGACCGTGACTGCATTGCACTATCAGGATACTGGAAGAATCGAAACAAAAACCGGGGTAAGTCCATTTTTCTTATTTAGTGTCGATCATAAATTTGTTCACAAAGTATGTATCTCAATCAACGGACATGTGCAAATACATCGACAAAATGGCGAGTTTATTCCGGCTTGTTGAACATAAGAGATATCCTATGATGAGCTTCATCAACAATCAGAAATGGCAAAAAAAGAAACGCCTGAAAATTGCGGCCCAGCGGTCCCGACAAAGCGGAGTCGGCATGATTGAGGTTTTGGTCGCACTCCTGATTTCGGCGTTCGCTTTACTCGGTCTGGCAGGATTACAGGTCATCTCATTAAAATATCAAAAGGTGGCACAATTTCGTTCATTGGCTAGCCAGACCAGTGCAGATATGGCCGACCGCATACGAGCCAATGCCAGGTCCTCCGCAGCGGGCGACTACGTGACGCACGACGACTATCTCACCAACAGAACTCCCTCAAGCCATTGTAAATTCACTTCGTGCACACCCCGACAAATCGCGGCAGTGGATCTTTTCAACTGGCGCACCGATTTGAGGCGATCAATCGCCGGCGGCTGGGGAAACGTTACTGGCGACGCGACCAACGGCCTTACTCTGACTGTATATTTTTCTGAACCCAATAGAGCCAAAGCTGCTAATGGCGACAAGCCCGATCCGAATTGTGCCGCCAACTTTCCTAGCGGTACGGATATCAACACAATCCGGTGTTTTAAAACGGTATTTGTGCCATGACGACCATCCTGCTAGCGATTCCTAAAAAGAAGCATCGTGGATTCTCCCTGATTGAATTGATGATCTCATTAGCGATTGGTTTAGTGCTGATGGTATTCGTTACCAGTCTTTTTTTTAGTAGCCACTTTAGCGCTCGCTTAAACGACGACAACGCGCGCATTCAGGAAGATGGCTACATTGCCATGAACATGATAGGCCGCAATTTGATGCAAGCCGGATACGGCAATATGCGCACAACCACCGCCACAGACTTTAGCGGGATCGGATTCAAAGCCTGTCAGCGAGGTTTTAAGTTACCGTTGACCGATGACTTTCAATGTAATACGACGGCCAAACAGCCCGAATTCATTGTGAGTTATATGGTAAATACGGAGATAGGCCGTTGGAATTCCTCAAACTATTGGGATCAAACTAGCGCTGATTGTAACGGCGCACTACCGGGCTATACCGATCTTCCTGAGCCTACGTCAGTCGCGGTGATCAATCGCTATTTTACAAAAACGGTACATGGCGAGACTTCGTTATTTTGCGAGGGTAACGGAAAAATTGTTAACGCTCAAGAACCGGCTCAGTCAATGTTAAGTAATGTCGACAAAATGATATTGACCTATGGCGTGGATACCAAAGGTGTCTATTCTCCCTCGACTTTTTTCAGCAATGCCGATGACGTAGAAGCCCTTCCTATTTCAGGGTCCAACAAGACTAATTGGGATCAGGTCATCAGTGTAAAGGTGTGCATTGCGCTGCATAGCGACAACGAGGTGACTTCGACCCCGCAATCTTATCGCGATTGCGATAACACGACCAGAATTGCACCTAATAAAAAATTGCATACTACGTTAACACGCACTTTTGCCTTACGTAATCACGTACAACCTACGTTGCTGGATCAATAAATGCACGCAAAATATTCTATATATTCAGATAGTCGTCATGACCCAGCGAACGTTTCCCACCACGCACCACGAAGCAGTGATCGGTGTGTCCAATCGGATCATCACTTTTTCCACCATTCATTAGATGAAAACGCAAGTTTTTCCAAGATTAAGCCGGCTAGAAAACTAAAAATAAATCTGCGAAATAAGACGATATCAAAGACGATAACAAGGCAAGCCGGGATTGCCTTGCCTTTGGTACTCATTTTTTTTGTCGTCATGACGCTACTGGGAGTGACCGAAATTCGCAATGCTACCTCGGGCGAAAGCTTGGCGGGCAATGCGCGTAATCAGCAAATGGCGTTTCAAGCCGCGGAGCAGGCACTCCGTCATTGTGAAATCGATCTGCAAAAAAGTATAAGAAACGGCGCAAGAAGCGACTACGAGGGTCTCACATTAAAATCGATTTATCCCAAGCCTTACGGCGTAAAAAGCTCACCAAAATGTCGGGCCACCGACATTTCAGACACTTTGCAATTAGGTCCAACGGAAGTCAGCAGAGATGAAAGCATCTTCGTCTACCAGATCACAGCGCGCGGCACTGGTCCCTCCGACAATGCGGTTGTAATGCTGCAGAGCTCTTTAAGGTTTAAAAAATGAGAGATACGCAAATCATGTTACCAACAACACTATTCGTCAGATTAGCCTCATCCCGATTATTCGTGCGCAGAATACATGGTCGCGGACTCAAGTTAATACGCGATACAGCAGTCAGCATCACTGGCTTAACCATGATGGGATTATGCAGCAGCGCGTTGGCTGAAATTGCGCAGTCTCCCTTATTTTTGGCGGAGCCACCACCGCCCAATCTCATGTTTATCTACGATAATTCGGGCAGCATGAACTTCGAGACTCTAACGGGGGACGATGTAACCAATGCGTATACATCCCCCCAATATAATCATGACAAATACGGATGGATTTGCAAGAATTTTTGCTTTCAGCAACCAGACAAAAATCAGGCCGCTTTTTTCTCAAGCGATTGGAATCCAATTTATTACAACTCAGCACTCACCTATACCCCGGGACTGTTGGCTAGCGGTCGATTTATGGCGAACGCAAATGCCACCTCGACATTATTGGATGGGTACGCTAAGACCGGTCAAAAAATTCCCCTCACGGCAATTTGCCACGTCACTAAAACATTTAAACTTCCCCTCTTCCACCCACAGACATTTGCTACAAATAAAACTTGTACGAAGTCCGGCCCCATTATCAAGGCGCAATATGCGTACTATTACACATGGCACGGTCAAGGAAAAACAAATGGATCGCAGTACCAAGATCAATTCTACGTACGAACAGACATTCTGCCCTCCACCGCTTTTTATCCACGCGCATCGACGCGTAGCGATTGCACAAAAAATGCCACCAAATGTACATATAACGAAGAAATTCAAAATTTTGCCAACTGGTTTTCCTATCATCGCTCCCGCCATCTGGCGATGAAAACTATGCTTGGTATCGCCTTCTCGGGGTTGAGCGATCGCTTCCGCATTGGCTTTTCAACGATTAATCAAAATAAGACACGGTTTGTTCCAATTGCCAGTTTTACTAGCGCACAAAAATCACTATGGTACGAAAAGTTATACACCAGCGAGTCGAATGGAGGCACGCCGCTTGCGATAGCACTTGATAATGTCGGAAAGTACTACCAAGGACTTGGCATGCCTGGCATCTCACCCGCACCGCCTGATCCGATTCAATTAAAATGTCAGTCAAACTACGCCATTTTATCGACCGATGGCTTTTGGAATCTGTCGAATTCAAAAGTTGATAATTTCGATAAAAGCGTGCCGTACGATTTACCTGCTCCGGTGCCGCTTGACCCGGTGTCCGGAAAGCCTTTCATCCCAGGCCAACCTTTTCCTCCACCTTTCTATGAAGGTGCTACCCCGACATCCGGCACCCTGGCCGATACGGCGATGAAGTATTGGTTGACGGATATAGGATCCCGACCAGGACAAGGTGGAACAGTCGGACATATCACTGCCAATAACAAAGATCCGGCAACCTGGCAACATATGGTGACGTATACCGTCAGCCTCGGTGCAAGTGGCGTATTAAAATATCAGCCGGATTACCAAACCTCACTATCAGGTGATTACGCCGGAATTAAAGGCGGCTATCGAAGCTGGCCAGTGCCCGTAAGTGATAAATCAAATACCATCGACGACCTTTGGCATGCTGCGGTAAACGGTCGTGGTAGTTATCTCAATGCACAAAATCCCACGATCTTAAAAAATGGTTTGATTGAGATGCTGAAATCCCTCAGCGACATACAGGGTGCGGGGTCGAGTATTGCCTATGCCGGCGCTACGGTCGGTGCGGCTGGATTCTCTTATGCTCCAAGCTTTCAATCCACAAAATGGACTGGACATTTAAAGGCTTACAGCATAAAAAATGGGGTACAAAAAGAGCTGCAATGGGACGCCGCAACACTATTTCCGCCCTGGGACTCGCGAAATATTGTGACCTGGAATACAGGCACAGGCGGAATAAAATTTTCATGGAGTAACTTAGACCCCTTTCAAAAAATTGATCTGGGATCGGAATCGATATCGGAATATTTGCGCGGTAATAAAGCATCCGAGCAGACGGTAAACAGTAGCGGTGGCACTTTTCGATATCGTGAAAACTTGCTCGGCGACATCATCAACTCATCACCGTTACATGTCGGAAAGGCCAATTTCGGTTATGCAACATCAGCCTCTGATGGAAACGGCGGCGAAACGTATGCCGCGTTTCTCAAGAAAAAAGAAAGCAATCGCGCCGCGATGGTTTATGTCGGTGCGAACGATGGAATGCTACATGGTTTCGACGCTCAAACCGGGATTGAAAAATTCGCATTTATACCGAATTCCGTTTATCCCCATTTGAAATCATTGAGCGATCCGGCTTATAAACATCATTATTTCGTCGATGGACAATTGGCACAAGGAGATGCCTATCTTGGTGGGCAATGGAAAAATATTTTATTAGGCAGTACTGGTGCGGGTTCACACGGCGTATTTGCGATTGATGTTACTAGTCCCGCGAGCCTCGGCGCACGCAGTATTTTATGGGAACTTGGCGCCAGCGGTGACTTTAAAGATCTGGGCAATGTATTAGGAACGCTGGCGGCCGTACGTTTGACAAATGGAAGGTGGGCGGCGATCTTCGGAAACGGATATAACAGTGCGAGCGGTAGAGCGATTTTATATGTAGTCGATCTTGCCAGCGGTAAGCTGATTCATCAAATAGACACAAGGATTGGCGATACATTGACGCCAAACGGATTATCCACACCGGGCTTGCTGTTCAATCATAAGCGTGAATTGATCGCTGCGTACGCGGGTGATTTAAAAGGAAATTTGTGGAAATTCGATATGTCATCCACCTCTCCTTATAATTGGGTATCAAAAAAAATGTTCACGGCCACCACCGCCAATGGAAGCATTGCGCCGATTGTTCAACAACCGCTATTGACACCGCACCCAACGGCCGGCTTTATGGTGACCTTTGGCACCGGAAAATATTATGAAACGGCCGACAAAACCAATACGGATAAGCAAGCCTTATATGGCGTATGGGATAAACCTGGGCTATTCACAACAAAAGACCGCGGAGATTTACAACAACAAGGACTCACGCCAATGGTGCAAAACGGCGTGACGGTAGGACGTATATTAACCAATAGAGCTGTCGACTGGTCCTCTAAGCGAGGGTGGTATATCGATATGCTAGATCCCGGCGAACGATTTGTTGGGCGCCTACAAGTCATAGAAAATGTTGTGCTGCTGTCGACAACGCTTGGCCCCACCGTAAATCCCTGTGACGGGGGCGGTACATCGTACACGATGGCAACCGATATCCTGAACGGGAGCGTCGCTAAAGATTTTGTTTTTGTCGATAAGGATGGCAAACCAATACAGGATGCCCAAGGTAACAACGCTAGCGCAATTGGAACTGGCGGCACTTCTTCCGAAGGCGTAAGTATTCCCGGTACATCAAACGACTGCATTACCATCAATCAACTGGATGGCAAAACTACATGCATACCTTATGTCACGTCGTCGGAGGTCATACGGCGATGGCGCCAGATAGTTGTGTCAGACCAATAAAGAAATCTAAGCGGCGCTGATTGGGATACGCCATGAAGCGTTAATGCCTATTATTTGTACGCTGCGTGAAGAGAAACACATGTTGAAGAGTGACTCAATAAACAGCGATGACACCATTCAGGAAGCCACAGTGAGCAGAAAAAAAATACAAAAACAAGTCGGATTTACTTTGATGGAGCTGATGATCGTGGTCGCGATCGTTGGGATTTTAGCTGCTATTTCCGTACCTAGTTATGCCGAATATATAAGGCGCAGTGACAGGACACAAGCGATGACGGCATTGCTACGAGCCAGCAACTGGCTTGAGCAACAATTTACGGTGAATAACACCTACCTGGTCAATGGAACACGTCCGATTTTGCCGCCGGAATTGGCCCGCTCACCAGAATCAGGAAATATCAGATACAGTTTAAAGGTTACTGCGAGTTCTGACAGTGCGTTTACGCTTCAGGCTGCTCCTAGATTAGGGGATAGATGCGGTACGTATGTTCTGGATCAATCGGGGCAGCGAGGTCTGATTGGTGCCAACGTCAATCTGGTGGCGACATGTTGGGGCGGTGGCTAATTCGCTCTTCGCTCTGTATTACATTCGCTAGTTAGTTATTTGCATCGTTAGTTTTTACGTTGGCTGGTTATTGCATCGGCCGACCAATGTTAGTTCGGCCAGCTACTTTATCGCCCATCTGACTTTTAATAAATCGGTCATACGCAACGTTTACACACATTGTTTTTTCAGGACGTTTACTGTCGCAGAGACTGAAGCGACATCATGGGGCCTCAAGAAAGAAACTATTCCTAAGGCCCATTGAAAGTATCTGCGCAATCAACACATTGCCGCTTTAATGTCTTTACTTTACGTCTTCTTCAAACCCAGCAACGCGTATAAAATAATTGCACCAAAAGTCGCGGTACCAATTCCACCGAGCGAAAATTGACCCAACTTCAACGTAAAATCACCAGCGCCCAATACCAGCGTCACTGCAGCGACGATAAGGTTACGGTTATTAGAAAAATCGACTTTATTCTCAACCCAGATACGCGCACCAGAAACCGCAATCAATCCAAAGACGACGATTGATACACCACCCAATACCGCCGCCGGAATAGTCTGAATCACGGCCCCGAACTTCGGTGAAAAACCTAATACCAGCGCAATTAGCGCGGCAACCACAAATACCAACGTAGAGTAAATTTTTGTCACGGCCATCACGCCGATATTTTCAGCGTAGGTTGTAACGCCCGTTCCCCCAACACTACCGGAGAGTATGGTTGCCAAACCATCACCTACGAATGCACGTCCCATATATTTATCGAGATTTTGTCCGGTCATGGCACTTACTGCCTTAATGTGACCGAGATTTTCAGCGACCAGAATCACCGCAATCGGAGCGAGCAACGCCATCGCATTGAGCTGGAATACGGGCGCGGAAAAATGGGGAATACCAAACCAGGCCGCATGAGCGACGATTGAGAAATCGATTGCTTTTCCCATTCCTGCACCGTTGGTCAGCACCGCATAAATCACATAAGCGAGCATCAATCCGACCAAAATCAGCAAACGCTGCAACATACCGCGTGCGAACACCGCAACCCCGCCGACGCAAAGTACCGTGCCAAGCGCCATCCAGGCATCGAAATTGTTACCGATCACCCCTTTAACGGCAATGGGTGCCAAATTCAAACCGATCACAGCGACCACCGCGCCGGTCACTACGGGCGGCATCAGCTTTTCGATCCAGCGCGTGCCGACCAGCATCACCACGAAACCGATCACCGTATAGACCACGCCGCAAGCGATAATGCCACCGAGCGCGACCCCAAGATTGGCATTGACACCGCTGCCGCTATAACCGCTGACGGCAATCACTAGCCCGATGAACGAAAAGCTGGAACCCAAATAACTTGGAATACGCCCACCTACCAAGACGAAAAACAATAGCGTTCCTATGCCGGACATAAAAATCGCCAAATTTGGATCGAATCCCATCAGCAATGGCGCTAAAACCGTCGAACCAAACATCGCGACCACGTGCTGCACACCCATTGCAAAAGTCTGTGGCCAAGGCAGGCGCTCATCGGTTGAGATGATTTGTGCCTGCCCGCCTGCCACAGCGGCGCGCAAGCGCCACTTCGGAAAATAAGAACTCGCCATAGTTTTCTTCCTGAAAGCCCGACTGGCGATTGCTGTTTTTAGTCTATCGACGCAAAACAACCACCGCCAGTCGGATGATTTATTTGAATTTTGATTGGGGAGTAGTGTACGAAGACCAAGCCAAAATGACAATCGACATTCAGCAATTGCACGGAGAAATACCTGTTTAAGGTGTTTGTGTGACGATGACGGCGAAGTTATATATTTGATACTTTTTCAGTGCATGGTTAAAGCGCTAAAGGTCATGATGGAACTCAAGGGACTACATAAATATTATCAATTTCATCATTATCGGACTTAACTTGGCATCATTTCGTACTCGAAACCACAATAAATAAGCACGCAGACCAGTTAATCAAACAATGACAATTCATTGCCTTAATTACCACTAACACGCATCATTTCCGGAGATTTTTTGAAACAATTCACTGTCCGTCCTCTCGCAATCTCATTCGTTCTGCATAATCTGTTCAGCGCAATTGTTTTGACACTCGCTTCGCAAGCCATGGCCGCGGACCAAGCGCCCCACCCCGTATCAACGATGGCACGGTGGTCTGGCCGAATGATCGGCCTCAAATCGCGTTAGGTATTTTGTCGCTGACCACGATGGCCCCTGATAGCGCCGCAATCGAAAAAACGCTGACGTTCAATTCATTACTGTTGGTAGATGGCATTGCGCCTTCGGCAGATCTAATCCTGTTGGCGCGCCAGATCGCTTATAGTTTTAGCGTGAGACGGCGCTTTTCGGGACAATAAAACGATAGACTTCACCCTGCTCTGCTAAGTAGAACGATAATCCCGTGTGCGAGACGTTAAAATCTCGCACCCTTTCGACCCACATTACGGGCTTCCCGCTTTCCATTCTCCAACGCAGGGATCACACGGTGAAGTCGGTCAATTTCGTGTCTGCAAACGTATCGGGCGCCAGTAACCGCTCCATCACTTCAGACCAACGCAAAGGCGTTCTTTTCGGCGCTATACGCGGTGCCACCAGTGCTGCACGAATAGCCTGCCCGATCGAGTCGGCATCGCTCGGAATATACCCAAAGCGCGATGGATAGTCACCAGCAATCCCCACCGGGCATACCGCTGGCAACCGAAAAAAATCATATTGCATTAGCTTCATGGACGTATCGGAAAGATAGCGTGGCACCTCGCTCGAACGATAAGGTGCGATGCCCATCGTCGCGTGCTTGATATAGGGTAACGTAGCCTGATGTGGCATTTCTTCATGGACCACTACATTCTTTCCGTACCCCGGCTCGGCTCCCGTGCCCGACCCAATAATATGAAATGTGACTTCCGGGAACATTGCCGATGCGATGACAAAAAAACTGGGATCGAATAGCATAGACCCAACCGATACCGCATGCAGACCCGGCCCATACGGCGAGGGATCGGCATGATCTTCCACCGAATAATCGAAACCGTGCGGGATCACATAACAGTTTTCCAGACTTGGCATCCGATCAGCCAGCATGCGCGACGTTAGGCAAAGCGCATCCATTTTCGGCCCGACTCGGGCGAACGTATCTTTTACATAAGATGCGACGTTAATGGTATCGAGATCATCCGAGGCGAGATAAATAGTTTTTGCCTGCGGATTGAGGCGTCGCACTAAATCAAAGAAAATTGGTGCTATGCCACTTTCAAATACCACTACATCGGCATTTTGTATCCACTCCACCAGCACCGGACTGGGATGGTCGATGTAACGTTTAAATAGAAATTTTTCGATAGGATAAAAAGCACCCTTGCGCAAGTTGATTGGATGGATAATTGTTTTCCAAAGGTAGCAATTAACACCTTCGTACATCTCCACTTTATTGGCGAGACTATCCAAAGAACTCCGAGGATCCGATTTTAATTGGGAAAGAAAACTGTATTGGCATGAAAAAAAACTGGTCGGGCCATATTTCGCCAATTCTGCAGCGATGAAATGCATGTTCACCTTCCGCCGCGATCTGTAATCATGTGCGGTAATCACTAATGATCTCATCGTGTTAGCTCCTGTTGAGGCACACCTGCAAAACAGAGATTCGATTTACTATTGAAAACGTACGTCTGATCGTAGGGTCGTAAAAAAATGTAAGACACAAAATTGTTATATTGAACGAAAGCGATGTTTTACGACGTCACGACATCTTTTCTGGAGTCAATACTCCTCCTGACTTCTTGTGCTTCTTTCACAAAAAAATGTTCCATTGCGCGTGCCACGTGATCGCTAATTTCATTTTTGAAAGCGCGCTTTTTTTGCGTCCGTTTCCGATGTTTCATTTCAATCAGTTCAAGGGGTTTTTCAACGAATGGAACAGGAATTTCATAAAAATTTGTGTCTGACACCAGAGCACCATATTTTTCAAAAAAATTGTTATATGAAAAATAAAATTTCTTACCTTGCGATATCTGATTTTTATTGCCAATCCCTACCAGCGTCTTAAAACCAAGTGCAGTCGTTACGCCGCTCATCGCCGCCATCAATAATTGCGCGGGTTGAATATCATGACAAAGTTTAGTCGCCAACTTCACATTTTCAAAATCATGCATTCCCTGAACACTAGAAATAAATAACACATTTTTGTCTCCAAGTCCAAAGGGAGCTCCATCGGAG
>NZ_JASJXA010000020.1:0-83208 GCF_035018905.1 Glaciimonas sp. Gout2 | reverse complement strand
ATTTACAGCAATCGATAATTTTATAATAACGACTTTAAAAAGAAAAAACGGCACACTCAGCGCCGCTTTTATCTTTACTATTTACTATTTTATAGCTAAGCATTTTCACTTAGCTCAATCATGCTCGTGCAATATTTAGTACAACATTTATAACAATATTAATGAAAAAATTTATGGCATTATTTAGGTTAAACACTTACTAACTTAGAAATCCTGAACCGTCGGCCGCAAGACAATTTCATTAATATCCACGCCAGCGGGTTGCTCAATTGCGTAAGCGATTGCACGCGCAACCGAATCCGCTGGAATCGCCATCTGATAAAAATCATTCACTGACGCAGCACTTGCCTCGTGGGAACTGCCC
The DNA here is from genome assembly GCF_035018905.1 of Glaciimonas sp. Gout2. Taxonomy (NCBI): domain Bacteria; kingdom Pseudomonadati; phylum Pseudomonadota; class Betaproteobacteria; order Burkholderiales; family Oxalobacteraceae; genus Glaciimonas; species Glaciimonas sp. Gout2. The sequence goes on along the minus strand of NZ_JASJXA010000020.1, from coordinate 82,844 downwards.
AGCTTGAGTTCGGAATCCACCGCACCTGGCGAAATGGTCGTGGTGCGGATCGCGCCACCAACTTCATGACGTAATCCTTCAGTAATCGCATGCACGGCAAACTTGGTGCCACTATAAACAGTGCCGCCCGGACTGAATACTTTAATACCGGCCACCGAAGCAATGTTAATAAAATGTCCACTGCCTTGTTTTTGAAAAATTGGCAATACCGCTGCAATGCCGTAGAGCACGCCTTTGATGTTAATGTCGATCATCCGATCCCACTCATCCACCTTGGTCTCGCTCATCGGCGCAATCGCCATCAACCCCGCGTTATTTACCAATACATCGACACGTCCAAAAGTGCGGACGGCGGCGTCGATCAACGCCTGCACTTCAACAGCCTGCGTCACATCTGTGGCAGCAATCTCTACTTTTCCACCTGCTGCGCGAATGTCAGCGGCAATCTGAATCAATTTATCCAGGCGCCGTGCGCCGAGCATCACTGAAGCTCCAAGAGCGGCCAGATGGCGCGCAGTGGCTTCACCCAAACCGCTGCTGGCACCGGTAATCACAACTACTTTACCTTCGATATTTTTGTTCATTTTTGTTACTCCAGTTTATGCAAAACATTTTTTGCGTTGGAGCAAGTATCGTAGGATACTATCTGCCAGTAAATGATCAATATTTCACTTTATAATTCCATTTTTTGGAATAGTTAGGGAAAATGTTAAATCGCTTAGAAATGTTGCGTATCTTTTGTGTTGCAGCGGAAGCAATCAGTTTTAAAGAAGCCGCGATCAAACTTGGTATATCGCCGCAAGCGGTCACCAGAGCGGTGCGAGAGCTTGAACGATTACAAGGTGAGCTTCTGTTTCATCGTAATACACGCAATGTCCAAATTACTGCCTACGGCGAAATGCTCGCAACCCGCGCCAGTCAAAGCGTAGCGCAATTGGATGGTCTGTTTGTAAGCGCCGATGAAACTAGCGAGTTGGAATTGGAAGGTCTGATAACGCTGACCGCACCCAGCGTCCTCGGGCGTCAGTTATTGTTGCCTGCGCTCACGTTGATTGCAAAACAACATCCTCAACTCCGTTTCGACCTTCGTCTAAGTGACCGCCATGCTGACGTGGTAAGTGAAAAAATCGATATCGGCGTACGGATGGGGTATTTACGCGATAGCCGTTTCGTCGCACGACAGGTCGCCAAAGTGCGCTTTCATGTGGTTGCTACGCCGGGCCTCTTTGCCGAACATGGCGATCCCAAACATATAGAAGATTTAAACGCACTCCCAACCACCGCCATGTTTGATCGCGATACCGGTCGACCATGGCCATGGTTATTCGCGGGAGGACAGCAATCTAACCCTCCCAACGCACGTTTTATTTGCGATGACGCAGAAGCTGAATTGGCGGCGGTGCTATCGGGCCTGGCGTATGGTCAGATACCGGGATTCTTAGTGGAAAAATTAATCGCCGCCGGAGAGCTTATTCCTGTGATGGAAAAACTGGCTCCCGAGCCTTGGGGCTTGTTTGTGTATCGACCACAGCGAGGTCCGGTACCCGCCAGAATCCGACTTGTATTTGATGCGTTGATTCTCGCTCTGTCCGACGAAGAACCCCATGGCACAGACAGCGAGTAAGCGCTCCCAATATTATCGGCATGCCGCATTCATGCAAAAACCTGTCGCGCAAACATCCGAGGTGTTTGTCTGTTCTTATATGATCAGATGTTCACGCAGAACGCACGCACAAAGAAATACGCAAACCGATAGCGACTTAACGTGAACTGAGAAAATCCAAAATCGATGATGTTAGTCGACCAATTTTCACCCGCTGCGCCAGTACTGGCTTCTAAGGAAAATAATGCATTGGCTCTATTTAGGTATCGCTATCGTCGCAGAAGTCATTGCCACCAGCGCACTAAAAGCCAGCAGCGAGTTCACCCGCTTGCTGCCGTCAATCGTAGTCGTCACAGGTTATCTGATCGCGTTTTATTTTCTGTCGCTAACATTGCGCACATTGCCGGTCGCCATCGTGTATGCGATGTGGTCCGGCATTGGTATTGCGCTAATCGCCATGATCGGGTGGCTAGTATTCAAACAAACGTTGGACACCGCAGCGTTGATCGGGATCGGTTTGATTGTGGCGGGCGTCGTCGTACTGAATGTCTTTTCTAAATCGGTTGCGCATTAACCGTTCGCTTAAGTTTATTGACATATAAAGCTTGTAGACGGGGTTATTGCAAACTGAATCACAGCCACTATAAATGCTGTGGAAGTTGCAGTTACAGTTGCTTTTGAATTTGACGTACCCCGTCAAGGACGCTGCCAAGTATTTCAGCTGTCAGTCGGGAATTGTTGGAAGACATGTTTGAGCGAAGCGATTTGGTCTTTCAACCCGACTGACGGCTGAAATACTTGGGAACCCGCAGGGCAGCGTCAGTTGCGGTCGCCTTTTCTTTGGTTACTTTTTCTTGGCGGGGGCGCCGAGCCGAGGCAAAAGAAAGTAACTACCTGTCGGGCTACCCCGACCAGCATCCACGGAGCACCAACCGCTCAAGTTATCCAAGCATCGAACCGCAAGCCCTTCCCGACTCAAAATACCTGCACAATAAATCAAGCCTCCAAAGCCAACAAAGCAAACGTTCCCAACCAATGTTCCCCCATATAATCACCAGAAATATGTGCAATGGCACTGTCAAAATGGTGATCGGCTGCATCCAATAATACGACTGAACGTGCATCATCCAACGGCAATGCACCTGCCAGTGAACGCTGACACCAGGCACGACTAAAATTAAGTCCGTCCAGATGCGCAATCTTGCCATCGCTTCGGTCAGTAACTGTTGCTGGTTCAAACAAGGTAGCCGGTTGACGTTGCGCCAGATGAGGCAAAAATGCACGGAACCACGTATCAAATTCGGCGGCTGGCAAAACCTGCCGCATCAGTTCAGCCTCCATCAGCGCAGGCGACAAAAATTCATCCCCGCTTGGTTCCCAGGCCTGACAGTCCACGTCCTGGGCATGCCACCGTCGTGCCGTTTCGGCGATCAGTGTTTCCAACTGTGTGTTATTAACCGCACGGGCGTATTCCAGCGCCAACGTCATCGCAAAGGCCGTATTGAAATGCGTACCGACGCGCACCGGATAAGTTGCTTTAGGCAAAAAATTAACGAAAAGGGCAACAAAAGCATCGGACAGCGGCATTAAGGTTTTGGCCCAACGCTGGCCTTCTGGGGTGTCAAGTTTGTTCAGCGCAGACTGCAACGCCAGTAACCACCCCCATCCATATGGACGCTCAAAGCCGGCGCGTGATGGCGATGCAAGATAGGCCAACTCACCTTTTACGTTTTCTTCAGTCAGTTGTTGGTCAAACACGGCCCGTATTGCCGAAGCTTCCGCCAATGTCGGATAACGCGTCAACAACCGCGTAAGTAACCAATAACCGTGAACGCAAGAATGCCAGTCGTAGCTGCCGTAAAAAATGGGATAGAGGGCGCGAGGACTCTTTACATCGGCGGCGCTATCTAGCGTATGCGTCAGTTTGTTGGGGTATTCCTGCGTCAGATGACCAAGGACCATGTTGGCAAACTGAGATGCCAATGCGGGTGTGAGTGTTTTGCTGTTTGATGTCATTATGTATCTTCGATTACTTTGTCTATATACGCTTTAGAAGTAGCAAAACTGCCGTCAATTAAATCGAGGCGTTTTGCTGACGAGCTTTGCGTCAATTCCAGCCATCTAGTTGCCAGAAACCTTACGCTGGCCACAACGGTTGCTCATCCATCAATGCGATCTGCTCGCGCAACTCCAGCACGCGATCCTGCCAGTAGCGCTGCGTATTAAACCAGGGGAATGCAACGGCAAAGGCAGGATCATCCCAACGCCGGGCAATCCATGCCGAATAGTGAATCAGACGCAAGGTTCGCAACGCTTCAATCAGATGCAATTCACGCGGATCGAAATCGCAAAAATCCTCATATCCTGCAAGCAGGTCGGACAACTGTCGCACCATGTCCTGACGTTCACCCGACAATAACATCCATAAATCTTGTACAGCGGGTCCCATGCGGCTATCGTCAAAATCGACAAAGTGCGGCCCGGCATCGGTCCAGAGTACGTTACTGCCATGACAGTCGCCATGCAAGCGCAGCGCGCCAACGTCACCGGCACGATCAAAGCAGCGCCGCACACCGTCGAGCGCCTGCGCTACAGTAGTGCGATAAGCCGCAAGCAGATCTTCGGGCACAAACCCGCTTCCCAACAAATAATTACTTGGCTCGATTCCGAAGGTGGTGATATCTAGCGTAGGCCGATGTTGAAATGTTTTTAATTGTCCAACCGAATGGATACGACCCAAAAATCGTCCGAGCCATTCTAACGTCGCACTATCTTCCAATTCAGGCGAACGTCCGCCATGGCGTGGAAACACTGCGAATCTGAAGCCGTGAAATTGATGCAAAGTATTGCCGTCTTTACTCGCCGAAGCTGGCACTACGGGAATTTCGCGCTCTACAAGTTCTTCCACAAATGCATGCTCTTCCAAAATCGCGGCATCGCTCCAACGCTGTGGTCGATAAAATTTCGCCACCAGCGGAGGACCATCTTCCATCCCAATCTGATAAACCCGATTTTCGTAGCTATTGAGCGCAAGCAAACGACCATCGCCGTGTAAGCCAATGCTGTCGAGCGCATCGAGCACGGTGTCCGGGGTCAAGGTAGAAAATGATGCGGGTGTGAGTAGGTTCATAATCTCCATTGTAAGCTGCAATGTCGCCCTATCATCTTTCGTGACATCCAAATATTTCAGTCACGGTCACTATTTTTTTCCAACCGAAGGAATACCGCTTATTGACCGTCATTTTTGCCACAATGGGATAAAGCACAACGTCATCATTCAACAGGCGTAAAATTTGGGTTACGGAGAACAAGTGGCCGTTGTTGTCGACATCAATTCAACCGGAATTTTTCATGCCAGCCATCGGCCTCAATCATTACAATTTACGCGCACCGCACGACCTGATGATGATACTCAGGGATTTCTATTGCGATGTTGTGGGTCTCGAAGAAGGTGCGCGCCCTGCTTTTAATAGTGTCGGATTTTGGCTTTATGCAGGCGGTCGCCCGATTTTGCATTTGAGTCAGGCAATGAATGAGATTGCCAGCGAAGCAGTGCAGGAAGTACCAAGCGACGCATTATTAGGTGATGCAAAAAATACAAGGCCCAACACTTTTGACCACGTTGCCTTTACCTGTATCAATCAGGCAGAGATGCGAGCACGATTGGCGCTGCATCAAGTCGTGTACAAAGTTGCTTTGGTGCAGATAACGCGGCAAACCCAGCTTTTCTTCAAAGATCCTGCTGGTAACGGCATTGAGCTTAATTTCGAAGAAGAGATCGGCTAATGCACGCACTAGGACGGGACTTCCCAAGCTGATCTTCACGTTCATTTGACTGAGCGTCGGCAATAAAATGGCCGGAGCTAGTCAACACTCCCGTGATTTGATTGTTTTTTGACGCTTTTTGCAGGTTTGGCGCATTTCAATCGTAAAATCCGCCATCGCGCACTTTACACTTACATTTTATATAGGCATCACGATGGAACTTGACGAACCGTTATCAGATAAAGAATTTGATGAATTAGACGACTTTTTGCTTTCCGACCGCTGCGGCGAAGAAAGCATGACGATGGATACGCTGCATGGTTATCTGACCGCGCTGGTGATCGGGCCAGAGCAAGTTTTACTTGGTGAGTGGTTACCGCACGTCTGGGGACCATCACTGAAGGATGCGCCTAAGTTTAAGTCTGACAAGGAATTCGAGCGCACTGTCGGCCTGATAGCGCGCTACATGAATGAAATCGCGGTGACGTTGGAAGTGGCACCAAAAGAATACGAGCCATTATTTTGCGAGTTTGAGCATGAAGGAAAGCCGCTGCTGGATGGTGAAGCGTGGACGTGGGGTTTCTGGGAAGGTATTAATCTACGCGCCAAAGCGTGGGAGCCAATCTGGACCTCGAATTTAGCGACCGTGGTGCGGCCGATTTATTTGCTTGGGGCCGAAGAGCTGGAAGAAGAGGAAATGCTTTTGCGCGAGGATCCGGTCAAGCGCCATAAATTGACAGTGGAAGTCGAATCGGCCATTCCGGAAATCTATCGTTATTGGTTGCCAAACCGTAAATCCGCAGTCAAAACGATTCAACGCGAAACACCAAAAGTCGGACGTAATGATCTGTGCGGGTGCGGTAGCGGCAAGAAATTTAAAAAATGCTGTGGCGCTGGGTTAGCTGAAGAATAATTAACTTTGCAGCGCTGTCTGCAATGGTGGGCAATCCGATATAGCGGAATGCATTGCACAATATAAAAAACCTCACCGATTCATATGAGCGGTGAGGTTTTTTTGCTTGAACGCCTATCTTGACGCGTGTCCGGCTTACTCTTTAATAAAGTGTTCGCGGTAGTATTTCAGCTCTTCAATTGACTCTAGAATATCTGCCAACGCCGTGTGCTTTTGATGTTTTTTGAATCCACTCGCCAACTCTGGCTTCCAGCGGCGGCATAATTCTTTTAATGTTGAGACATCCAGATTGCGATAGTGGAAGAACGCTTCCAGCTTAGGCATGCCACGCGCCATGAAACGACGATCCTGGCAAATAGTGTTGCCGCACATCGGCGATTTGCCGTTCGGTACGTATTTGCGCAAGAAGGCGATCAGCTCAGTTTCGGCTTCGGCTTCAGTCACCGTGGAGGTCTTGACGCGTTCGATCAAACCAGAGCGACCGTGCGTGCCTTTGTTCCAGGCGTCCATACCATCCAAGAATGTATCAGACTGATGAATCGCAAAAACCGGACCTTCTGCCAGAATATTCAGTTGCGGGTCGGTGACGACTACCGCCACTTCAATAATGCGCTCTGCATCCGGGTCAAGTCCGGTCATTTCCATATCAACCCAGATCAGATTGAATTCATTCGGACGTAATGGCGCCACAACAGGTGCGGATGGTGTCGATGAATCGATAGCTTGTGACATAATTGTTCTCTTTACTATTTATTGGGAAACGCGATTAGTTTTCGCCGTCAGTCGCGTATTTTCTCACATAGGGACAACATGTCTTCATTTGCATTTTCAGTATTATTTATAGTTTTTTTGGCAATAAGCCTATCAGTACGCTTTTGGCTCGGTTCGCGACAGATTCGTCACGTCATCCAGCATCGTAGCGCAGTGCCACCCGAATTCGCCGAAAAAATTCATCTTTCGGCGCATCAAAAGGCCGCAGATTACACCGTTGCCAAGACCAAATTTGGACTTTTTGGCTTACTCATCAATGCCGTTGTGTTGATCGGCTTCACGCTATTGGGTGGCTTGCAATGGCTATCCGGCTCATTATATGGCTGGACCGGTTCTGGCATGTTGTATCAAATGAGCCTGGTGGTCGCCTTTGTACTGATCTCTGGCGTAATCGATTTGCCAATTGCCTATTACAAACAATTTGTTCTTGAAGCGCGTTATGGTTTCAACAAAATGACGCATAAGCTGTTTTTCGCCGATTTGTTAAAAAGCACCTTGTTGGGGGCTGCAATTGGCTTGCCGTTGATTTGGGTGATTTTGTTACTCATGGAAAAATCCGGTGATATTTGGTGGTTTTATGCCTGGCTGGTGTGGAGCGGTTTCCAATTATTGATGCTCATTCTGTTTCCAACGGTGATCGCACCGCTGTTCAATAAGTTCACGCCATTGACTGATGACAGCTTGCGAGCACGGATCGAAGGGTTGATGCAGCGTGTCGGCTTTGCTTCAAAAGGACTGTTCGTCATGGATGGCTCCAAGCGCAGCGCGCACGGCAATGCTTATTTCTCCGGCTTTGGCGCTAGCAAACGTATTGTCTTTTTTGATACATTACTGGCGCGCCTTGCACCGCATGAAATCGAAGCGGTATTGGCGCATGAATTGGGACATTTCAAACTCAAACATATTGTTAAGCGGATCGTGGTCATATTTGCAGTCTCACTTGTTTTCTTGGCATTACTCGGTTATCTCAAAGAACAATTATGGTTTTTTACCGGACTTGGCGTTATTCCGTTGCTGTTATCTGACCTTTCGAATAACAATGCGATGGCATTAATTTTGTTCATGCTGGCACTGCCAATTTTTACGTTCATGTTGTCACCGCTGTCATCAATCACTTCGCGAAAGCATGAATTTGAAGCAGATGCGTTTGCAGCCAAATATACTAATGCTGACGATCTGGTCGCCGCGCTGGTTAAATTGTACGAGGACAACGCCTCGACGCTCACGCCTGATCCGTTACATTCCGCGTTTTACGATTCGCATCCTCCAGCCTCGGTACGTATCAATAAGCTACTCGCCACAAAATTAGAACCGGTTACATTCCATGGTTGATCATTACAAACCGAAGCCGGGTAAAGCGGTAAAAACGGGCATCGCCAATGCTGTCGGCGTCGTCATCGCGGCCCACGGACGTCACTATATGGTTCAGGCGCTAGTGGATGGCGAGTCCTTAAAACTGCATTGCGTGACACGCGGCAAGAAGAGCGATGTTGCCGTGGGCGATAAGGTCAATCTCAACATGACCTCAAAAAACCAGGCGGTGATCGAGTCCCTCGGAGAACGGCGCAGCCTCTTATACCGTTCGGATCAATACAAATCGAAGTTGCTCGCCGCCAATGTTTCACAACTATTTATCGTCGTGGCGACGGAACCGGGCTTTACCGACGATCTGATTTCGCGCGCCTTGGTGGCGGCTGAAGCGGCGGGTGTCGCCGCGCACATCATATTGAACAAAACCGACATCGTCGCCTCACTGCCGAGAACACGCGAACGGCTACAACCGTATGCCAAGCTTGGCTATCCGATCCACGAAGTATCGGCAATAGGAGCGCCAGAGCAAACCTGCGCCACCTTAATGCCTCTTCTGGAAAACCAGTCGACCATCCTGATCGGGCAATCAGGTATGGGCAAATCATCGATCATCAATCTGATCGTGCCAGACGCTGACATTGCCACCCGGGAAATCTCGGCGGCATTGGATACCGGAAAACACACGACGACTTTCACCCGATTGTATGAAGTGCATCCAACGGCTGACGATGAAACCTACATCATTGACTCGCCCGGATTTCAGGAGTTTGGCCTGTATCAACTCAGCGAAGGCATGCTGGAACGCGCTTTTCGAGAGTTCGCACCATTTTTGGGGAAATGTAAATTTTACAACTGCCATCACTTGATAGAACCGAATTGCGCTGTTCTTGAAGCGGTGCAAGAAGGAAAAATTGCCCCAATGCGGCATCAGCTCTATAAGCAACTGTTGCATGAATCATCACAAACACTGTATTGAAGCCAGATGATGCGGCCATCCCAACATGCTTCCGATACGCCGTGGCTTGTGCATGGCTTGTAGCGGAGATAAGGTTGATTAGGCTCCTTCCTTAGGTATCTTTTTGAGCAATATCCCTTATAATTGAACGGGTTAGAAACTTCGGCGGCAGATCTACCACTGGCCGCCATTTTCATTTATGGCAATCAAACACTACCTGCAGTTTTCCGACTTTACGCTCGATGAGTACGAGTACATCATTGAACGTACCCGCATCATCAAGCGTAAGTTTAAGAACTATGAGCCGCACCACCCGCTACTTGATCGCACGCTGGTGATGGTTTTCGAGAAAAACTCGACCCGCACCCGCTTGTCGTTTGAGGCCGGAATGCATCAACTCGGCGGTGCCGCCATTTATCTCAACACGCGCGACAGCCAACTCGGACGTGGTGAACCGGTCGAGGACGCCGGACAAGTGATGTCACGCATGTGCGACGTCATCATGATCCGTACCTTCGGCCAGGACATCATTGAGCGTTTTGCTGCCAATTCACGCGTGCCGGTGATCAATGGCCTGACGAATGAATATCATCCATGTCAGGTATTGGCGGACCTTTTCACTTACGTTGAACAACGTGGTTCTATCACTGGCAAGACGATAGCGTGGATCGGCGATGCCAACAATATGTTGTATTCATGGCTACAAGCGGCGCAGGTGTTTGGCTTTCACGTCAATATCTCAACGCCAAAAGGCTACGATCTCGATCCGATGCTGGTCACCGCTGATAGCACGCAATACACTTTGTTCGATAATCCCTCGGATGCTTGCGTGGGCGCACACTTGGTCACGACCGATGTCTGGACGAGTATGGGTTATGAGGCTGAAAATAATGCACGCCTGAAAGCCTTCGATGGCTGGATCGTGGATCAGGCCAAAATGGCACGTGCACAGCCGGACGCACTTTTCATGCATTGTCTTCCCGCGCATCGGGGTGAAGAAGTATCAGCCGAAGTCATCGACGGACCACAATCGGTCGTTTGGGACGAGGCTGAAAATCGCTTGCACGTGCAGAAAGCACTGTTGGAATATCTGGTGGTAGGAAAACTCGATACCTGAAATGTATATTTTTAAATGCGATTTCTGTCTTACATTCCTACGCAAGCGAGAATGCAACCAGATCGCCTAAGCAGACTTTCAAGCGGTGTAACGCCACGTTGACGCCGACCGAAAAGCCACTTAGTTAACACGTTAGCTAGCAACTTAATTACTGAATAGCACTGAAACATTAGAAAGAAGATCATGAGCGACGTAAAAAAAGTAGTTCTCGCCTATTCCGGCGGCCTCGACACTTCAGTCATTTTGAAGTGGCTACAAGACAACTATCAATGTGAAATCGTCACCTTCACCGCCGATTTAGGTCAGGGCGAAGAGCTGGAACCAGCGCGCCAAAAAGCATTGAAATTTGGTATCAAGCCGGAAAATATTTACATCGATGATGTCCGTGAAGAATTCGTGCGTGACTTCGTATTCCCGATGTTTCGTGCCAACACCGTGTATGAAGGTGAATACTTGCTCGGCACGTCGATTGCGCGTCCGTTGATCGCAAAACGCCTCATTGAGATCGCCCGCGAAACCGGCGCAGACACAATCTCGCACGGCGCGACCGGCAAAGGTAACGATCAAGTTCGTTTTGAGCTTGGCGCTTATGCGTTGATGCCAAACGTCAAAGTCATTGCACCTTGGCGCGAATGGGATTTGCTGTCGCGTGAAAAATTGCTGCAATACGCAGCAGACGCCGGTATCGAAATCGACATGAAACACAAAAATGGCGGCGCACCCTATTCAATGGATGCCAACTTGCTGCACATCAGCTTTGAAGGCCGTCATTTGGAAAATCCAAGTGCCGAGGCCGAAGAAAGTATGTGGCGCTGGACTGTCAGCCCAGAAGCAGCACCGGATCAAGCCGAATACCTCGACATCGAATACGAAAAAGGCGACATCGTTGCACTCAACGGCACGCGCATGTCACCAGCAACCGTTCTGACCGAACTGAACCGTTTAGGCGGCAAGCACGGTATCGGCCGTCTGGATCTGGTCGAAAACCGTTTCGTCGGCATGAAGTCACGCGGCTGTTACGAAACCCCGGGCGGCACGATCATGCTGCGCGCACATCGCGCCATTGAATCCATCACACTGGATCGCGAAGTCGCGCATCTGAAAGATGATCTGATGCCACGTTACGCATCGATGATTTATAACGGCTTCTGGTGGGCGCCGGAACGGGTTGCATTGCAGACGCTGATTGACCAAACTCAATTACGCGTCAACGGCTGGGTTCGTCTCAAGCTCTATAAAGGCAATGTCATCGTCGTATCACGCGACTCCAAAACCGACTCATTATTCGACATGAAGATTTCTACATTCGATGAAGATGGCGGCGCTTATAACCAAGCCGATGCAGGCGGTTTCATCAAACTGAATGCGTTGCGTTTGCGGATTGCTGCTAACGCGCGTAACCAGCGCGGATAATATTGGTCGCAAAAGTGTCTGAATGATTTGAATCACATTCACTCATTCATTCACTAAAACACTAATACACGTGAAATTTTGCCTGAAAAAATAAAAAGTCTCTATTGATGCAAGGATCAATAGGGACTTTTTATCGTTGAAAGCATATTCAGCGATCTAGCGCGCCGATGTAGAAAAATACTAACGCACGACATCCACGTTACGCATCTTTTTTTACATATTTTTTGCGTATTGATTACGGAAAATATTGCATTAAATATTATGGACAAGCCGATCATGAAAGCAATGAAATTTGGCATAATTGCCACGCTTTATCACATTCACCAACTCTTACCCTCTAACTAAAAGGCTTTCCTTATGAGCGCGCAATTCGATAACGTATCTGTCCTGAAACAAGCCAGCGTCTACTTTGATGGCAAATGTATTTCCCACACCATCATTCTTGAAAATGGCATAAAAAAAACCTTGGGTGTAATCCTGCCTTCGACGCTGACATTTAACACTGGCGTGGCCGAAATAATGGACGTCACCAGCGGACTCTGCCAAGTGCGCCAAAAAGATCAGCCGCTGTGGACCAGGTACGTGGCAGGCGATAGCTTTGATATTCCAGCGAATTCCAGTTTTGATATTGAAACGATTGAGACGCTGAACTACGTTTGTCATTATGCCTAACATCGTATTGAATGGAGAGTGGGCGGCTTCTTAAAAGTCGCCCACGGTGCAAGACGACTCATGTAAAACCGCCTTGCACGTCATCACCGATCACACAAAAATCGGCTCCGGTTCCAATGCCACGCCAAAGTGCGCCATCACATCGGCCTGAACCGCTTCCGATAAGCGAACAACGTCTTGCCCGTTCGCACCACCTAGATTAACCAGAACTAACGCCTGCTTTTGATACATGGCAACCCGTCCCAGAGCCTTCCCTTTCCAGCCACATTGATCAATCAACCATCCAGCGGCAAGTTTAAAGCCACCGTCTGTTTGTTTATAGCTGACCATTGCAGGATGTTGGGCGAGTAAAGCGTCGCGTTGAGCGGCTGGGATGATTGGATTCTTGAAAAAACTGCCTGCGTTGCCGATCACCGCTGGATCAGGCAACTTGCGCGTCCGAATCGCGATGACGGCGTTACTCACATCAAGCGCATCTGGTTCGGCGATACCACGCGCCGCTAATTCATCCTTAATATCGCCATAACGCACATCCGCTTGCCAACGTTTCGGTAATGAAAATGTCACATCAATCACGACAGCACGGTCGCGTAAAGCGTGTTTAAAGATACTGTCGCGATAGCCGAATGCGCAATCTTTGCGATGCAACGTCAACATTTCTCCGGTCGTAAAATCGAATGCGGTTAGCGCATGAAACCGGTCTTGCATCTCAATGCCATAAGCGCCGATATTTTGAATCGGTGCGGCACCAACATTGCCTGGAATTAACGATAGATTTTCTAATCCACCCAATCCGTGCGTCAATGTCCACTCAACGAGCGCGTGCCAGGTTTCACCGGCAGCGACACGTATCATGACAGCATCAGCATCTTCCCCAACAACTTGGATACCTTGATTGCGGATGTGCAGCACCAATCCTGGAAAATCGCGCGTGAGCACCACATTACTACCGCCACCTAATATCAGGCGCGGCAACTGAGATAGGGCTGGATCTGATCGCACCAGTTGCAGGTCTGCCACCGAGTTGATCGATAAATAGGCATGAGCGGTCGCCTCGATACCTAATGTATTGAGGGCGCGCATGGGAAAGTCGGTCTGAACCGCCAAATTTGCGGTGAGAGTCGTGTCGTGCTGATAGGCGAAAGGCATACAAGATTATACGTAAGTCGCACAGCTCCCGCCAAATAAGCGAGCAAAACTCGGGTAAAGTAGACACCACGGTGCAAAGAATGAGGGAAGCCATAGCCGCCCGGTTTTTTGTTCGATAGAATGCACGCTATGAGGCTGTCGGTCTAATTGGTTCGAAGCGATAGGATCGTCCACAATGGGCCAAAATGCTAAACGGTACGCACGGCCTCAAAGAATACAAAATACACGCACCATTAGAAAAACATTAAGGAATTACCAAAATGCCATCATTTGATACCGTTTCCGAAGCCAATCTTGCTGAGGTTAAGAATGCCGTCGATCAAGCCAGCAAAGAAATTGCTACGCGCTTCGACTTTAAAGGCAGCGATGCACGCGTTGAACTGAAAGAGCGCGATCTGACTGCTTACGCCGATTCCGACTTCCAATTAGCCCAAGTACGCGATGTGCTCACAAGTAAGCTGGTGAAGCGCAGTGTTGACGTAAGATTTCTCGACATCGGTAAGATCGAGAAAACTGGCGGCGACAAGGTCAAACAAGTCATCAAGATCAAGAACGGCATCGAATCCGACGATGCCAAGAAAATCGTTCGCGTGGTCAAAGACAGCAAGATGAAAGTACAGGCCAGTATTCAGGGCGACGCAGTCCGCATAACCGGTGCCAAGCGCGACGATCTGCAAGCGGCGATGGCAATGCTGCGCAAGGAAGTACCAGACTTGCCGCTGGAATTTAACAATTTCAGGGATTAAGCGAGATTGTTCGCTACGGCAGTCTCAAGCCTCAAAAGACGCCACTGCGGAAAAGCGCTATATCGTGCGCTTTCCGCCCTCCTCCACGTTAACTTGCCTATCGGAAGTCCACACTCCATGCGCTTGCTGAAGCTGAACGCCTGCCTTTTCATGATAATTACGGCATTATCGGCTCAAGCAACCGATATCGGCGTGGCTGGCCTTTTCCCTGGTAAAGCGGTTTTAATCATCGATGGCGCCGCTCCTAAAACCTACTCTGTCGGCGATAATGTTCGCGGCGATATACGCCTCACTTCAGTCACAGGCTCGACTGCAACGGTGAATGTAAAAGGCAAACTTGAGACCATCGGTATTGGTGAGTTCGTCAGTCGCAGTGCGCCCAGCGCAAACGCCAGTGTGACGTTGAAAGTAAACGGCGCAGGTCATTTTGTGGCACAAAGTCAGGTCAACGGCGGAATCATGACGATGTTGGTTGATACCGGCGCGACCGTCATTGCTTTGCCGGCATCAGATGCGATCAGGCTTGGCATCAACTACAAGCGAGGTCAAAAAACGATGATGAATACCGCCAACGGTCTTACGCCTGGTTATCGTGTACGGCTAGATATCGTCAAGGTTGGCGATATCGAAATAAGGCAGGTAGATGCAGTCGTGCTCGAAAGCGGATTGTCATTTGCATTGCTGGGTATGTCATTTCTCAATCGCACTGAGATGCGGCGCGAGGGTGACATGATGGTCTTGACCAAACGTTTTTGATTAAAGACTTACGAAAAAATAAAGGCCGGTTCAGATAAATGAATCGGCCTTTATTTTTTGCTCAGAAGCGATTTCCGCACTGATCGATCACAGCAGTTACGCCGCGTTTTTTTTCAGACGACGCTGCTTAACCGCCTCCGCCAATCCATCAAGGACGGCAATACTTTCTTCCCAACTGATGCAACCATCGGTAACCGATTGACCGTAAGTCAGTTCCTTGCCTGGAACCAGATCCTGACGTCCGGCGACCAGATGTGACTCAATCATGACGCCCACAATGCGATCGTCACCAGCGGCGATTTGACTTGCTATATCAGCACAGACAGGAATCTGATTCTCTGGCTTCTTAGAGCTATTCGCATGCGACGCATCAATCATCAGGCGTTGCGCCAAGCCATTCGCTGCGATGTCCTTGCAGGCTGCATCGACACTTGTAGCGTCATAATTAGGTGCTTTTCCACCGCGCAAAATGATGTGGCAATCTTCATTTCCGTTGGTCGATACGATGGCAGAGTGACCGCCTTTGGTGACCGACAGAAAGTGATGTGGCTGCGATGCTGCTTTCATAGCGTCTACTGCAATTTTTACGTTGCCGTCAGTGCCGTTTTTGAAGCCAACCGGACATGACAGGCCAGATGCCAACTCACGATGTACCTGGGATTCAGTGGTCCGTGCGCCAATCGCGCCCCAACTGATCAGGTCAGCGACGTATTGCGGGCTGATAACATCGAGGAACTCAGTACCCGCTGGCAAACCTAACTCATTAATATTGAGCAGCAATTCGCGCGCCATGCGCAAACCGTCATTGATGCGGAAACTGTTATCCATGTAAGGGTCATTGATCAGACCTTTCCAGCCAACCGTAGTGCGAGGTTTTTCGAAATACACACGCATCACGACTTCCAGTTCGCCTTTCAGACGATCACGTGCGACGACCAAAAGACGTGCATATTCCATCGCCGCTTTGGTGTCATGAATTGAACAAGGTCCAATCACGACCATCAATCGGTCATCCTGTCCATGCAAAATGCGATGTAACGCAATGCGCGAATCAGCGGCTGTGGTAGCACCTTTTTCGGTGACGCCAAATTCGCGGATTAAATGGGATGGTGGCGTTAACTCTTTCATTTCTCGTATGCGCAAGTCATCGGTACGTGGCATTTCTCTCTCCTGGCTAAAAAGTGACTGGGAATAAAAAAACCGCCATCAGGGGCGGTTTTTTTGAATTTCGGTTTGTTCTGTGATTACGAACGCTTACCGCTTTTCACCGCCGTGGGGCTGGAATAGCTAAAATAAAAATAAAAGTAAGTGTTTGAAAAAGACATTTTTTCGCGTAATTAATGAGAACTATGGGCCAGATAATGCAGCAATTTTGAAAATTAAGCAAGCACCACCCAATTACCACCGAAAAATTATGTGCGTTATCAATCAGAAACGCAATCTGCACTCGCAGAATAATGCCTTATAATCAATTCTTTAAATCATCCAACGTAGGGTCGCCATTGGCCATTTGTGCATCGTGACCGAGTTTTCAAGGCGCGGTTCAGAGACAGTTCCTACTGAGAATTCGGTTTCGGAAAACGTGATATTAATCGCAGCCACCGCGTCGAACAATGACCATTGTCCGACAACATAACGTTTAGTTTTCGGATGGCTTAGGTACATGTGTCAGAACCTGCTGACTCAGCCGATGACGTGATCGCCAATTAATGCAATACATCCTCGATATTAGGAAGAAAGTAAAAGCGTAGCACGCGGATTCCGAGCGCTGCAAACAGGTACATCACTGCGACAAACCAGAATCCTGCGGTCAGGCCACACCACGCAATAGCGGCCGTCCCGCACCCAAGGCCAAGTAATGCGCCGGCCTTGGCCGCACTATTTCCCAGCCCCATAATGTAACCTTGAATGCTGTCGCTGCTGGCACGCGACAATAGCGCATAAAAAACCGGCAATAGTCCACCTAGCCATATCCCCCATAGAAACCGCACGGCAATGAACGCAGTAATGTTGGTAGCCAATGCCTGCAAACCCACGGTGACTGCACACAGCAAGGTAATGCGTTCGACCGTTCCCAATGCGCGCGCGTCAGATTGCTTATCGAAGTAGCGCGCCCAAAATGGCGCCGAGAGCGTTAGACCCAAGGCGGTGACTCCGTAGCAAAGTCCAGTCACCCACGCCGGAGCCAATAATACGCTATCGATATAGAGCGCAAAGAAAACTTGCGGCATCATTTTTCCGGCTTGTATCAATACGATTGCTAGCAGCAATCCGATCCAAAAAAGGGATAGATTACTAGCGTTTTTTTTGATCATACAAACGCTACTGCGTGGCTGTGGCAAACAATTTCGCTGCGGCGGTAAGCATGCAGTCGCAGCTATTGCGCATGACAAACATAACCCGGTTGCGACCAAATTTACACTTTCAAATCCGGAATAGGCATATAGCCACCCTCCGAGCATCGGCCCCGCAAAAGAGCCAATTGCCGTCGCCGTTTGTAGCTGTGCGATCAGAAAGGTACGTTGTTTAGGCGCACTCATACCGGCCCCGTAAGCTTGTGCTGCGGCGATGAAGCCAGCAAAACCACCCTGTACCAAACGTGCAAGCAAGATGCTGGTGACACTTCCCGCGATTGCGACCCATAATTGGGTTATTGCGAGCGCAAACAGGGCACGCAATAACATCGGTTTGTGTCCAAATCGATCCCCCAAACGTCCCCATAGCGGCGTCGTCAACATCGCCGCCAGCATCGGACCAGCATATACTGCACCGCCAACGATACTGGTCATCTGTGGTGAAAGATGGCCGAGGGAGCGCAGATAAACTGGCCAAAAAGGGCCACTCATTTCGAGTGCTCCCATTGATACCAACTGAATCCCGTACAGCCACCATAACGCACGGCGGCTTTGAGCTGACTCAGTTGCCATTGATCCTTGCCGTATCACTTGGATCTAGCCCAACAAGTGGATTTGACATAGTACGCAACTCATCGTCGGCGCTTTCCGTCAGACGCATTCGCATAAACGATTTTGCAGGCCATGCTTGTTCCATTAATAGCGCGTGTTCCTCCTTCCACAATGTAGGGGCGATGCGCGGCTTCAAATGGTCGAAGGCACCTTGCATTACATCGCGCAGAACCGTCCACAGTTTTTTCTCTGGTAAATCGTAAAGCTGCGTTAATAACAGAGCCAGTTCACCCAGATGGCAAAGAAAGACCGCATGCAATAACTTATCGCGCACCGTTTGACGATCCTCAAATACGGTCTGATCAGCCTTATAACAACGCAATGTCAACCCTGCGACCCGGAGAGCCTCGGCATGAATACGGATATCACCAAAATCACGCAATAGTAATTTTTGTGGCATGCCGTCCGCGTCGATCAGTACAAAACTATTCTGTTGGTGCGCCTCAAAACCTATGCCGTACAACAAATAAGCGCCAAGCGTAGCGGTCACCACAATCTGCGCATACTGGTGGAAGAAGGCGATCGCGCCTTGTGCATTATCCTGAAAAGCGCTTGCAACCAATTCCGTCACTAATGCCGTCTTTTTACCACTGTTTTGTATAGATGTTGGGGCAAAAAGTGCGCCTACAGGAATCGGAAACAGGCCGTCCTGAGCGTGATGCATGGGATTGACGCGATACAAAATCGACAGATGCCGGGCGTGCTCATCATTACCTTCGGGATCAATATAATGCAAGCCGATCTGCTCGCAAACGATGGCCAACGTATCACCGAAGCCCTGCTCTCTCGCAAGAATTTCCTGTAGTAGAGCGCTCACCCGCGGGCCCATTTGGGCTGACTTTGGGGAAAGACTTCGCTGCACACTCGTCAACCGTAATGAGATCGGTAATTTCATCATCGGCAAATGTGAAGAGCGTTGTGGAACGACAGTTCGAAAGGACATAGTTGGCGAAGCCACGCACGTGACCTCGTTAAGTAGAATTAATTTCCGATCAGCGATCTCAAGCGCAAATTCGGTCGGCAAATGGCGTTGTGCCTGCCATGGATGCATCGGCAACGGCAACCATTCAGAAACGGTTAAATTACGCGCAAGCAAAGCCTCTTTCCATATTCCCCAAACCTGCGGAAAGGTAAGTTCGAACCAATCCGAATAAGTAGAAAAGCCAGACATTCCTGGCATGTTTTCTATATGCATAACGTCGGCACGCACTGCAGCGACTTCGACTTCGATGCTGGCTTCGAATTCAGGAGACATGTCAAATACCTCCTGCTTTGACATCCCAAGTTTTGTCTTATAGTTTGGATGCCATGGATGTCCCAGAGTGCCCCATTGCTCAAGAAACAGACACCCATTAAAGCGCTCGCCACCTTTGTTGTTTCCTGATTTTTTTTGCAACCAGGAAATCATTCCTTCCCTCATCGGTATTTCTTGCTCAAGTCTACGCGCCCAAGATTGACGGTAAGCCAGACAGAGCGTGTCGTTCTCGGTGCTATTACGTAATTCGGCTTGCAGCCTTTCAATGTCCGGCTTTGAAGTCGCTACTTCAAACAGACCGGCCAAAATATTTAGCGCTTCGGACGGGGTCGTCACTTTAATCGGCCTTTGATGATTTTTCAAATAATGAATATGGCCATTCAATTGCCAACTCCCCGCCATTCCCGCCTTCAAACCATCGAAACGAAACAACGTTTTACTTCGCCAGTGCGGCAGCCAGACCGCATCACTCGCGGGATCAAAAATTAACTGATCAGAATCGAGTAATTTTTCGCGAAATAAGGCCTGCAACAAGAGTTGCAAACCACGTTTATTGGCTTCAGCTCTGGCCAGAGTCCATTGTGTCTGCGTCAAATTTTGAGGAAAATTATCAACACGTTCCGTCAAATTGCTAGTGACACTTAGAGTAGTTTGAATCATATTAGAACCCTTCCCGTGCAAAAAAAAATGAGATCCAGGCCACCTCTTCCGCCAACTTGAAATCGATCAAGCGATGGGAAAGAGATGAAACTTCCGATAAAGCCATAATTTAATAATGAGAATCATTCAAACATGCTACTTAAGTTGACACCACCAATCCTTGATCGGCAAACCGATACTTTTTTGAAAAAAAAGAGGATAGCTTTACGTGAAAAAAATCTTCGCGCAAAAAAAAACCGCCATCCGTGGCGGTTTTTATCATTCGAGAAACATCGGAGAATGCTAAGACTTACGAATTTTTGCAATAGTTTCGTCGTGCATGAATGTCGACGAATTTGGCATACTGGTGGTTATCATTTGAATGTGAGGAATGCCATCTTCATCATACACTTCACCGATCGGCTCAAAACCGTAGCGACCATAGAACCGTTGCAAATGCGCCTGCGCACCAATTTTAATGGCATGCCCGGGAAATAACTTCGCGACTTGCGCCATCGCTTGATTCATCAAGGCATGTCCGGCGTTCATGCCACGCAATGTTGACGCGGTTACGACCCGACCAATTGACGCTTCTGCGTAAACAACACCGGGCGGTGCGATGCGCGCATAGGCTACTAAACCGGCGTTGGGCAAATAGCCGAGTCCGTGCCAGCATTGCTGATCAATCCCGTCTGCATCTTGAAAAACACACTTCTGCTCTACAACGAAGACTTGCTGACGCAAAGCCAACATATCATACGTCTGGGAAGCGCTCAAATCTTGAAATGGAAGCCAACTCCAGTCGAGCATCCGGGTATTTTCCTGATTATTTTTTACCTCATGCTCCGACTTATCAGCGACGGCAACCTTTTCGACCATCATGCGCCTTTCGCTTTTAAGCAGTTCCACCTACGGTCACGCCATCAATCCGCAACGTTGGCTGTCCCACGCCAACAGGTACGCTTTGACCTTCTTTACCGCAGACGCCCACGCCTGGATCAAGACGCATGTCGTTGCCAATCATCGACACGCGATGCAGTACGTCAGGGCCATTACCAATAAGCGTCGCACCCTTGACCGGATAAGTGACCTTACCGTTTTCGATCATGTATGCCTCGCTCGCGGAGAATACGAACTTGCCGTTCGTTATATCGACCTGTCCGCCGCCGAAATTTACCGCATATAAGCCATTTTTGACCGAAGCTAGAATCTCAGCCGGATCTTTATCACCGGCGAGCATGTAGGTGTTGGTCATCCGTGGCATCGGAAGGTGGGCAAACGATTCACGACGTGCATTACCCGTGACCGGCATCTTCATGAGACGCGCGTTCATGGTGTCTTGAATATAACCTTTGAGAATACCGTCTTCGATCAGCGTGGTGCACTGCGTTGGATTGCCTTCATCATCAATGTTCAGCGAGCCACGACGGTCCGCCAGCGTTCCGTCATCGACTACCGTTACGCCTTTGGCGGCAACGCGCTCTCCGATGCGCCCCGAGAACGTGCTGGAACCTTTGCGATTAAAATCGCCTTCGAGGCCATGACCAATCGCTTCATGCAACAAAATACCTGGCCAGCCATTACCCAGCACCACGGTCATTGGACCGGCAGGAGCGGGACGAGCGTCCAAATTCACCAAGGCCGCTGCGACTGCTTCAGCGGCATATTTTTCCAGCAACTCATCGGTAAAATAACCGTAACTATAACGACCGCCACCGCCGCTACTACCCATTTCACGTCGACCATCTTTTTCTGCAATAACAGTGACTGATAGTCGTACCAATGGGCGAATATCGGCAGCAATAACGCCATCACTTCGCGCTACCAGAACGACGTCATATTCACCAGCCAGCCCGGCCATGACTTGCACGACGCGCGAATCTTTAGCGCGGGCTATGCGTTCGATTCGCTCCAGCAATTTTACTTTTTCAGTTGCATCCAGCGACGTTAAAGGATCGTTGGGCAAATACAACGAGCGACCGCCTTTTTGCTCCATGACACTCGCTATTTTTACTTTTCCTGCACCTTGACGCGCAATGGTACGCGTCGCAATTGCAGCATCGTGTAATGCGCGTTCCGAAATTTCGTCTGAGTAAGAGAACGCCGTTTTATCGCCAGAAACCGCGCGTACACCGACGCCTTGATCAATGGAGAAGCTACCGGTTTTGACAATTCCCTCTTCCAGACTCCAGCCTTCGCTTTTTGTAAACTGAAAATAGAGATCGGCATAATCCACCTTGTGCGTGAACATCGTCGCGAGCGCTTTTTGCAGACTGGATTCATCAAGGCCGAAAGGCGTTAGCAAAACATCGCGTGCGACAGCGAGCGCTTGTAGATTGGGTTCAAATGGTTTCATATTATTAGGTGCCTTGCAATGTGGACAGATTAAGCTTGATTGTAGAGCATCCAATTGCTGGCTGCAGTAAACAACCTAAAAACAGCCCCCAAATAGCCTAAAAACAATACGAAAACCGCATCAAGGTAATCCACGAGGGCCAGGTAATGCGTCAATTGTCAGAACGATCACTTTGCGCACAAATGATGGGTTGAGGCAACAAAGCATAAAAAGCGTAACGCTCATTGAGCAATGTGTAAATTTGCATTGAAAAATTAGCAGCCGCGGGATCAAGATAGGAGACAATTTCGATCAGATGCGAGTTGTCCTCTTTCCCGCCCCATACTTTGGTGTAGCGCCCAGTTTTATAGCCGTGGTTTTGGCGGAAAACATTTAATACATGCTTAGCAATATATAAGACCATAATCTGGTCCCAGTTCAGACAACAGGCACGACACGTGACCTCCAGCAAAGCCAATTCGTTGCGCCCACTAGCAGCAAAAGCCGCGATTAGCTCCAATAGCTTCGGTACGTCGCACTGCGCCAACGTATATTCTTTGCCATCAAAATGGCAGCTTTCCAGTTTTGGATTGGAGCGACTTAATAACACGCTTGTCGCTACATTCAGGTTCCCATCACATTCACTAATAAGGTGAGACAAGCTGAAGTGCAACATATCAATGAGCTCAATCTGCACTAGAGAAAAATCTCTTGGCTCGCTACTCCACCATTTCCATCCATAGTGATCCAGTGCTTCGACAGCCTCAACCAGTACACCGCGTAAATAGGGATATCCCGAACCTAACCAATTATCATCAACCTTTCGATTAATTTTATCTTGCATAGCCAGGATGATTTCTGCTTGTCTCACATTTATTTTTTCCACGATGACCTATCTTAGATTGTTATTCGCTTCGATTCACTATAAACGAGATGAATTCATTCCCAGCAGGTAAACCAAGACAATTCTGCCAAGATAATTCTCTCTTTATTAGCGCAACCTAAAACAGGTTTTCATCGGGTCGTAGCGTTCCATTGACTTCTTTCTGAGGTCAACATATTGCAATGATTTGATCAGGTGAAATTTTTCTAAAAATCTGCCTGTATTTTTTTTCACCTTCCTTTTTTACTAAAGTGAAAAGAAAACGTGGACGAACACCAGCGTCACAGCTTAAAAATAGAGCGTGAAATGAGAGGATGTAATTAGAAGAATTTTAACGAATTCGCGCAATCAGATAGCACACGATGTGCGCCACCTGATGCGGATTAATTTTAAGTATTGCGGGCGAATCTCATAAATCAAAAGTGTTACAAATTATAGTTTACAGCGGCGACGATGATTATCTGGATCATTGCATAAACCAACCATGACTCACCACGATCGACTGGCCAGTCAATGCATTAGATTCGAATCCCCCAAGAAATATGGCTGTTTGCGCGACATCATGTACCGTCGTGAATTCACCGTCCACGGTATCTTTCAACATCACGTTTTTGATAACCTGATCTTCAGTGATTCCCAATTCCTTGGCTTGCTCTGGAATCTGCCTTTCAACCAGCGGTGTACGCACAAAACCGGGGCAAATGACGTTCGCGCGAATCTTGTTCTTTGCACCTTCCTTGGCGACTACTTTTGCCAGACCGATCAAACCATGCTTAGCGGTAACATACGGTGCTTTCAGGGGCGAGGCTTCATGCGAATGCACCGATCCCATATAAATGATCGAACCGCCCGTTCCCGCCTTGATCATTTCTCGCATAGCCGCGCGCGTGGTCAAAAAAGCGCCATCGAGGTGAATCGCCAACATTTTTTTCCAGTTATCCAACGTCGAGTCAACGATAGGCGCGATAATCTGAATTCCCGCATTGCTGATCAGCACGTCAATACTGCCAAAAGCGGCAACCGTATCTGCGATTCCCTTATCAACCTGCGCTTCATCCGTGACGTTCATCGCGACTGCCATTGCAGTACCACCGGACTTATTGATTTCGTCAGCGGTAGCGGTAGCAGCGTCGAGGGCCAAATCGGCGATCACAACTTTAGCACCGGCACGTGCGTATTCAATGGCGATTTCTTTACCGATACCGCTGGCTGAACCCGTAATTAGTGCAACTTTATCTTTTAATGACATAGCATTCCTTTACTTTGAATTGGCGAGATAATCATAAACAACAGTGCCGTGCGGCAACGTCAGATCGGACATAATATGTACAGCAGAAATCACTTCAAGCACAGGCAGATCAGCTATCGGTGCCAATGCATGGGGGCGTAAATCAAGGGCACCAGGACCGCTCCACGCACCTTTGATCGTCACATCGGTGAGGCTATATTGAACAAGTTCGCAGATTCGTGGCGTCCCGTCAACATGTGGAATAATCTTTAACAAAAAGGTCGGTGCTTCCAGCGATTTTTTGATCACGCCTGCGTCGAGGGGTAAATGCTTATAGCCCATCGTTCCAACGGCTATCTGGGTATCACTATAGGAGAGCGTACCAACCATCGTATCTTTATGCACTTTTAGCTGTGGTTCACCCATCTTTTTTGGAAAACCCCACAACTCCCGACCACCTGCAATTGGCGGCTGGTCATTCAAATACATACTGTGAACGTATCCTCCAGCAACACCATCCAGCGTTACCGGAATAACCTGTCCCGATTCACAATAATGCCCAAATCCGGTTGAATCCGGCATCTTGATAAATTCAAATTTGACGATGGGTTCAACAAATTGTAGCGGAGCAGGAATAATCTTTTTTAATGCTTCTGGATCTGTTCTGTAAGTGATGATCAAAAATTCCCGATCAACAAAACGATAAGGTCCGGGCGGAAAGGCGGGATTATGAAACGGCATAGCAAACGCGTTGCGGCGAATATCTTCTTCAGTCATAGCGCTTCCTCATGATAAAAAATACTACAGCCAATATCGATTTATTGAATCTAAAAAATATAGGGTAAAAATGATTCACGTGCTCATGAACGTACTAACAGGAATCGCTGCGCATCAATCAAGCTTGAATACACATAAAACACATGCGATGTACACAACACATGTGTCTCTGAATTATGCCTTACCGGCAGCGAGGCTGCAGAAAGCTTACCAAATTAGATTACGAGGGAGTTGCGTTGCCTTGAACACAATTTTTTATCGAGAAAGCACCTTTCTAGTAATAACAAAAAATTGACACGACTCCCTACTTCACGATTGTTTAGCAAGCCATTCCAGCAGTATTTTATGGAAATTTTCTGGATCTTCCATATGCGGGGCATGACCAAAATCAGGAAATTCAACCAACGTCGCTTGTGGAATCATTTTTGCAACTTGCTTGCCGAGGTGAGAATAATGACCGATGACGGCCTTCACTTCAGGCGGCGCCACATCACTTCCAATCGCGGTGGTATCGGCGTCACCAATCATCAACAGGGTCGGCATCTTTAAATTTTTAAACTCATATACAACCGGTTGCGTGAAAATCATGTCATATATCAGAGCCGAGTTCCAAGCCACCAATTTTTTACCCGGCCCCTGATTCAATCCCGTCAGCATATCTACCCAGCGCTGATACTCCGGCTTCCATCGTCCAACATAATACGTATTCAACTCATACTTTCGAATACCCTCCGATGTCATCTTGAGTTCGCGCTCGTTCCATTGGTCCACCGTTCGATAAGGTACGCCAAGTGCCTTCCAATCTTCTAATCCAATTGGATTGACCAGGACCAATTGATCGACCTGCTGTGGATACATCAAAGCATAACGTGTAGCTAACATTCCTCCGGTGGAGTGGCCGATAATCGTCGCCTTCGTGACTTCCAACTTTTCCAACAACCCATACGTGTTGATCGCCAGTTGCTGGAATGTGTATTGATAGTGTTCCGGTTTGGTTGATGTACAAAAGCCGATTTGATCTGGTGCTACAACCCGATATCCCGCGCCGCTAAGAGATTTTATGGTCTCTTCCCACGTTACGCCGCAAAAATTTTTACCGTGCATTAGTACGACAGTATGGCCATTCGGCTTAGTGACCGCAGCCACGTCCAGGTAACCCATTTGCAAATTAACGCCTTGTGATGAAAAGCCGTAATGCTGCAAAGGATAAGGCATTGAAAAGCCTTCGAGTTCAGGGCCATAAGTTGGTGCAGCCTGCACGATTGATGACGCCGCACCAAAAAAGGTCATCAGTAAAAAACTGAACGACCTAAAAGAGGGCAAATCTGGCATAGGATTTTTTCGGAAAAATGTGGTTATAGAAAAGGAAAAATATTCTGCGTAACGATAGCATCTGGCGCTAAAGAAGAATCTGTTTATTGCGACCAGTTTACGACCAAAATTCTCATCTCGGGCTTCTCCCATTTTTCTATATGAGAAAAATGATCCAAATCCGCTTCTGGCATGCAAATTTTGCGGTGTCACATTGCCGTAATACTTGCCTATTTCCGTTTCAAGTAAGCGCTGCATACCTAAAAAAACGATACAAAAATATGTAAGAACGCACGAAATAAGAACGCTCGTACGCATCTTTTGCGCAAAGCAAAAAACGCCATACAATGATTTTTATAGCAAAAAATGCCTATTTTTCCGCCCTAAAATTCACACTATTTAAATTAATTTTTCAGTTAAAAAAATCCGTGAATTTCATAGATAAATGATCTTGAAACAGAATTATTTTTAGTGCCATGGCACAACAATTGCGTTAGGGAAATTAAAAAAAGTGCCGCGTATAATTTTGAAAAATACCTAAAAAGACAAAGAGCACTATCGAATTATGTCGATGAAGTAGTAAAAAATGCTCCTGAATTGATGCCGCCCGGCGCTTCAGCAGTTGTGAATCCTGACAGAATTTGCCGAAACTATCCGGCAACGAGCACCGCAAAGCAATCCCAAAAAGAAGCCCTCGTACTACTGTAAAAAAGCACCGTTAACATTCGTTTTTTGATGTTGGCTACGTAATTGCATAACTGCGGAAATTTTTTTGTGACTGTTTTGCTTGCAACGGGGAATCGTCCCACAACCACGCGTCTTTAGGAGATTTCAAATGGCTACGCTTTCACTATCCAAATTCCGTCACATTAAAAATATTAAAACGGCATTGCGCCAACGTGGACAAGGAATGTCGGAATACATCATCATCGTGGCATTGATTGCGGTCGTAAGTATCGGTGTTTTTGCAGCCTTTGGCAGCACCATCCGCCATCAGGTTGCAGGTATGGCTGCAGAACTGTCTGGCAGTAACGGACAGACAGAGATTACTGCCGCTGGTACCGCAGCGACGCTGGCCGCCACGAGGGCTGCTACACAACGCACTATGAAAGATTACGGTACAGATAACCGTTAATCGCCCCACAAACGGTTACCGGCATCTGTCGCTAATCCTGGAGACAACAACTCTCGCGTCGCACATTTTACAGCGACGCGAGAAAATTTTACGGGAAAGAGTTGCCTCACTACCGACGGGCAGACTAGTCACGCAACAAAAGTGTTTGACCATGCGAAATCATTAATCTATAAAAACTTTGTTCAAATACGGGGCGCAAATTGAGACGTTTATCACCATGCGCTAAAGAAAGGATGGCGAGCGCCGTATGGCGCAACAGCAAAGCTGTGCACCAACATCGCCCTTCCCGCTCTATCGTCGCGCGTCAGCGTGGTGCAGTATTACCAATCGCCATCTTCTTCGCCGCTGTATTATGTCTCGGACTATTTGCGGTCTATAACATGGCGCAAGTAACCAGTGAGAAACGCCAACTAACGAACGCCGCCGACGCCATTGCCTATAGCACCGCAAATGTCGCCGCTGAGGGCCTCAACTACACCTCTTATACCAACCGCGCCATGATCGCCAACTATCAGGCGGTCGGTCAAATGACGGCGATGTGGTCCAACATGACTATGTCCGAGGAGTACTGGAAAAACAATTCAGTGGTGATGAAAGCGGTTGCCGCACTCGTTAAATATATTCCTTATATCGGCACAGGTCTATCTGGCGTTCTCAACGCAGTCAGTAAGTTTTCCACCTTTTGGGACAAAATCGTTGATGGTGTGCGCGTTACCAGTCAGGTATTGGCTAACGTTGGCACGGCGACGACCTCACTGACTAATTACGCTATTTTTGCATCGCAACAAGTGCATCTCGCCACCACTGCCTCGGCCATGATCTCGATGCAGAGCAATCTGCTGGCCGCCAATGCGCCACAAGCAGAATATATACCGCAGACGATCGTGTATCAGATTGGCAAAAGCATGGTTGACTTCGGCAGCATGATCAAACTGCATCAACCGCCGCGCAAGTTCTTAGGCGACACAGTGATGAAAACCGACATGCCGAACAGCACCGGTATTAAACACAATATGGTGCATGCCCTGATGATGGACGAAATGTTTGGCTTCACCAGCAATATGGCTGGGCGACGCCTGTTTCCAAATGCAGTAGGTTTATGGACGGTAGACGGTTGCAACCTGAGTGCCATCAACGGGATATTAACCGGGTTATCGACCAACGGCCTTGAACAGATCATACCTGCGCTCGCTGGCAACACCGCTGCTGATGTCATCGGCCCCGTCATCGAAGCCTTCATGAATACAGTCGGGCTCATCGCTAGTCCGATTATGTGTCTGTATGAACGTACGGGTGGGTCACGTGTGATCCAAATGCAAGACGGTACCTACGCGTGGAGCAATATTGACATCATGGAAATTAATCCGCATCTGTTTAATATTCATATCCCGATGGCGGGTGCCGTGACGATGTCCAAAGTTGGTCGTCAGGGACTAGACAAAAATCAAGAAATACCTGATGACCTGAAAAAGTTTGTTGACGTGGTAAATGGCAACGACGCATGGAAAAGATCCTTTTGGGGCGAAGCGGTCGCCATTGACGACTGCATGTATTTCACGCTCCCAACCGGCGGTGTGTACGCACCGCGCCTCGGCGGTGCCTGTGCGTCACTGAATGCCGGTGTGGCGAAAAAATATTACGATCGCGGCGTGATGAATATTGCCGAGTCTTCTGCCGATAGAGCAATGAAAGGCCAAGCCCAGATTGCGAATGCCACCGAGGTAATTAGCAATGCAGCCACTGCCACTTTGGCACCGATAATTCAGGCAGTCGGCAGCAGCATTAACTCCACCAGCTCGGCGTCATCTTTAATCAACCTAGCAGATGCCAACGCAGGCAACACCACTGGCGTATTGGGTGGCGCACCAGCTGGTCTTCCCGCATCCGGTTCAGCATTGAACGCGCCAACCCCAGGCAGCGGAGATCCGGCGGTAGGCATTGCGAGTGGTCTAGCACAACAAGCTGCCAATTTTGCGAACCTGTCGAGTCAGGGTAACAACGTCTCTTCGGCGGTTTCAAACGTGTTGGGCAACGGCTTCACCTTACCCAACATGTCCTTTACCGATCCGGTCAACGCGCCAGACGCATTTACTCAATTCCTTCTAAAAGCACTGGGATTGAGCGATTTAATCGATGTTTTGGGGATGCGCACTTCGCGCGGGACCGAAACGTTATTCCAAAAACCTGGCTTGGGTGGCGTGATTGCGGCCGATATGGGATTGCCGGCCGAACGTTTCGGTTTTTGGGAAATGCGTCACGCGAATCTTGGTAACTACCGTGTTCAAAACGCAGACCGTGCCAACGGGGACAGCAGCAATATATTTTTGGCTAGTAAGGAAGTCCAAAACAATGCCCTAAAAGATATTGGTCCATCCTTTGTGGTGGCCTTGCAGGAAACGGCAGAGAAACTGCCGCTGCGCTCAGAAAGCAAATTTAATCTTGGACGTGCACCGTTGAAGGATTATGACGCCGAGACCAAACAAAGTTATCTGAAAGCGATCGGCAAGGCCCGTGTTTACTACCGGGCACCAGTGGAGCGCTGGACCTCTCGAATGCAGGTTATGTCACACGCCAATCTGATACTGCCGTACTGGAATGCAAGGCTGGAAGGCCTGAACTATCCGGAAAAATCTCTATTCTTCCTGATCGACTAGCCCTATGCGCAACCCAGCTAAACGCCCAGCCAAACGCCAAAGCAAGCCGACCAGAGTGCCCTATCCAACCTTGCTGCAACCACGCCGCCAGCACGGGCAAGCGCTGGTGGAATCAATTCTGGCTTGCAGTATATTTATGGTGTTAGTTTTTGCCTTGCAGTGGGTATGGCGTTTTGGCGAATTGAAACAATTAAATACCGAGGCCACCCGCTTTGCGATTTGGGAACGTACGGCATACAAAAGTAATGGCGATGCCGACTTCCAATCATTATTTAGTGGCGATGCAGATCTGGCACCCAAGGTCTTTCGCAATGTTTATCTGACGCCACGCGGAGCCCGGCTTTCGCAGGCCAACGGTGGCGGCGATTTGCTGCAGGACCATCCTGACTGGATGAATACTGCAGCGCGCTTTTTTTCGAATACGTTTGCAACAGCTACCTTTTCTGCCGTTGCCAATAGCGCATTGACCGTCACCACAAACGCCAATAAAGTCCCGGGCGGACCGATGGGATTCGACCCCACGCACAACACGCTGACCAGACTTAAACTGGATGACCAATCGTACGAGCAAGTCCAGGTTACCGGCGCAATTGGACTCAGTGATTTCATTACCGCATTCATGCAACAACGATTTGGCGTGACGCCGCCAGTTGGATCACCCAACGCAGGAACCACCACGCCAACCCGCTTGGGTAGTTTGACCATGGTGACCAATTCCTGGTCTGCACCACCGGCAGTTGGCAGCAAGCGTATGTTTGAGGAACTCAACCCGTTGGGGCCAAGCAATTATGTGGGAATGGTGCTGAATAATGGCCAATACGCCAACCTGTCGCAACTGATCGGCGGCGCCTCTGGATTTGGCGCCAATTACCGAGTCGATAAGGTGGGGATTAATCCCGCGCAGATCTCCTCGTTGGTCTCGCAAGGAATGAGTTTCAATTACGACAGCCTGAAAAATCCAGCGGATCTTTTCAAAATTTTTAAACCAACTGATGATTACAAAGAAACTTTCCAATTTAAGGGCGGACCACCTTTTGAAGGCGATTACGTTGGTGTTGCCTGCACTTCCAACGTGCCACGCTCTATCCGCCTAACGCAATATACGCAGGACGAACTCTGCCCTGCGGGGATATTGCGCGCCCGCACCATTTCCATGTTCGACAACCCGGCGCTACGCTTTGTCTCACCCTAGTTCACCAACGTTAGGATCAACCACGATGCAAAAGTTAACCGTTGTCACAACCACGACAACTATCACCATGGTGAAGTGTGCCGATTGAAGAATCTGATCGCAACGTGCTTTTGGTTGTGCGCTCTGGTATCCACCAGCGCCCATGCATTTGACAGATGGAAAGGTGGAGAACAGTTACTTCTTGAGGGAATTCCTAAAGATTGGGGAATGACCAGAATGGCCGATGAAATCGAGGTGAACGGATTGCCGATGTTGATCTTTCAAATCGACGGACCGCAAAATCTGCGCGAAGCATCTGTACTGATCGCAGCTGCGTGGGCCAAAGATAGCTGGAAAGTGACCACCAAACCAGCTGGTCACGAAGTCCAAATCATCGGTATCCGAGACGGTTGGCTGAAGCAGGCCAATCTTAGCAGCAGCAATCGCAAGACCACGGAAGGCTATCTTAGCTTGTCAGACCTTCCAACCCGCATGAAAGCCGATATCGATTCCAAAGCGCCGGTGCTCGGCAAACACTTGCGCAAACCTTCCGGCACGATAATTTTGAACGAAGTGCGGACCGTGGATAAAGCGGGTGAATCAATTATGACGACGATGACAAACAACTTCGACCTTGAACAAAACATTGCTTTCTATGAAGAAGATCGCGCTGCGGAGGCCTGGAAAGTCGCTTACCGGCGCGTCGCTGAAGGTAACAAAGGAACCGTAATCAAGTTCGTCTCCGGCGAAAACCACGAAGCAACCTATACCTTCACCCGACGAGCAGGACAGACTTTTATTGTTGTCAACTGGATTACCCGATGAACCAAAGATTAAGCACAACTGGCTCACCCGTCTGCACCAAATGGAAGATTTTCTATTGCGAGGATTGTCATGCGTAATATCAGATTCGTGCGCATCGAACGAGGTCAGATTGCGGTGGAGTATTCCATTTTACTGGTCTTCGTGGCCATGGTTCTATTTGTTTCCGTCGATGGAAAGTCAGTCTTGAGTGTGTTGTTAGACGCGATTCGACATTTGAATTTTAGTTATATCCAAGGACTTGGTGTCGTCTCAACGCCTATTTAAAACCAACATCCTGAAATCTTCAACGACTGACGCCCATGCTGAGAAAAAATAGACGCAAGTCCAAACACCACCGAGGCGCCAGCCTCGTAGAATTCGTCGTCGCCATTCCCGTCGTTCTGATATTCGCCCTGCTTTGCCTGCAACTGATGCTGATGTATCGCGCCAAACTGGCACATAATTTTGCAGTTCAGGAAGCAGCACGCATCGGTGCGATGAGCAACGGCAGAGTCGTCCCACGCTTTGTGACCGATCCACTCACCGCGCAACTTGGCAACCTCGGCTATGCTGCTGTTGGCAAAATAGTGCACAGCAAAGACGCCTCTGGAAAAGACGTCATTAGCGTGGTCACAACACCCGGCAATGAACTGGCCGGGGCCGGTCAGGCCGGCGGCGTGATGGACGGTCCCTCCGCCAATAGCGACGTCGGCACATCGGGCGGCGATGGGTCCGAGGCGGCCAACAAGCCCGGTGGTGTCTCTTCCTTTCTGGGAGCGGCTAAAACCAAAGTAACGCCCGCAGTCTGGGCGTTCATCCAAGGCCTGATGCGCTACGGCGACAGCTCGGTATTGCAAGGTTTCATAAACGGTATTACGCCGATGTACATGGGAAGCGGCACTGGTAAACTCGCCGTGGTCGAGGCACAGGTAGCGGCCTATAAGGATGCGATGTTCAATTCTTGCATTCTGTATCACAACCCTACTCAAGCTGCTTTTCTCGAATCTGGCACCATTGAATTGCAGGGATTGGATTACGGCATTCTCAAATTACCATCCGACTATATGCGTTTTCGTACGCCACTTGGCGTTACCGCTGCCGCTGGCGGCGACGATCTTAGCAGCGACAGTCTTAAAGGTAACCTGACTAACAAAAACATTCAGGACAACACGATTCTATCGATTGAAATCTTATGGAGTTATCCGCTTAAAGTCCCGATCGCCAATAGCATCATCATCGGTATCACCAACATGATGGGCGCACTTAGCCCGAGCTCCAACCTGACCGCCGCATTTCAGGCCAAGGCGTTATCTCGCGGCCGCTATCCATTTTCTTCATCAGCCAGCTACCGTGCACAAAATGCACTGGCATGGCATCCGTTCTATCCATTAGGAAGTATGGCACCACCGCCAGGCGGCAGCGGCGGCTATGAAGCCTTCGACGTTATCGTCATAATCTGGAACAGTATCGTCAGCAGAATGGAAGGTAAGTTTGATCCCGCAGAACCACAGATCGGATTCTGCCTTGGTGCCATGGATATGGGTGCCTGGGCCGAGGGCGATCCTAACGACGTGAAAACACATTGGTGGGGTGAGAGTTACGACCGCTCACACAAATAGGATTCCCCGTTTAAGGACTACCCAAACAATCCGCACCGCACGCACCGCCTTTACTTACCGTCCTTTGCGCTTCTTTTTTCAAGCAGAAAACGAGTCTTTCGAATTTATTAAAACCTCACCTCCAGACCATCACTATGAATCTAAAACGTTACATCAATCCCGACAAGATTAAGAAAGCGCTTCCGCTAATAGTTATTCTGTTGATTGCAGCGCTAGCGGTTTTTCTGGCTAATAGTTATTTAAAAAGCCGTTCCAGTGAAATAGAAAAAAGCCTCAGCGATGAGGCCAGCAAAGTACGTACAACAGTCACGGTACCACGTATGGATTTGAGTCCCGGCGATATCCTGACGATGGACCAGCTAGCTTCGCGCACGGTACCAAAAGAGTATATGAACTTTGATGCAATCACTCCAGAACAGATTGACGCTTATATCGGTAAGAAAATCATCCGACCGGTGCGCAAGGGAACGCCGTTACTAGAGTCCTATTTTCTCTTGTACGAATCCGTACCTTTTTCCAAGTCAATTGACGCGGGTGATCGTGCCATCACTATTCCAGTGGATGAAATTAATTCGTTCTCCGGCTTACTGCGCGCAGGCGATCATATTGATTTATTTTACATGATGAAGCGTCCACCGGATGGTCCGCAAATGCCGACGCCGGGACCAGCGCAAGAAGACACAATGCTGGCACCGCTACTGGAAAATGTTGAAATCCGTGCGACAGGCCAGACCACCGAACGCGAAGTGCTAGCGGCTGATCGGGCCAAAGAAAGCGGCTTCGGTGACCGTCAGAGTCAACCAGGACGGACGACATACAGTACGGTCACTATTTCGGTTCCTGCTGCCGATGCCCAGAAAGTGATTTTGGTACAGACCGGCGCCCGTATCGTGGCGGTCCTGCGCCGCCCAGACGATGTAGATGGCGTCCAAAAGAAATTGTTTTTGTCTGATGTACTTGATCCAGGTGCTAAAGAACGCTTCAAGCTGCCGCAAGGCCCACAGGTTGATTACATCATCGGTGGCCGCTTCAAGACCGGCGAGTACATAGACGGTGGCGACGACCAGGCGAAAAAAATCGAAGCACTTAAGCGCTTTCTCGGCACGGTAGGGAATCCACAATGATTACTATAAAAAAACCACGCTACGACATGATCAATCACCGCACCGCACGTATACTTGTACTATTGTCAGCCTTGATAGTGACACCTAGTTTTGCCGCTCCAGCTGCACAAGACTCTGGCTGGAAAACTGCATCTACCCAAAAAATTGCATCTAGAGACGGCGCCGAAGTGCAGTATCTAGATGGAAAATCACTTGATCGCAATGGTAGCGTCCAGGTAATTGGTCAAGATGGTCAAATTGCGCAGGGAGAAAATGAGCCGGGCGCATCAACCTCAAACGCCGCAAAAAATAGCGCAGCGAATCGCGTCTTGAAAGGCCCTGCCAAACCTCTGCCTCCGCCTGATGACGAAATTCTGATGTATGCAGGTGAGGCCCGCGTAATGGAAGTCGGGCCAGTCAATCGCATTGCAGTCGGTAACGGCAAGATTGCGTCAACCGCTGTGATCGAAAAAACAAAACTTCTGATCATTGCACAGGAAGTCGGACTGACCAATATCCTGCTATGGAAAAAGCCGAATTTATCACGTGAAATTCGGCTGCGCGTCACCGCACTCAATGTGCTAAAACAACAACGCGATGTCAAAGCTGCACTCGCCGATTTACCAAGTGTTGAAGTAGTCCGCCGAGGTGAGCGACTATATATCGAAGGACATATCTCTACGCGAGAAGATCTCTCTAAAATTACTGCGCTGACCGGCCAATATGCCAATCTGATCAACTCCACCACATTAGATATCGACACCGTACCGGCCTATAAACAGGAATCGCAAATGCTAGTGTTTGACTTGTACTTTGTAGAGTTCAAGAAAGGCTATCTGGAGAATCTTGGTGTCAATTGGGCCAAGAGCTTTAACGGCTTCAATATCGGTATATTTGGTGAAGCAACGCGTGGCAGCACCAATCTGCGGCCGTTACCACAAAGTGCCGACAGCACAGGTGCCACCTTCACTGTGCCAGACCAGAAGCAGCGTGGAGTAAGTGCTGCCGTGAATGCATCAATTGCGATTCCGTCCATCATTCAGTTAGCTGTCGATAGTGGGAACGCGTTCGTCTTAGCTTCGCCCAGTATCGCAACCCGCAACGGCGGTCAGGCCAAGTTCGTGGCTGGTGGAGAAGTACCGATCCCAACGGTTAGCCAGAATGGCACTAACGTCACGTTTAAACCTTACGGCATCCTGATCGAAATCGCACCCAAGCTAGACCCTTTCGGTAATGTCACAGGACTTCTCAAGGCTGAGGTTAGCAAGATTGATCCAAGTGTCAGTGTTGGAGGCATTCCGGGCTTTACCACCCGTCGGACTGAAACCGATTTTTCGGTGAAGACCGGTGACGCCATTATCTTATCGGGCTTGTATAGTCAGGATGGCAGTACCGACGTACAGAAGGTGCCGGGATTGGGAGACGTGCCGGTGCTGGGTAATCTGTTTAAATCAACTGGGACGATACGCAATCAAACCGAAGTATTTCTGGTGGCGATCCCACACATTCACGAAGGCGAACAGGCAGAAACATCAAATGCGCTGCGTAACCTGAATAACCGGATCAATCAATCGCGTAAAGAAGCAGGTATGCCGCAACAACGCGAATTGCCGACGATGCGTAGTTTAATGGACCCACCAATGGAGGAGCCCGGTCCAATGCCAGCTACGCCAGTTCCGGGTCCTGTGCCAGGCGGAGTGTCATTTCCTGAAGACCGCACACCTTAAACAGTTCGAATGTGCGCCGAACTCAGGTCGAACTTGGGTAAAGCGTATCAATAGGCGTTATACAAAATTGCTCTAGCACCGCGCTTGCCATCGTGCCGATGACGACAGTAGCGAGAACCGCCAATAAATAACGACGGCGCTGGAGTAGATTGCATACATCTGAATACATTTATTTTTAATGGAGAGATATAGTCCATGGCAGATATTTCTGGAAGTTTCTTATTGACGGTGGTGTCAGATGGTTATGACACACTTGATGAAGTCGCCATCACTAAGGATAAATTTATCGTCGGAAAAGCCGACGGATCCGATCTGCGCTTAAAAGGTTGGAGTGTCAGTAAATTACATGCGACATTTCTGATCAACGAGGGCAGTATTTTCCTTGAGGATAGCGGTAGCATTTTCGGCACATGGATTGAAGGCGAACGGATTAATCGCCTTGGTCCACTCAACGCAGGAACGGAAATTCGAATCGGTGGCTACACGCTGACCTTGCACGTTAATCGGCAAGGAGACACCTCCGCCAGTCGACGTGAGCTTGACGACCCAAATGAAGCAAACAATGCAAACGCACGTCGGGCATTGTCTGCAAATATGCACAATAATCCACCGAACCATTCCACTAGGCCCAGCGCAACGGTCGATGAAATCAGTTTCGATGATGACGTATTGTTAGCAGATGATCTGCTTGATGCTTCTGCTGAGCGGGTACCGCGTGCGCAGGAACGCGCACCGCAACCGGTAAAGGCTCCATCAACGGCCGCGTTCACACCAACCGTAACAGCGAGGCACGAAAGCGCGACATCTTCAAATCCTCCTCCCATCCTGAGACCAGCGACTAAGCCGGAACGCACTGAACGTGCAGAGCAGCCAGCGTCATCGCGTCCAACTAGTGCCGGCACACAAGCGCCTGCGGTTCAAGCGCGCGTCATTGATCATGAGTTTTCGCGCTGGCGCAAAACGCTGCACGAGGCCGTTCTGTATGAAATCGATTTACGCCGGATCGATGCCAATAAGATGTCGGAGGAAGATCTTAAGGCCAACGTCAAAACGTTGATCAAGGAGCTTTTGGCCTCCACGTTCAACGTACCGGACAATATTGATACCGAGCAGCTAACCCGAGAAGTACTGGATGAGGCAGTTGGCCTGGGCCCTTTAGAGCCCTTGATCGCCGACGAGAGCGTCACTGAAATTATGGTCAACCGGTTTGACGAAATCTGGGTTGAGCGCGGCGGTCGACTCGAACTATCGGCCGCTACTTTTACCAGCGACCTGGCTGTCATGGGCGCTATCGAACGGATTGTCACGCCTCTTGGGCGTCGGATTGATGAGAGTTCGCCAATGGTTGACGCGCGGCTAAAAGATGGCTCACGCGTCAACGCCATCGTACCGCCGCTATCGCTACGGGGACCAACACTGACGATTCGAAAGTTTTCACGTCGCAAAATGATCGCTGAAGACTTGATAAAGTACGGGTCCATGACCGATGAAATGCTGCATATTCTGCGTAGTGCTGTCGAGCAGCGTCTGAACATTGTCGTTTCGGGAGGTACTGGCTCCGGGAAAACCACCTTCCTTAACATGATGTCGGCCTTCGTACCAAACGATGAACGGATTGTGACGATCGAAGATGCTGCTGAATTGCAACTCTCTCAGCCCAATCTGGTATCTCTGGAAAGTCGCCCTCCCAATGTGGAGGGCAAGGGCCATGTCGCAATTCGCGATTTGGTGCGTAACTCTTTGCGGATGCGACCGGATCGCATCATCGTCGGTGAGTGTCGCGGTGGCGAAGCGCTCGATATGTTGCAGGCAATGAATACCGGCCATGATGGATCAATGACCACCTTACATGCAAACTCCCCGCGCGATGCATTAGCACGGATGGAAGTGCTGGTACTGATGGCCGGCATGAACTTGCCGGTGCGCGCAATCCGCGAACAGATCTCGTCGGCGGTACATCTGATTATTCAGCTCACCCGCTATTCATGCGGGGCGCGTAAAGTGACCGCCATCACTGAGGTAGTCGGGATCGAATCAGAAACCGTTCAACTTCAAGACGTTTTTAAATTCCATCGCGAAGGATTGGACAAAAATGGCAAGACATGTGGAGAATTCCGTTATTCAGGGATGATGCCGGCGTTCATCGAAAGGATGAACAATGAATAGTATGATCTTCATGTTTTCCTTGATTGTGTTTGTACTGGTCGTGTTTATTGCCTGGTCACTGCTAAACTCAAAAAACTACTTTCTTAAAGTACTTTTTGATATGCACGTGCGCTATCTAGAGCGCATCAAGGAGTGGACCGGCCTTACAGATGGCCGGGTCTATCTGGTTCTATTTGCGCAAATTGCGGCCACGATATTGCTGACGGTGGTGATCTATTTTGTCGTGCGTAATATTTTATTGATCATGCTGATTGGTTATTTTATTTTCAAAGCGCCATTGTGGATCAGTGATCACAAACGTAAACGTCGCCTCAGTAGTATTGAATATGAACTGCCGACTGCCCTCACCGTGATTGCATCGAGCCTGACTGCCGGTGTATCGCTGAGCATCGCACTGCAATCTTATTCCAAGGAAATCAGCTCGCCGCTGGCAAATGAATTTGCGCACGTGATTCGTTTACAAAAAGTCGGTGTCGACTTTGAGACCGCCATCGAAGAAGTTGGCAAGCGTATTAATTTGGTCGATTTTCAGTTATTGGTCATGACCTTCCGTATTTCAAAATCGGTCGGTGGCAACCTATCTGAAACCCTGATGAGTCTGTCTAATACGATACAGCAAAAGCTGACTATTGAAGGAAAAATCAGGTCATTGACCGCGCAGGGAAAAATGCAAGGGTGGGTCATGATCTGCCTGCCAGGACTGGTGGGCGTTGCTTTGTATTTCATCCAACCGGAAGAGATGAGTCAACTAGTCACCACCTTCTACGGAAAAATCGTCTTGTTTATCTGTTTGACCATGGCCTACATCGGTCACAAAGTAATACAAAAAATTCTCGCCATCGATGTCTGATACAGAAAGCCATCCTCAGAGATACTAACGTTTTCTAAAACTCACGCAATTGGCAATACGCATAAACCCAACACGAACATCACTAAGGGACGAATGGTATGAACAGTTCAATTTATCTATATAGCGCGATCATTCTGGCCTTCGGCAGTCTTAGCGTATTTCTTTTTTACATCTTTAAGTTATTGGCGAACGCCAAAGTTAGCAAATTTCGGCCCAATATGGATCCATTGCCACCACTCCTGAAAAAAGTATGGAATGGCGTCATGTTTTTTGATTTTTATTTCGGTGCTTATTTATCCGAAGCCACCTTACTCAAGCGTAAGCAAATGCTCAATTCGGCCGGTCTGGAATATTTCATGACGCCGAACGAGACGTTCGCTGTTCAATTTTTCTCTCTGGCTGTTTCTCTCTTCTTCGGAATTTTGGTCAGTTTTGGGGCATTTGGTATTGATTATAAGGTGCTTTATATTGTCGCTGTGCTTGGGTCAATTGGCTGGTTTTATCCGCTAATGTGGATCAAGGACCAAAAGAAGCGCCGTAACCTGGAAATATCCCGCTACTTCCCATCCTTTGTCGATATCGTGACGCTCTGTTGTGAATGTGGCCTAACCTTAAATACAGCCATCATTAATTTTTGTGAGCGTGGCCCGGCCTGTATCTTGCGGCAGGAAATAGAGCGGGTAGTGCGCGATATGAAAACGGGAGCCGGACGCGCCGAAGCTCTCGAAAAGTTCGCCCGTCGTACCGGCAATCTGGACATCAAGCGCTTTGTTGGTATTGTGCTGCAATGTGACAAACTGGGCGTTCCACTCGGACCGACTTTGCGCAAATTTTCGGAACAAAAGCGCACCGAGCGCTTTCAGAGAGCAGAGAAATTGGCAATGGAGGCGCCAATGAAAATGATCGCCCCACTCATCATGTTCATTTTCCCAATCACTTTTATCATCATCGCCTTTCCGATTGTGCTCACTATCATGACAAATTTCAGATAAAGAGTGCGCGCGTCATAGCAGCATTCATCAAAAGCTATACTTTTTATAATTCTCACTGAACCATTCCCAATCTGACAACTCGAACAAACACTAATGAAAACAAAAATATTCAGCTCGGCCCTAACACTATCTCTTGTTTGTTCTGGCACGGTCTGGGGCGCTACAGTCCTGCCGCAGCTTAAGCAAGCAAATACGCAGGTATGCATACAAATGGGTGCAAGCGCACAAGGCACTCCAAAAAATAAGACGAAGTTGCCTACGTTCTGCGATTGTGTTTCTAATACTTATTGGAACAGCGTACCGCAGGCAGAGTACGACTCGCTAATCAAAACCGGCAAATCGCCATTGCTAGAGGCCAGCATGGAAAAACGACTAAATGTGGCTAAAGCAAGTTGTCTAAAAAAAAATGGATAAGCATGGGTCGCGTCTGAAAATCTGACTCTGTATTAATGGTTTTATTGGCAATATCATCGCTGAAAAAGCATTCCGTTTATGAGGATTTCCCTGCTGGATATTCAATTTATCACCCCATGAATCCCTTTCAAAACTGCAATGTGTACTCGCCCAAATCGACGATTGCCATCAGTTGAGAAAGTAATTTATTGCCAATTTCAACACAAGATGATGGATAGCGCGCTTTTGAGAAGTTTCAAACCAGATTAAGTAGTATTTTTCGATGAAAATTTGGGATCGCTTTTGAATGAGATTGGGACAAGTTTCATGGAAATTTTTATCGCTGATAAGGCTAAGAACGTCATCACCAACAGCGCCCCACCAGTTCGCTTTGGATTTGGGAGAGAGGAATGTAGGATGATAAAAGTACCAGCGACTACGCTTACGCTTCTGGAAAATATCAAGAAAGCATTGAGTAAAAACTTGTTGCTGACAGATGACTTTTACACCGATGATAACCTCAAGCGTTTCACAGGCGGCGCTCAGATTAGTCGTGTCGGAGAAAACAGAGAGAACGTCAAACGTGTTGAAATTACCCGCTTTGGCGCTATGGTTAAAACCTCTTGGGACGGACGTCGTGACGAAGGGGGACTAACGATCCTCTGCCGGAAGGAGGAACAATTCGGCGGCGACGTAGAGGGACGTCTCAACTTGTGGTTGCGCAACGAAGATGAACGAGTCAGTTATCGGAACATGGAAAAATTGTTTGGACAACAATGGGAAAAATCAACTGCGCGTAATGGTGAAAAATGCCTACCACCGCTGCACGAACATGGAAATGCGGAAATGGAATTCTTTGCGCTGACAAACGGAGTGGAACAAACCGTACGACTCCTGTTTAGTCCACGAGCCAATCTGGAGATGGCAAGTTTTTTGGAGGTCAGACCTTTCGATTTGTAATGACCACTTCATATTTATAGACGTACCACGCTGATACCGCAAGACGATCAGTCCATTATTTGTGGCGTTTATTTGTGTGGTTTATTTGTGTAACTTATAGCCTCATTATTTTTTCTTCACGCATCATCAGATTGTTAAAGACGATGACCCACTCCACACTCGCCATCGCACTGACCACGCGTTCAAATAACAAACTACCCTATGAAAATTGACGTCCGGATCGCCAATAATTTTTGGAAACGCGCTGTCGGTTTGTTGGGTTCACTTCCTCTAAATGACCAGCAAGGAATGCTGATTTCTCCATGCAATAGCATCCATACATGCTTCATGCGATTGCCAATTGATGCAGTATTTATTGATCTAGATGGAAATATCATGCGTATTGTGGAACATATCCGACCATGGAAATTTGCTGCGGCTAAAGCGCATTCCTGCCTTGAGTTGAGCGCCGGAAACGCCGCTCGGCTTGGTTTGAAAGTGGATGATTGTCTGGCAGAACTTGCTCAACCGGTTACTGGCAAGGTCATCCAGATAGTCGTTCTTTTACCAGTTTCAACGCCACATTTCTAACGTTACGCCGTACTAAAAACGATCGCGCAATGCGATCGTCTTCTGATAAAACTTCCATCACTATTTTATAAAAGAGACAGCGTGAACATCGTCACGCGCGTGCTTTTTTGCGTTATTTTTCTGTAGAACGTAGCAATACGTTTCGCTCTTATGCCAAGTTAATTCACAATAAAAAATGTAATTCGGATGCAAACTGGCGGTCGTCATCACCCCGTAACAAAACCTTTCTACTATCAACCATCATCTTCCCCGCGTCATTAAATTCAAGATTCATGACACCGCTTGTCATTCACGCCGATTGAATGTCGTATCAAGATATTAATATCGCGGCTAGCTTCCAGATCCCGACCATAAATTTCTATGATCTCAACAATGTCACATGAACGACCTGAGCGTTGAGGCTATTTTGTTAAAAACGGAACCCGATTTTTCTCTACAATACGCGCGCAAAAATACTTTTTCAAAAGCTCATGGCGATATGCTCCGCACACAACGTGGTGCGGTTTTACCCATTACCATCTTTTTTCTTGCAGTGCTCTGTATCGGATTATTTGCCATTTATAACATGGCGCAATTAACTGCTGAAAAGCGCCGCCTGACCAATGCAGCCGATGCCATTGCTTACAGTTCAGCTAACGTCGCCGCTGAAGGACTCAATTACACCGCCTACACCAACCGCGCCATGATTGCGAACTATCAGGCTGTTGGACAAATGACGGCGATGTGGTCTAACGTCACCATGTCGGACCAGTACTGGCGTAATAACGCCAAGGTGCTGAAGGCAACGGCTGCCTTAACCAAATTCATCCCCTATATCGGTACCGGTTTATCGAGCATCCTCAAAACCGTCTCAACCTTTAGCGACTATTGGGAAAAGATCGTCAATGGCGTGCGCGTCACCAGTCAGGTATTAGCCAATGCTGGCACGGCGACTACATCGCTGACTAACTACGCCATTTTTGCTTCGCAACAGGTCCATCTGGCAACTACCGCTTCTGCCTTGATCTCAATGCAAAAAGATTTGCTGACAGCGAATGCACCGCAAGCAGAATACATTCCGCAAACGGTGATGTATCAGATCGGTAAAAGTCTAGTTGATTTCGGCAGCATGATTAAGCTGCATCAGCCGCCGCGTAAGTTTAT
Source organism: Glaciimonas sp. Gout2 (assembly GCF_035018905.1). Classification (NCBI taxonomy): domain Bacteria; kingdom Pseudomonadati; phylum Pseudomonadota; class Betaproteobacteria; order Burkholderiales; family Oxalobacteraceae; genus Glaciimonas; species Glaciimonas sp. Gout2. The sequence continues at coordinate 38,992 of NZ_JASJXA010000020.1, read as the reverse complement.
GGGCAGCACTGAAATGAAAACCAAAGTTCCTGGCGATAAAGGCACTGCTGAATTCAATTTGGTACATCGCTTGATGATGGCAGATATGTTCAAGTTGACGAGTGGTATGGGCGGTCGTCGCCTGTTTCCCAATGCCGTTGGTTTATGGACAGTGGATGGCTGTAATTTGAGCGCGACGAATGGGTTGCTAACAGGCCTATCGGTCAACGGTCTGGAACAGATCGTCCCCGCGTTGGCAGGTAATGTTGCGGCCGACGTGATTGGTCCCGTTATCGAAGGATTCATGAATACGGTAGGTCTTATCGTGAGTCCGATAATGTGTCTTTATGAGCGTACTGGCGGTACACGCATGATTCAAATGCAGGACGGGACATATGCATGGAGCAACATCGATATCATGGAAATTAATCCCCATCTGTTCAATATCCACATCCCGATGGCAGGTGCGGTAACAATGTCCAAGGTGGGTCGTCAAGGTTTGAATAAAAACCAAACGATTCCCGATGACTTAGACAAGTTTATAGATGTGGTGAACGCTACGCCCGCCTGGAAGAAAGCATTTTGGGGCGAGGCAACAGGGATTGATGACTGTATGTATTTCACGTTACCAACCGGCGAGGTGTATGCACCCCGCATCGGCGGCGCATGCGCATCGTTGGCCGCTGGTGCTGCAAAAAAATATTACGAACGCGGTGTCATGAATATCGCCAAGGCCTCAGCCAACCGCGCAATGAAAGGCCAGCCGCAAATAGCGACCGCCACCGAAACGTTGAACAACGCCGCTATGGCCACGTTGGCACCAATTTTGGATGCTGCCGGTGGCGGCATCAATGGAAGTAGCTCTGCTTCGTCAGCAGTGAATCTACCTGACGCTAATGCAAGCAACCTGACTGGCGTCGTAGGCGGTGCGCCTGCCGGGATGCCAGCGTCGGGCGCTGCACTCAACGCACCAAGTCCGGGTGGTGGCGATGCCGAAGTTGAAATGGCCACTGCGCTGGCACAACAAGCAGCAAATTTTCAGAACCTGTCCAATCTGGGCGGCAATGTCGCCACGTCCATTTCAAACATGCTCGGTAGCGGTTTTACGATGGCGAATACGGTATTCGATGATCCCGTCAACGCGCCAAACAAGTTCACCCAGTTCTTTCTCAAGGCGTTGGGTCTCGGCGATCTGATTGATGTGCTCGGCATGCGCTCCTCGCGCGGAACCGAAACGTTATTTCAAAAACCGGGATTGGGCGGTGCGGTTGCAGCCGACATGGGATTGCCTGCGGAAAGATTTGGCTTGTGGGAAATGCGCGACGCAAATATGGGCAACTATCAAATAGGTGACCGTGCCGCCAGTAATATATTTGTCGCCAGCAAAGAAATACAGAATTCAGCCTTAAAGGATCTTGGCCCTTCGTTCGTGGTGGCATTGCAAGAAACGACCGACAAATTACCGCTAAAATCAGAAAGCAAATTCAATCTCGGCCGAGCGCCGTTACATGATTATGACGCGGAAATAAAACAAAATTATCTGAAGGCTATTGGCAAGGCGCGCGTCTATTATCGCGCACCGGTTGAGCGTTGGACCACTCGCTCGCAAATTGTCTCGCACGCCAATCTGATGCTGCCGTACTGGAACGCACGACTGGAAGGACTGAATTATCCTGAGAAATCGTTGTTCTTCCTGATTGACTGAGTCCTATGCTTATATCGCAAACCCGCAGGCTTTATCTATTACCTTCCCGCCGTCAGTTTGGGCAGGCGTTATTCGAGTCAGTGGTGGCGCTCAGCCTGTTTATGGTATTTTTGTTTGCGATGCAGTGGGTGTGGCGCTTTGGAGAACTGGCGCAGTTAAATGCTGAAGCCCCACGCTTCGCTATGTGGGAAAGAACTGCCTATAAAGACAACGGGACAGCGGACGTGCAGTCGCTTTACAGTAGCGATGCAGATCTAGCGCCCAAAGTGTTTCGAAACGTTTATCTAACGCCACGTGGCGCACGACAATCGCAAGCCCCGGGAGGCGACGCGATGATGCAAGATCATCCAGATTGGATGACGACAGCCGCTCGCTTTTTTACCAACACGTTTGCAAGCGCTACCTTTGGTGCCGTCACCAGCAGCGCATTAACAGTCACGACTAACGCCAATACGGCACCCGGCGGTCCGATGGGATTCGATCCTACTCACAATACGCTCACCAGCCTCAAGCTTGATGATAAACCTTACGAACGAGTTCAAGTCAACGGTGCCATCGGATTAGGGGAATTTATTACAGCATTCATGCAACAACGTTTTGGGATCACGCCGCCCGCTGGCGCAAGTAGCGACGGCGTGACGACCAATCTGGCGTTGGGCAGCCTGACTATGGTGACTAACTCCTGGTCGGCGCCCGGAGCGGTCGCGATTAAACGGATTTATGGAGAGCTCAATCCGCTCGCACCAACCAATCACGTGGGCATGGTGCTTAACAATGGTCAGTATGGAAATTTATCCCAGTTGATTGGTGGTGCATCGGGTTTCGGCGGCAATTATCGGGTAGATAAAGCGGGGATCAATCCAGCGCAGATTTCAGCGCTGGTAACCCAAGGCATGGGCTTTGATTACAACGGCCTCAAAAATCCAGGTGATCTGATAAAGCTATTCAAGCCGACCGATGAATACAAGGAAAATTTCACCTTTAAGGGTGCTGGTCTGGAACCTGAGTTTGTCGGCGTGACGTGCAAAGCCAACGTACCGAACTCTATTCGTCTGACCCAATATACCCAAGATGAATTGTGTCCATCCGGCACCATGCGCGCACGCGTCATCTCGATGTTCGATAACCCCGCGCTAAAGTTTAATGCGCCATAACAACTCTGCAGAAAGGCCCAATTGATCAGCCTTTCCTAGCCTCTTTCGGATATCTGCGGGTCTACTCCGAGACATTCATTAAAGCAAAAGAAATTACAACTTCCGATGTCGCAAAGCTGGCAGATTTTCACGCACTTGTCGCATGTAATCGGCGTCGATCTCGCCGCTGACGACACCTTCGCCTTCAGGCAGTACCATTTTGATTTCGCCCCAAGGATCAATCAACATACTGTGGCCCCATGTGCGGCGGCCATTCGGATGTTTACCGCCTTGCGCGGCAGCTAAAACATAGCATTGATTTTCGATGGCGCGGGCACGCAATAAAATTTCCCAGTGCGCTTTACCGGTCGTGTAAGTGAAGGCGGCCGGCATCACAATTAAACTGCAATCGCCCATGGCGCGGTACAACTCAGGAAAGCGCAAGTCATAGCATACTGAAAGGCCAACTTTGCCACACGGTGCATTGAAAGTGGTGACGTCTTTGCCATAAGAAATGGTGCGCGCCTCGTCGTACGATTCTTCGCCTTTATTAAAACTAAATAAGTGAATTTTATCGTAATGACTCAACTGCTCGCCGCCAGGGCCATACACCAACGTGGCGTTAAGCACTTTGCCTGACTCTTGCGAGATAAGCGGCAACGTGCCGCCGATCAAATGAATATTATGTTCTTTTGCCAGCCCTGCCATAAAACGTTGAATAGGGCCAGCGCCAAGAGATTCGGCAATGGTCACTTTGTCGCTATCTTGCCATCCCATGATCGGCCAATATTCAGGCAGTAAAACTAATTGCGCACCTTGCTGTGCCGCTTCAGCGACCAATTTTCGCGCGGTAGAAAAATTTTCTTCAACCTGCGGCGTCGACACCATTTGTATGGCGGCAATTTTGAATGGGCTTGTAGCTTGATTCATCATATTTCGACTCCGACTCTCAGGTTAATGTGATTTGCGCTATTTTTTTAAAGCGATACAGCTACTAAATAATTGATGGTGATTGCTTTGCTTTTAATTTTTACTTTTAATCTTTGCTTTTAATGTTAACTCTAATGATTTTCGATGACAGTTGTAGCATTACTTTTGCCTTCAGACTGATCGTCTTTATGCCCGATTTTCTTCACTATCGGATCTTTCCATGGACCAGTAATATCATACTCAAAAGTGAAAGCCCGCATCAACGGATCACGTAGAAATAACTGGGCTAAAAAAGTACCGATGCCAACCACAGGATTGATTGCCAATACTGCCAGCGAGGCCGCACCCGCATTAATTTCCGGAAGAACAGCGACATGCAAATTCTGCGTTTCCTGAGCAATGTCAGCGCTACCACTCAACAAAACCGTCGCCGCCACACTACGCATCTTGAAGTTATCAGTGGTTGCCTTGCCTTGCGCAATCGTCGCCGTGGCGGTGACGCTGTCGAACGCAAACCCTTCCGAAAATACATCCCTGAAATCTAGTGTCAGGCGACGCGGCAATGACTGCAGGCTGAGTACGCCCAGCAACTTGGCTGCACCGGGATCGACTTTGAGAAATTGACCCTGTTGCATATCCAGATTAATCTGTCCTGTTAGTGATGGTATATCAATTGAAAACGGCAATCCCTTCCATGTAACATCGCCATCCATCCGCCCTTTGGTGCTCTTAAGGATATGGGCGAAACCAAAACGTTCGAGCAATTTTCCTGCATCATTGACGTCTAGCGCATAAGTTAAATTGGTCAAGTTATTGTCATTGACCGTGGTCCATTTGCCCGCTGCCTTGAGTTCGGCATCGGGATTGCGAATGGACAATCGCCGTATACGCCATTCGCTACCGACATCGGCATGCACGTTGTCAGCAACCAGTTCCAGCCGACCTAATTTTTTATCCATTAACTGAAAATCTTCAGCAACGATATCAAGACCCGGTATCTCGGTCGCAGCATCTTTGCTCTCTAATATTTCTTTCACATCCGACGTCGCGTTCTCTGGAATGATCAGCGATGACAAGCGTGCTGTGACCTTACCAAGGCCGTGCCCAGAACTGACCGTATTCCAGGTCACGTAACCAGATGCCTGAGTAGAGTCGATATTTGCCTGCCATATATTTTTTTGATGCGATGCGCCCACCACCACATTGTTCAGCTTTTTTCCCATGAGAATCAATTCACCAGCCCGGACCGCCACTACCTCCGGTTTGACATATTGGGCGATACCAGCAAGTTGCGCTGGATCTGTGATAGCTTTATTAGCCGAGCCATCGTTAGCAGCGCCTGCCAGATCACTCCACTGATCAAGGTTTAACGATTTCGCATTCAGATTAATGACCACTCCGCTATCGGGTTCCGGTATAGGTGCATTGACCCCGATACCGCCACGCAATACTTTCCATTCGGCTTCTTTGTCGATGGATTTCTGCCGTTGATAGCGTGCAGCCATCGCCGCGCCCAAAGATATACGAATTTCGTCACGTAAAAATAATGGATCATTAGACGTTACGCCGACCCATTCAAATTTAAGTGGCAAGCTGTCATTAGCAGCCTTTTGCAATGGTGCGGGGAAATTCAATGTCAGCCCTTGTAAACTGGAATCAACCAGCAATTCGGTATGATGATCATGGATAGATACGGTTGCGCTGTAGCGACTGGCACCACTGGCATGACTGAAAATACTTTGCGCGTTGGCACTTGGATACACTATTTTTAACCCATCCAGCGTTGCCACACCGTCAATCTTGATTTTGCTCTGACCATCTGGCTGCGTGCCACCACTGGCCTGAACCGGACCGCCAAGAAAAGAACCCTTGAGTCCATTTAGATTGAACCCTTTTTGATTGAATTCAAGTTTGCCATTGACGCCTTGTAATGGCGGAATGATCTTTTGCAACACAACGTCATTGTTAAAAAATTGGACCGTACCATTGACTTTAGAATCGAATGCATGCGCCAAGGGAATGTGAAGATCGAGATTGAGTTGCGCGTTGCCCTTGCCTTCAGACTCATTCGTAAAACCACCAATCCAGTGCTCAACTGGACTGTTATTAACAAAGGACAGAAAATCGCCGAGCGCACCGGCACCTTTCCCCTCAATATTGAGCATTCCATCATGCGACAATAAATCCGGAACCGTTGCGACCACATTGCTCAACGCCACGTTAGTCGTTTTAGCGCTATCAGCCTTAATTTGCAACCGTGTCCTGTCCACGGCAATCGTTCCGTTAATTTTTTCCAGAAGCGGCCACAAGGGTTGCTTGCCGTCCTGACCAAAAATACCAGGATCATATTCCATTGTTCCGTTATCAATCTTACCGAAAACGCTAAACTCACCCTTGGCTTTTGCGGTAGGATCGTTCGCTGGCGTATTAAATGGAAAATGTGCAAGATCACCTTTAAGTTTAATCGTTACGTCACGTGCGGTCCCGTCTTTCAATGCGCCAACCAACCAGTGTCGCAAATGCTCAGGGGTGTGTAACGGCAAATAAGACCCGATAGTATTTATTTGAAACATGCTTATCTGGCCGGTTATATCGATCATTCCGAGACCACCGTCATGACGCCCTAACGGCAACAAATGGGTGCCCGATAGTGATCCGGCGGCTCCATCCTGCACAAAATTCAGGCTATCAATTTGTATCAGCAGATTTTTGCCCTGCCTTGGGATTGATGGTGAGGGTAACGCTTTCTGAGCTAATTTTTCTAACATGCCATCCTGAACCTGCCAATGCGCCTTTAAGTCCAGGTGCTGGAACGGCATCACCGGTTGCACAAAATAGCCGGGCAAGGTCACTGACATTTTGTCCGACGCAACGTTGAGCGAACCGCCTGACTGACTAACGTCGATACTGCCAGTAATATTATCAACGCCAGGAATAGCTGACATGGCCGGTTGCGCTGGCTGGGATGCCGTTTTTGGTTGAGCAACTCGAGACGACTGCGCAGCTAGGCTCAGTCCTTTAAACTGTCCCTTAGCATGATAAGCGGTAACTGCTGGATAAGTGCCCTGCCACTGGGCTGAGAAATTGTGTAACTCGCCACGCGGTGCATAGTCGTTCAGCATCTGGACTTGTGACTTGGTCAACGGCAAGCGCTGAGCAAAATCAGCTAAGGTTTGCAGTACAAGCCTGTCGGCGCTTAAAGAGTATTTTTCTGGCCGACTACCTTTGGCTGGCAAATAAGACTCATTAATGGTGGTGCGCGGAAGGACCAAACCGTCCATGGTTTCGAACGAAAAATCCGTCAACGAAATATGATGCCCGTTGCTACCGAAGGTCGGTACGCCATCTGCTGATGACGGTCCGATTTCTTCCTGCGCGGAAATCCGACCATGTACCTGACGCAAAGTCAGGAGCGCTAAATCTTTGCGCAAACGTACCGACAAATCGGCTAATTCCACATCGGCAGCAAAATCGACCACCTTGGCATGATCAAGATCAAGCCAGGCTCTTACCGCGCCCTTTCCTTGATTTAGTTCAATCGGATAATCGACGTAAGCTTTCCAGAGTGTTAAATCTGTATTCCGAATGTCCGCGTAAAGCGTTCCCTTCCAACGAGAAATATCGGCTTTCTTCCGAGCAAACACTGGATGCGTGAATTCAGCGCGCAGATCAATCGGCGTAGAAAATGTCGCAGGTGGCGTTGCCCGCACTGATAGCCGATGGTGACGCCAACGGTTGTTTATTACCACATCAACATTCGTGAGCGCTAGTTCTGGTGCGCCCCGCAACTTATCGTTCCAGCTGACACGTCCTTGACGAATCACAATTTGATTTTGTGCCAAAACCCATTCTGCACCGCCGCCGCCATTCTCGGATTTGGGATTAATTGGAATCCCGGCGATAAACAAGTTACCTGCCGTATCGCGTTCTATTTGTAGATTCGGGCGATCAACTTCTAATGAATCAAGGCGCAGCGTACCTAACAATAACGAACGCCAGGATAGTGTGGCAGCAACTTGCGGCAAACTTAAAGCAGGTGATTTTTTTTGATCCGCAACAATGACATCGGTCAACGTCAGCGTCGGTTGCAAACCGTCCCATGATGCCGCAATCGTTCCAATTGATATCGGAGATCCAAGCGCACTGCTGACGATTTGTTCAACGTTACTTTTGTAGTGGCTAATATTTGGCAGAACCACATAACGCAGCGTCAGAAACACCCCACAAAATATAAAATACGCCACGACCAAGGTCTTCAGCACAAACCCGACCAAATGATGTGTTAGCAGGTTAATACGTTGGTATGCGCTCGTAATCGCACGCCACAATAGTGTGATTCGAGGCACGGCGACAGGATTATTTTGTTGCTTTTTAGACATCAATCAATGGGGAAAATTGGTGATTTAAAAACGAAATGGCGCAATAACGCAAGACAAACAGAAAACAAACATACATCAACGATGCAGAGAAAATAAAAATAAACCTACTTTCCGCTTAGTGACGCAATCAGACTCAAAATACCCCTCTATGTTCGCACGTATCGTTATCGATAAATATCAAAACCCTTAAAACCCGACAAAAGTATTCCAAATCCATTCCATCCGCGGCATCATGCGTACTTACTCACTGTGCGATGCTTAATGTCTAGAGTCACACGCGTAGTGATTCAATTAGTCAAACCGTATTCATTACTTGAATGTCAAACGCCGTGACGCAATCCCTCATTAGCACCGATGCCGCCTCTCATTTTTATACTCGCTGGATTAGCGCGGAAGCGGGCCGCGCAGAAAAAGTTGCGGGATTAGCGCAATTATCCCTAAGCCAGACGCCTTTTGCACTGCTGTTACAAAATGAAATAGATTCCGGCATGCCGTTACCGCGTGCGATGCGCCGTTTGCGGAATTTGATTGTCTGCACGTTAATTGCGCGTGATATAACTGGTGTGGCAGATTTGGAAGAAGTCGTCACTACGATGACCGTATTCGCCGATTTTGCGGTCAAAACGCATCTCGCCAGCGTCATGAGCGAGATGGTCGGGCTGCACGGCATGCCGATTGGTAAAGAGTCTGGCTTACCGCAAGAACTGATCATCCTTGGCATGGGTAAACTGGGTGGTGGCGAACTCAATGTATCGTCCGACATCGATTTGATTTTTGTGTACGCGGAAGACGGTGATACCGTCACCGATAGCACTGAACAGCGTCCTTTATCAAATCATGAGTTTTTTATACGTTTGGGCAAAAAACTGATCACCGCCATATCCGAAATCACTCAGGACGGCTTTACTTTTCGGGTTGATATGGCATTGCGTCCAAACGGCGCATCGGGTCCGCTCGTCGCCAGTTTAAATATGGTCGAGAACTATCTGGTCACGCAAGGTCGGGAATGGGAGCGCTACGCATGGTGCAAAGCGCGCGCAATGACCGGTCGACCTGAAGACATTGTCGCGCTTGAGAGCATCTCTCGCCCTTTCGTATTCCGACGCTATCTGGATTACGGCACGATCGATGCCATGCGGCTGATGCACAGACAAATCCGGGCGGAAGTCACCCGCCAGGAAGCTTTACATCCTGATCGCAACAATAACGTCAAACTGGGACGTGGTGGAATCCGGGAAATCGAATTTCTGGCGCAGGTATTCCAATTGATACGGGGCGGACGTGAGCATGATCTGCGTGACCGCTCGACCCGTAAAACCTTGCGCACGTTAGTTGACAAGAATTTGCTGACTGCCGAGGTCGTCGACCAACTGTTGGAAGCGTATGATTTTTTGCGTAATCTCGAACATCGTTTGCAATACCTCGATGATGCGCAAACCCATACCCTGCCGGTTAGCGATGCCGAACGTCTGATCATCGCTCAATCGATGGGATTTGGCGATACCGAGACTTTACTCAACGAACTTGAAAAACGTCGCGTGCTGGTTGCGGCTCAGTTTGATGCTATTTTTAGCGACAAACAAGATAAGCAAAATAAACAAAATGGACAACACAATGCCGCCAATAATGAGGCACAAAATATCCTCTGCGCCCTGAGCGACCGCGACAGTGTGGACGTCATCGAAAGCGTATTGACTTCACTAGGCTTCGGCGATGTCACCGATAATGCGCGCCGCCTTGCCTCGTCCTGGCAATCTGGACGCATACAGAACTTACCCGAAATTAGTCGCAATCGCTATACGGCGTTAATCAACGTTGCGCTGCCTATCATTGGCAAACTGTCAGAATCCAAAAATAGCACTGAATCGACCTCACAACACATTACGCTTGGCCGACTGCTTGATTTTCTCGATACTATCGCTCGTCGCGCTGCCTATCTGGCATTATTAACAGAGTATCCCGGAACCTTGCTTCGCGTGATCCGTATGATCGGCGCAAGTGACTGGGCAGCTAAGTTCCTGACGCTTCATCCTATCCTACTTGATGAATTGCTGGACGACCGTAGTCTCCATGACGATCCTGACTGGCCACAATTTGCCCAAGATTGCCGACGTCAGATGGACGCCGTCGCAGGTGATACTGAGCGTCAGCTTGATTTATTGCGGGAACTCCATCACGCCCAATTGTTTCGATTGTTGGCGCAAGATCTGGAAGGCAAGCTAAGCGTCGAGGTCTTATCTGATTACTTATCCTTGCTTGCAGATATTTTAGTCGACACCACCATTCAGTCGGTCTGGAAAACCTTCCCAAATCGTCATCGCGAAGTGCCCAAATTCGCCGTTATTGCTTATGGAAAGTTGGGAGGGAAGGAGTTAAGCTACGCGTCCGATCTTGACGTGGTCTTCCTCTACGACGATGCCGATCAGGATGCACCTGCGCTATACGCCAAACTGGCACAGCGGTTTATTACCTGGATGACGAGTCACACTTCCGCTGGAATACTATTCGATATCGATATCGCTTTACGTCCGGATGGCGCCAGTGGTTTACTGGTATCAACGTTTGCCACATTCGAAAAATATCAACGACAGTCAGCGTGGTTATGGGAACATCAAGCGTTAACCCGCGCGCGGTTTTGCTCAGGCGACAGCGATATTGGTGAACGCTTCGAAGCCCTTCGTGTTGATGTTTTGCGTCAGGTCCGCGATCCGCTCAAACTGGAACAGGAAGTGCGCGCTATGCGCCAAAAAATGCGAGACGCCAATCGCAATCGTAGCGATCTATTTGATCTCAAACACGATGAAGGTGGGATGATCGACATCGAGTTTTTGGTACAGTTTTTAATCTTGCGACATTCCGCGCTACACCCTGAACTCACCGCCGACATTGGCAATATCGCATTATTAAAATTATGTGGCGAGTTAGGCTTGATTGATGCGGAACTCGCGAGCGAAGCTGCAAATGCTTATCGCCATTATCGCAAGTTGCAACATCAGCGCCGCCTTCAGGGTGACGAGCGAGCGCGGGTATCGCCGGGTTGGGTTGCCGCTGAAACACCCATAGTCAAGAAGCTGATGGCATCAGTATTTACGGCCACTACGCATTAAACTTATGATGCAGTTGATGGGAAAGCGGTCTAATTTCCCATCAACTTAATCGCTCAAACCATCAAACTCATCATGTGATTTGATCCTTAAAAACGCAGAATCATAACGTAATAACGTTTACTCTCTGCAAGTTAAGGTCGTTAAAAAGCCCCGACTAGCGGGGCTTCGGAAAATTCAGGTAACCGTTAAGATTACTTGGCTTCCATCAATGCCACAGTGGTATCCAGCATGCGGTTCGAGAAACCCCATTCGTTATCATACCAGCTCGACACTTTAACCAAATTGCCAGAAACTTTGGTCAATGTTGCATCAAAATTGGACGATGCAGGATTGTGGTTGAAATCGACTGAAACCAATGGCTCAACGTTATAAGTCAGTACACCTTTCAGTGAACCTTCCGAGGCTTCTTTCAGGATGGCATTGACTTCATCGACCGTTGTTTCGCGTGCAGAAACAAACGACAGGTCGACCAACGACACGTTGATGGTTGGCACGCGAATGGCGAAACCGTCCAACTTACCGTTCAATTCTGGCAAGACCAAACCAACCGCGGCAGCTGCGCCGGTTTTGGTGGGAATCATGCTCATGGTTGCTGAACGGGCCCGACGCAAATCTTCGTGATAGACATCTGTCAACACTTGATCATTAGTATAAGAATGAATCGTTGTCATCAAACCATTTACCACGCCAATTTTGTCATTCAATGGCTTAACCAATGGGGCTAGACAGTTGGTGGTGCAAGATGCATTCGAAATGACAGTGTCAGTCGACTTCAAGACATTGTGATTAACGCCAAAAACAATCGTCGCATCAACATCTTTGCCGCCCGGTGCCGAAATGATTACTTTCTTGGCGCCACCATGAATATGCGCGCTAGCTTTTTCTTTGGTGGTAAAGAAGCCCGTGCATTCCAAAACAACGTCAACCTTCAGCTCACCCCATGGAAGTTCAGCTGGATTGCGTTGTGCAAATACCTTAATACGGTCTCCGTTAACAACAATCGCGTCGCCATCCACTGTCACAGTACCGGGAAATTTACCGTGTGCTGTATCGTATTGGGTCAAATGCGCATTCGTTTTTGGATCACCCAAATCGTTAATCGCGACGATTTCGATGTCATGCTTCTTGCCGCCTTCGTAATGCGCGCGGAGGATGTTGCGGCCGATGCGGCCGTAGCCATTAATTGCAACGCGAATAGTCATGCTTTTCTCCTAAGGTATGAACAAAAATTTACTTCAGACGATTGTGTACAATCGTCGTTGCCTGAGTGCGTTAAGCCTGCTTAGAGCCTGAGTTTTATTCTTATGCGGCTCGTATTAGCATTGCTTTAGCATTACCCTGCATTCAATTAACACGTATCGTACGCCAGCCGTAACCAACTTCCTGCATCTCCAGATCATCCCAGATAAATGTTTGCTCGGTCAGCAATTCTCCACCTAACTTGGTATAAAACTGTCGGGCAATGTCATTTTGTGACAATACCCAGGCCAGCATATTGTTTGCACCCGCGCTGGCAAGCGTCGATGCTACGTGCGCGACTAACCGACGACCAATACCAGCACGCTGCACCGATGGAATTAAATAAATCGCAGTCAGCTCACTATCGAAACCCAACTTCGGCTCACTGAGCGTCATACCTGCAGCAAACCCGACAATTTCACCATCAATTTCAGCGACAAAAACACAAGCCGCATCGGATGCTGCATGCAGTATGCGCGTCCACAATGCCGTACTTTCGTCAACTTTCATGCTATCGAGATAAGCGACAGGAAGAATTCCACGATAAGTTGCACGCCAGCTATCAATGCGCACCCCAGCGATCACCCCGGCATCGGCCACAGTACCGCGACGCACCGAAAAGTCACCAACTATATTGGCGAAATCGGTGACGTCGGCCACCTCAGGAACACTTTTAATTTTCTTTATACCCACGCTCATGCCAGGGTCAGTTTGACTTTGTCCACCACATTTTCCACTGTGAAACCAAAGTGCTTAAACAAGACGCCAGCCGGAGCCGACTCACCGAAAGTATCCATTCCAACAACTGCGCCCTCAAGACCAACATATTTATACCATGTTGAAGTGACGCCAGCCTCAATCGCCACACGTGGCAAGCCACGGGTGAGAACACTCGCCTTATAGGACGCTTCCTGACGATCAAACACATCAGTGCTTGGCATTGAGACGACGCGTACTGCGATGCCTTCAGCGGCCAACGCGTCGGCCGCCTTGACTGCTAATTCAATTTCAGAGCCAGTCGCAATGATGATGCCTTTCGCGTCTTTAGCATCTTTGAGAACGTAGCCGCCGCGTGCGATGTCCGCAATTTGCGTCGGATTACGTTGTTGAAATGGCAGATTCTGGCGTGAGAAAATCAATGTACTCGGACCATCATGGCGCTTGACTGCATAACCCCACGCAACCGCTGATTCCACCGTATCGCATGGACGCCAGTTATCCAGATTCGGAATCAGGCGCAGGCTTGATACATGCTCAACAGATTGGTGGGTTGGACCATCTTCGCCAAGACCGATCGAGTCGTGCGTAAAGACAAATATCGAACGAATTTTCATCAATGCGGCCATACGCAACGCATTGCGGCTGTAATCAGAAAAGGTCAAAAAGGTCGCGCCAAATGGAATGTAACCACCATGCAAGGTGATCCCGTTCATCATCGCGCTCATCCCGAATTCGCGCACGCCATAATTGATATGGTTACCCGGTTGGTCGGCACGAACGGCGACGCACTCTTTCCAGTTAGTCAGATTGGAACCAGTCAAATCAGCGGAACCGCCGAGGAATTCAGGCAATACCGGAGCCAAAGCCTGAATTGCATTTTGACTCGCTTTACGCGTCGCGATAGTTTCTTGCTTTTCAACACATGTGGCAACGTAAGCGCTCAGCGTCTGATCAAAATTGCCAGGTAACTCGCCCTTCATACGACGCGTCAGTTCAGCGGCCTGGGTTGGAAATTCAGCGCTGTAAGCAGCAAATAAAGTATTCCATTGATCTTCAAAACGTTGACCTTGCACCTTGGCATCCCATGCGGCATAAACATCCTCAGGAATTTCAAACGGTGCTGAAGTCCAGCCCAATGCTTCGCGCACTGCGGCGATTTCTTTGTCGCCCAATGCTGCGCCGTGAACTTTATCGGTACCAGCCAGATTAGGTGAGCCTTTACCGATCACTGTTTTGCAGCAAATCAGGGTTGGTTTGTCGGCTAATTTGGCTTGATGGATGGCAGCATTCACTGCCTCAACATCGTGCCCGTCTACACTGCGGATCACGTGCCAACCGTAGGCTTCAAAACGTTTTGGGGTGTCATCCTTAAACCAACCTTCGACATGACCGTCAATCGAAATACCGTTATCGTCATATAGCACAATCAATTTGGAGAGACGCAATGTACCCGCTAGCGAACACGCTTCGTGCGAGATACCTTCCATCAAACAACCGTCACCCACAAAAGTGTAAGTGTAATGATCGACAACTGGAAAGGCTGGCTGGTTGAATTCTGCGGCCAACAATTTTTCAGCCAATGCCATGCCGACTGCATTGGTTAAACCCTGCCCCAGCGGACCCGTCGTGGTTTCAATTCCAGGCGTGACGTCCAGTTCCGGATGACCCGGTGTTTTGGAGTGCATTTGACGAAAATTACGTAACTCGTCCATCGGCAGGTCGTAGCCGGTCAAATGCAATAACGCGTATTGCAACATTGAACCATGTCCGTTCGACAACACAAATCGATCCCGATTGATCCATTTTGGATTGGTGGGATTATGCCGATAGTGCTTCGCCCACAGCGCCACAGCGATATCGGCCATGCCCATTGGCATACCTGGATGGCCGGAATTGGCTTTTTGTACTGCATCCATTGCCAAAGCGCGGATCGCATTGGCCATCTTCGAGGTCGGGAGTGTGGTGGTCATGGTTTTTACAGTTAGGCAATGGTTGTTCGTGCAGGGCGCAGCAAGCGGCGAAAAAATGACGTTTTAGGCTTGCGTCCAAAGAGATAGCACTAAAGCGCGATATTTTACCAAAATGCCGAGTCCTACGTTGCAAAAACACGTCGACTAGCATTTTTAGAGGCAAAAATAAATAGTTTTAAGGATCGAAATACAGATTCAGCTGCTCTCATTTCAAATGAGAAACAAACAGATGAACAAGGCGACAAACAAGCTGATGGATAAAGAATTCATTTTTACTTCGTGATCACCAACGCGATCAAAACGAATTAGTTGGGTTAACTCTTCCAAATAAACCTCTACTAAGGCGAATAGCCGTGATCAAAATAGCGATTCCGGTCAACTTCCGTCATACTAAGCCATCTTACGGCAAGCTAATAGGTCTCTATTCTATTTGCTCAACCTATTACAGTTGCCACTCACATTCTTTCGATCCTATGCCGCGTTTTTACATCCCTAATTCACTTGAAATTGGTTCCCATTTAGCACTACCGGAATCGGTGGCGCATCATATCCAAGTGCTCCGTCTTGCACTTGGGACCCCGATTACATTATTCAATGGAGGCGGCGGTGAGTTCACTGCCACTATCATTAGCATCGAAAAAAAGCGCGTCAGTGTAGAAATCAAAACTTTCTCGCCACGTGAAGCTGAATTGCCTTACGCCATCACTCTGGCGCAGGCGCTGCCCGAATCGTCAAAGCTGGACTGGATCATTGAAAAAGCCGTTGAGTTGGGCGCTGCCGGCATTCAACCTCTGTCAGCACAGCGCTGTGTCGTGCGATTTTCCAGCGATCGGGTCGAAAAAAAACAAGCACATTGGCAAGCTGTCATTGTCGCCGCGGCGGAGCAAAGCGGACGCAATCGATTGCCCCATTTAGCCCCGCTCACCTCCCTCAATGAATGGTTAGGTCAACAAGACTTACATAAGCGGATTATCTTGTCCCCGCGCGGAGAAGAGTCTTTGTCAAACTGGGCCCGCCATCAACCGCCGCAATCGGTGGCGCTATTGATAGGTCCGGAAGGTGGTTTTACCGAGTTAGAAGAGCGAGCCGCGTGCGCTCAAGGCGCATTGATGCTGTCTATGGGCGCAAGAATATTACGTACTGAAACAGCGGGGCTCGCAGCGCTGGCAGCGATAAATGGTATCTGGGGAGAAATGTAATTAGTGTCGGTCATTTGCACAAGATGCAATAAAATCTATCACGCCAAAATTAACATGCTATTTTGATAAATTTAAATCATAAACATCCATTCTGATCAGTCGTCCGCAACAAAATTTGTTTCCATATTGCAAATAATACAGTGCTTTTAGGCAATATTATTAGTAAAAACTCGCATTGAGGGTCGCAGTCGTCCACATTTAGCCCTATAGTTAGGTGGGTATCGCCGTCGGTTACCCGTTCTTTTTTAATTCGCTTCATATTGGTATCCGTTTTTACTGAGGAGAAAATCATGGGATTATTAGATGGCTTGCTTGGCGCGGTCAGCGGCAATCAAGGAGAGTCAGGGCAAACGAACGATCCCAAAGCGATGCTGATACAAGCCGCGCTTAGCATGCTAACCAATCATTCTGGTGCTGGTGTAGGTGGCGCAGAGGGTGGTTTAGGCGGTCTACTGAGCAAATTTCAGGCTGCCGGACTGGGTGACGTGGTGAGTTCATGGGTCAGCAACGGCCAAAATCAAGCGATATCCCCAGATCAGGTCCAACAGGCGTTAGGCGGTGGTCAACTAGAACACTTGGCACAAGCTACCGGACTTTCTGAAGGCGAAACTGCCAGCCATTTATCAGAAATACTACCTGGATTGATTGATAAATTAACCCCTAATGGAGAGGCTTCTGAATCCGGTGGTGGTTTGAGCGGGCTTGCGGGTATGCTTGGCGGCCTACTCGGCGGTAACAAATCCGCTTAAATCGGTGACTTTTCCTTAAGTAATACCGGTCATTAATTGCGGAGAATAATACCGCGAAGCTTGGAAAATCGCCCTTTTGAGGCGATTTTTTCATCGTTTCTTCCTTTTCAAACACAAATAAAACAAAGAACGACCAACCATTCCAACGGTAGGTGGGAGTTGCGACGCGAAAGCATTTATAATCTATGGTTTTGCAACATCTTTCCCGGCCACTTCTATGAAGGTATTTCGCGGACTTCCCAACGCAGAATCGCGTGCGCCCTGCGCTCTGACGATCGGCAACTTTGACGGCGTACATCGCGGCCATCAGATTTTGCTCGCGCACGTGCGCAAAGCCGCGACCGAATTAGGTCTCGATGCTGCCGTGATGACATTTGAGCCACATCCGCGTGAATTTTTTGCTCAGCATTTCCAACATCCGGTCATATTGCCAACCCGCGTAGCCAATTTGCGTGACAAGTTGCAATCGTTGGCGCAAGCCGGTATTGACCGCGTGATCGTCGAACATTTCAATGCGCATTTTTCCGCTCTGTCGCCGCAAGACTTTATCGAAAAAGTATTAGTACAAGGCCTGCATATCAAATGGTTGATGGTAGGCGAAGATTTTTGCTTTGGCGCGCGCCGCGCTGGCAATATCGCAACGCTGATTGAAGCCGGGAAAAAATACGGTTTTCAGGTAAAAACCTTACCAAATGTGATGAACGACGGAACACGCGTGTCCTCATCGGCAGTACGTCTCGCATTGGCGAATGGTGACTTTGCCGCTGCAAGAACCTTATTAGGCCATCCTTATTCCATCTCAGGACACGTTGTTCATGGAAAAAAATTAGGGCGGACGTTGGGGTTTCCTACATTGAATCTGCGCGTTCACCATAAACGACCTGCGTTGTCGGGCATTTTTGCAGTGCGGGTCCACGGACTAACAGAGCAGCCTCTACCCGCCGTAGCCAGTATTGGCACACGCCCTACCGTCGACAAAAGCGGGCATGTGCTGCTAGAAGCCTTTATCCTTGACTACTCTGGCGATTGTTACGGCAAAGTGGTAAAGGTCGAATTTTTAAAAAAATTGCGCGACGAAGAAAAGTACGTTGATCTGCCAACATTAACTGCGGCAATCCAGCGCGATGTTGAAAATACACGGGATTACTTTCGCCAGCACGATAGCGCCGCCATTTCAGCGACCGACCGAATTTGAGGCGTGTTGCAACATGAAGCGCCGGTTGCAGCAGATAAGGTTGTCGCACTGAGTCTGTGACATATTGGTGCCATCCCAAGGGGTGCAAAGCTTACCGCAATCGCCACTTTGCCACAGACATCCACTGAATTCAATTGAAGAAAATTATGTCCGACCAGCCAACTCAAGTACCTAAGCCAGAAAATAACAAGGCCGCAAAAGTAACTAAGCCACAAAGCAAATATCCGGTCAATATGACCGAAACAGCTTTCCCTATGCGTGGCGATCTTGCCAAGCGAGAGCCGCAATGGGTAAAAGAGTGGCAAGAAAAAAAGGTGTATGAGCGCATTCGCAAAGCCTCTAAAGCCCGCCCTAAATTTATCCTGCATGACGGCCCACCGTATGCAAATGGCGAGATCCATTTAGGTCATGCGGTGAACAAAATTCTGAAAGACATGATCGTTAAAGCGCGCAATATGGCTGGCTTTGACGCGCAATACGTGCCCGGTTGGGATTGTCACGGCATGCCGATCGAAATCCAGATCGAAAAGAAATATGGCAAAAATCTGCCCGTGGCGGAAGTACAGGCAAAAGCACGCGCTTATGCCAACGCCCAGATTGATTTGCAGCGCAAAGACTTCATCCGGCTAGGCGTATTGGGCGAATGGGATAATCCCTACAAGACCATGAACTTCAGCAACGAAGCAGATGAGTTACGCGCGCTCGGCACGATACTCGAAAAAGGGTATGTGTATCGGGGTCTGAAGCCGGTCAACTGGTGTTTCGATTGCGGCTCGGCACTAGCTGAAGCGGAAGTCGAATATCAGGATAAGCGTGACCCATCGATTGATGTCGGCTTCCCGTTTGCAGAACCAGAAAAACTTGCCACCGCATTCGGCCTGTCAGCGTTGCCGATCGATAAAGGCTACGTCGTTATCTGGACCACCACGCCGTGGACCATCCCTTCTAATCAGGCGCTCAACGTCCATCCTGAAGTCGACTATGCCTTAGTGGAGACGGTCCGCAATGGCGAACCGATTTTGCTGATTTTGGCACAAGATCTGGTTGCGGCATCGCTGGTCCGTTTCGGTCTCGAAGGTAGCGTCATCGCGACCTGTAAAGGCTCGGCACTGTCGCTAATCAATTTCAAACATCCGCTAGCCACTGCGCATGCTGGTTATGATCGTTTGTCACCAGTCTATTTAGGCGACTACGTCACCACTGAAAGCGGCACCGGTATCGTTCATTCGGCACCCGCTTATGGTATCGAAGACTTTATTTCCTGCAAAGCGCATGGCCTCAAAGACGATGACATTATCAGTCCGGTCATGGGCGATGGACGTTATGCATCGTCATTGCCGTTATTTAATGGCCTGACAATCTGGGAAGCGTCGAAACCCATCTGCGCGACACTGGAAGAAGTTGGTAGCTTATTTAAGCTAGAGATGTTTGATCACAGTTATATGCATTGCTGGCGTCATAAAACACCCATCATCTACCGCGCCACATCGCAATGGTTTGCCAGCATGGATAACTTGCCAACAGATGGCGGTGATAGCTTACGCAAAACTGCCATCCGCGCTATTGAAGACACGTCTTTTTTCCCTGCATGGGGTAAAGCCCGGTTGCATGGCATGATTGTCAATCGTCCCGACTGGACGCTCTCGCGCCAACGCCAATGGGGCGTGCCGATGGCCTTCTTCGTCCATAAAGAAACCGGCGACCTGCATCCGCGTACGCCAGAATTGCTAGAGCAAATCGCACTATTAATCGAAAAAAGCGGCATCGAAGCGTGGCAAGCATTGGACCCAAAGGACCTGCTCGGCGACGAAGCTGATCTTTATACAAAAAATAAAGACACGCTGGATGTCTGGTTTGACTCGGGCCTGACACATCAGACAGTGCTGCGCGGATCGCATCATCTGCAATCGCAGTTCCCGGCTGATCTGTACCTGGAAGGCTCGGACCAACATCGCGGTTGGTTCCACTCGTCATTATTGACTTCCTCAATGCTGAATGGCCGTGCGCCCTATAAAGCGCTGTTGACACACGGTTTTGTGGTCGATGGTGAAGGCAAAAAAATGTCGAAGTCGTTGAAAAACGGCATCGAACCACAGAAAGTATCGGACACACTCGGTGCCGAAATTTTGCGTTTGTGGGTTGCCTCCAGCGATTATTCTGGCGAAATCACGATCTCTGACGAGATTTTGAAACGCGTCACCGAATCGTATCGTCGCATCCGTAATACGCTGCGCTTTCTATTGGCGAACACTTCCGACTTCAACCCATTGACTGACGCGGTACCAATTGGTGAGTTGCTAGAAATCGACCGTTATGCCATTGCTAGCATGACGCAACTACAAGTTGATGTTTTGCAACATTACGAAGGTTATGAGTTTCACCCGGTTATCTCGAAATTGCAGATGTATTGCTCGGAAGACCTGGGTGGTTTCTACCTCGACATTTTGAAAGATCGGCTATACACCGGTGGTGTTACATCGCACGCGCGACGTTCGGGCCAAACCGCGATATGGCACATTACCCAAGCCTTGCTGCGCCTGATCGCACCAACGTTGTCATTTACAGCAGAAGAAGCCTGGTCGTTCTTTGCCAGCAAAGATGCTTATGCCGACAGTGACGAGACGATCTTTACGCAAACCTATTACACGCTTCCTGTCATTGATGGCGCTGCGACATTGATCGAAAAATTCAATGCCTTACGCACGTTGCGTGCCGATGTCACCAAACGTCTGGAAGAAGTGCGTGCTGCTGGCGGTATTGGTTCGTCGCTGCAAGCTGAGGTTGAGTTGAAGGTCACGGCTAGTAAATACGCACTGTTGAACAGCCTTGGCGATGATCTTAAATTTATCCTGATTACTTCCGCAGCCACCGTGACAGAAGTCGCATCGGCAGCCGAAGAAACTATCTTGGTAACGCCATCATCCCAACAAAAATGTGAGCGCTGTTGGCACTATCGCGCTGATGTCGGCAGCCACGCCGAGCATGTTGGTTTATGCGGACGTTGTGTTTCTAACCTGTTTGGCAGCGGTGAAGACCGCCATTTTGCCTAAGCTGCTGATTGCATAGAGTACAAAGACCAGCTTTAACTGAACGGCCCGAAATCAATCTGTATTATTTTCGGGTCGTAAATCATCTTGATGGTTTTTGTTTGTATTTGCTTTATATCCGGCACCACTGATTCTTGCTTGCTGAACCCTATATTTATGGCCACTAAAAAACGCTCTGTATCGTCGAACTCGCACTCATCCTCTAAATTAAGTGCAGGATTGCTTCCCTGGATGGGAATCGCAGGGCTCGTAATTCTTATTGATCAATTGACCAAAGTCACCATCACGCGGATGTTCAGTTATGGCGAATCCCATCCGGTAACGGCGTTCTTCAACCTTGTGTTGGTGTACAACCCTGGCGCCGCATTCAGTTTTCTGGGATCTGCGTCAGGATGGCAGCGCTATTTTTTTACGGGCGTTGGTATAGCCGCCGCGATTTTCATTGTTTTTCTGCTTAAACGTCACGCTGGACAACGCATGTTTTGTACTGCGCTGGCGTTAATACTCGGCGGTGCGCTGGGCAATGTAACGGACCGTATCGCTTATGGGCACGTGATCGACTTTTTGGATATATACATTGGGCGCTGGCATTGGCCTGCATTCAATATCGCCGATAGCGCGATTTGCATAGGCGCGGTATTGTTCGTCATAGATGAGCTGCGTCGTGTCAATAAATAAGCAACTTGCACTACTTTTTTGAAGTTTTATCCCGGGAGTAATGATGGATCTCGCTGGTAAAAAAATTGTTCTCGGCCTTACCGGAGGCATTGCCTGCTACAAAGCGGCGGAATTCACGCGTGCATTGATCAAAGCAGGTGCATCGGTACAGGTCGTCATGACACAGGGTGCGCTCCAATTTATCACCCCGATTACGATGCAAGGCTTATCGGGACAGCCAGTGTTTACTGATCAATGGGACGCACGTATCGGCAATAACATGCCGCATATTGATCTGACGCGGGACGCCGATGCGATCGTGATTGCACCTTGCTCGACTGATTTCATGGCTAAACTAGCCCACGGCGTCTGCGATGACCTATTATCGACGTTGTGTGTGGCGCGACAAGCACGACTACCGCTATTGATTGCGCCCGCCATGAACGTGGAAATGTGGCAAAACCCCGCTACGCAACGCAACGCAAAACAATTGTTAGCAGACGGCATTCAATTGCTTGGCCCTGCCGCGGGAGATCAGGCTTGCGGTGAAGTCGGCCTGGGTCGCATGCTGGAGGTTGACCAGCTTTTGGCAGAAGTCATTTCATCCTTTCAGCCCAAAATACTCAAAGGTAAACGCTTGCTGCTGACTGCTGGCCCCACCTTTGAAGCAATTGATCCGGTGCGCGGCATAACCAATCTTTCGTCCGGAAAAATGGGCTACGCGATTGCCCGCGCCGCACGTGAAGCTGGTGCTGAAGTCACCCTCATATCAGGACCAACTGCTCTGCCGATTCCATATGGCGTGCGCTGCCTTAATGTTCTTAGCGCCCAGCAAATGCATGATGCTGTGTTATCGCATGTGACAGGCCAGAATATTTTTGTGGCTGTCGCAGCGGTCGCGGATTGGTACGTCGCCAATGCGAGTGATCAAAAACTGAAGAAGAATGCGGAGGGTAGCACGCCCGAATTGGTATTTGCCCAAAATCCCGACATACTGGCGGCGGTTGCCGCTCTGCCCTTGCCGCAACGACCTTACTGTGTCGGCTTTGCGGCAGAATCCGAAAACCTGCTCGAATATGCCGAAGCAAAACGTCAACGGAAAAATGTGCCGCTACTGGTTGGCAATATCGGTCACGATACATTTGGAAAAGACGAGAACCAACTTGTCCTATTCGACGTCAAAGGTCATAGCAGTTTTCCGCGTGCGAATAAACTGCAACTTGCGCGTCAGCTCATTGCCGAAATTGCCGTACGTATCAACGTCGGCATCGTT
The DNA here is from genome assembly GCF_035018905.1 of Glaciimonas sp. Gout2. Lineage (NCBI taxonomy): Bacteria > Pseudomonadati > Pseudomonadota > Betaproteobacteria > Burkholderiales > Oxalobacteraceae > Glaciimonas > Glaciimonas sp. Gout2. Next base: position 15,710 of record NZ_JASJXA010000020.1, on the reverse strand, counting down.
TGATCTATCGTCAAATGCCATCGTAAGACGTGGACCGAAAGGGAAGTTAAGCGGCCATGGCGGTGACACAATCGCCACATTGCAGACGCTCGATAACCGCTTTATTACGCTTAGTTGCCGCATTGGCCGATTACTTGACTCACCTTTTTCAAAAAATTAGCTAAATAATTTATTATATGAAAACAATCGACGTAAAAATTCTTGATCCACGTATGCAGGATCAGCTACCCAAATATGCCACCGAAGGAAGTGCCGGTCTTGATTTACGTGCTTGCCTTGATGCGCCAATCACGATTAAGCCGGGTGAAACACATTTAGTACCAACTGGTCTGGCCATACACATCGGCGATCCAGCGTACGCAGCGATGATCTTACCGCGCAGTGGACTGGGCCATAAACACGGCATCGTATTGGGCAACCTGGTCGGCTTGATCGATTCCGATTATCAAGGGCAACTGATGATATCAACCTGGAATCGCGGCGACACTGATTTCGTTCTTAATCCGATGGAACGTTTGGCACAACTCGTCATCGTACCGGTCCTCCGAGTCGATTTTAATATTGTTGCTGATTTCGACAGCAGTGAGCGTGGGACCGGCGGCTTCGGTAGCACAGGAAAACACTGATGGAAAAATCTATGAAGGCAACACCTCCGCAATGGTTAGCTTTAAGACGAACTGCAATAATGTTACCGCTTGTCTTGCTAGCCGCCTGTGCGACGCAAGAGCCGAATCAGCCCACTGCAGTCACAACACCAACCGCTCATAAAACTCAACCAACACTGCAGCCAATCAAGCCACCGGCTAATCCTCAGCAAGCAGAATTGCGCGTAATCGTCACTCAGCAGGATCGTTTGTATGCTGTTGCAGCGCCATTGTTGGTTAATAATGCCGATCTTTGCCGGAACAATGCCCGCAACCTACTCGGCTTTACCGCAAAAACAAAATTCTCTTATTCGAGTGAGTTTATCGAGGCGGCCCAAGTTTCTTTAGGCTTGTCCGATCAACTACAAGTTACCGGCGTATTGGCTGGCAGCGGTGCTGCACAAGCTGGTGTCAAGCCCGGCGACTTACTCTCGACTATCGAAGGCAAACCAGTCCCGCCAGGACCAAATGCTGAGAGACTGGCCGCGCTCATGTTAGGACCGCTGGTCAGCCGAAGCGCAACCATCAATTTGGGCATGATTCGGAATGGGCATAACGTTAACCTCAACGTGCCATTAACCCGGGCCTGCGCATTTGGTGTCGAACTGGGAAATACAGAGAACGTTAACAGCTATGCGGATGGACGCCGTCTGCTGATTACATCGGGAATGGTCAAATTTGCCCAAACCGACGATGAGCTGGCCTATGTCATCGCCCGCGAGATGGCCCATAATTCGCTCATGCACGTCGTGAGACAAAGAATGACAGCCACTATGAGCGGCATTATCGACAACTTGATACGCCTCCGTCCTGATACCAGTTCATTATCTGGTAGTGCGGGCGTCAAACCTTATACGCAGCAATTGGACGTCGCCGCCGACAAACTTGCACTCTACATGGTGGCACGCGCTGGATATAAGATTGATAATGCAGGGGTATTTTGGCAACGTCTGGCAAACCAATACCCAGCGAGTGCTCCAAACGGTCATACGGCGATACATCCAGCCACTTCAGCACGGCTAGATATGATCCGAAAAACTATTACAGAGATTGAAGCCAAGCAAGCGATTGGCGCTGCTTTGACGCCTTAATGGTCTGCGCGGCAGCGTATGCGTTTTTCTGTGCCCTGCCGCTACTACAAACAGTCTTTCATTAGACTCAAACAATGCTTCGTTTGATCCAAAAAAAGCCCGAATCACAGACGTGAATTCGGGCTTTTTATCGTACTTTACTGAGGTGATGACTGCACTATTTTATTCATGCAGCTCTTTTGGACCCACAATCAAAAACACAAAGAGGGACTGAATATATTCCCGCTCACAAGTTCATACTGAATGCCAAAACTTATTCCACTTCAACCGTCTCTTGCGGGGTCGCCGGCTTTGCTTGATTCTTCGCAGGAAAATCAAGCTTAATCTGTTCTTTATCGTCCAGATCAACCGTTACCCGACCACCGGACACCAACTTACCGAACAATAGCTCGTCAGCAAGTGCCTTTCGAATCATGTCCTGAATCAACCGGGACATTGGTCTCGCACCCATCAATGGGTCAAAACCTTTGCGTGCCAGGAACTTGCGTAAGTTCTCGGAAAAGACTGCTTCCACTTTCTTCTCGTGCAGTTGTTCTTCCAATTGCATCAAGAATTTATCTACTACACGCAGGATGACTTCTTCGTCCAGGGCACGGAAACTGATGATTGAATCGATACGGTTGCGGAACTCAGGCGTAAACATCCGCTTAATATCCACCATCTCATCACCGGCTTCTTTCTTCTCTGTGAAACCAATAGTCCGCTTTTGCAAACTCTCAGCACCCGCATTAGTGGTCATAATAATGATCACGTTACGGAAATCTGCCTTGCGTCCATTGTTATCAGTCAGCGTGCCATGATCCATTACCTGCAACAGAATATTGAAAATATCAGGATGTGCTTTTTCAATTTCATCAAGTAACAATACTGCATGCGGCTTTTTAGTAACAGCCTCAGTCAGCAAACCACCCTGATCGAACCCGACATAACCTGGTGGTGCACCGATCAAACGACTCACCGCATGGCGTTCCATGTATTCAGACATATCGAAACGAATCAATTCGATACCCATGATAAACGCGAGCTGCTTTGCCACTTCAGTCTTGCCAACACCGGTCGGACCCGAGAACAAGAAAGACCCGATCGGCCGGTCAGTTTTGCCTAGGCCAGCACGTGCCATTTTGATTGCCGAAGCCAGAGCATCAATTGCCGGGTCCTGACCAAACACCACGTTCCGCAAATCACGATCAATCGTCTTTAGCTTGCTACGATCATCCTGATTAACAGTTTGCGGTGGGATGCGGGCAATCTTGGAGATGATGTCTTCAATCTCGGTTTTACCAATTGTTTTCTTTTGCTTCGACTTTGGCAACACGCGTTGCGCAGCCCCGGCCTCATCAATGACATCAATCGCTTTATCTGGCAAATGACGATCATTGATAAATCGCGCTGCCAATTCAGCCGCCGTCGTCAACGCAATCGCGGAGTATTTCACGCCATGATGCTCTTCAAAGCGAGACTTCAAGCCACGTAAAATTTGTACGGTTTCTTCGACTGTCGGTTCATTGACATCGATTTTCTGGAAGCGACGTGATAACGCATGATCTTTTTCGAACACGCCCCGGAATTCAGTATACGTCGTCGCACCGATGCATTTTAGTTGGCCACTGGAAAGCGCTGGTTTCAATAAGTTGGACGCATCTAGTGTGCCACCGGAAGCTGAGCCCGCACCGATGATGGTATGAATCTCATCAATGAACAAAATGCCGTGTTCGCTGTCCTTCAACTGTTTCAGGACTGCCTTCAAACGTTGCTCGAAATCACCACGATATTTAGTGCCAGCCAACAAAGCGCCCATATCCAGTGAGTAGACGATTGCGTTGCTCAAAATTTCAGGAACATCACCTTGTGTGATCCTCCAGGCCAAACCTTCTGCGATCGCCGTCTTACCCACGCCGGCTTCACCGACCAGTAATGGATTATTTTTACGGCGACGACATAACGTTTGAATCACCCGCTCGACCTCAAACTCACGCCCGATCAATGGATCGATTTTGCCTTCCAGCGCCAGTTTATTCAGATTTTGCGTGAACTGATCCAAGGGGCTTTCTTTTTGCTGCCCTTCAGCCTGCACTTCTTCCACACTCTCAGGAGATTTTTGACCTTCACCGACCTGGTCTTTGCGAACACCGTGTGAAATAAAATTCACCACATCCAGACGCGTCACACCTTGTTGGTGTAAATAGTACACAGCATGCGAGTCTTTCTCGCCAAAGATTGCCACCAGCACGTTCGCGCCAGTGACTTCTTTCTTGCCGTTAGATGCCGACTGAACGTGCATAATCGCACGCTGAATGACGCGTTGAAAGCCGAGGGTTGGCTGTGTATCTACCTCCCCGGAACCAGGCACCGTTGGTGTGTTGTCGCCGATAAAAATCGTCAACGTCTTGCGCAGATCCTCAATATTGCCAGCACAAGCGCGCAATACTTCGGCAGCCGATGGATTATCCAGCAGTGCCAAAAGGAGATGCTCAACAGTGATGAACTCGTGTCGTGCTTGTCGAGCCTCAACAAACGCCATATGCAAACTTACTTCTAATTCCTGCGCAATCATGCTTCCTCCATCACGCATTGCAGGGGATGTCCTGCTTTTCGCGCGTGCGTTAATACTAATTCGACTTTTGTCGACGCGATATCTTTCGAAAATACCCCACACATACCTTTTCCCTCGCGATGCACCTTAAGCATAATCTGCGTCGCGGTCTCTCGATCTTTATTGAAATACTCCTGAATCACGGCCACTACAAATTCCATTGGCGTGAAATCATCATTCAACAAAAATACCTGGTACATAGGGGGCGGCTTGAGCTTTTGCTCCTGTCGCGTCGCTACCGTTCCGTCTTCGTGCTTGGTTGCCATGCGTCTATTCTAAAACGTTCATACAAATACGCAGCAAAACCGCTGCAAAGATAATGCTTTATAGTTTGAAATAAACGCGGAATTAAATCTACATTAATTTAATAGTACGCGCTTTCTTCTTGTAGTGCAGATGACGTTACAACGAAGGAATTCAAGAGCACGTTATCGAAGAAAAACATGCCGGATATCATCACATGCCGCTTCACAAAAAATAACTTGACTTATTTTTTTCTGAAAGAAAAATAGCACACAGTTAATAAGTATGTTTTCTTGTTAATAGAAGGGAGCAAGTTTTAGAGGAGGCCTAGAAAGGCATCTTGCTTTTACGGCTCGTTTGATTGGTCATTATTTGAAAGACGCTACTTTATGTCAACAGGTACAGTCAAGTGGTTCAACGACTCTAAAGGCTTCGGTTTTATCACTCCCGATGATGGTGGTGAAGATTTGTTCGCACACTTTTCCGCAATCCAAATGAACGGTTTTAAAACCCTCAAAGAAGGCCAAAAAGTACAGTTCGAAGTCACTCAAGGCCCAAAAGGCAAGCAAGCTTCTAATATTCAGGCACCTTAATTTATCAGTAAATTGCTTGTTGTAAAAAACCCGCGCTCGCGCGTTTTTTATACAAGGTCAAAAAAGAGCCAAAAACGACCACCAAAAAAAACCAGAACTAAGTTCTGGTTTTTTTAATATCGTGCCAAATTTAATACAATTACATGTTTTCAATCAACACATCACCAAAGCCTGAGCATGAAACTTGCGTTGCACCTTCCATCAAGCGGGCAAAATCATAAGTCACCTTTTTCGATGAAATCGATTTTTGCATAGAGGCGATGATTAAATCGGCAGCTTCGAGCCAGCCCATATGACGCAGCATCATTTCAGCCGACAAAATGAGTGAACCTGGGTTCACATAATCTTTGCCAGCATATTTTGGTGCAGTGCCGTGAGTAGCCTCAAACATCGCGACGGAATCAGACAAATTGGCGCCGGGCGCAATGCCGATACCACCAACTTGCGCTGCTAGTGCATCGGAAATGTAATCGCCATTCAAATTAAGCGTGGCAATAACACTGTACTCATTCGGACGTAACAGAATCTGTTGCAAAAATGCATCAGCTATCGAGTCTTTAACAATGATGTCGCGACCAGTCTTAGGATTTTTGAATTTTGCCCATGGACCACCATCGATCAACTCCGCACCGAATTCTTTTTGCGCTAATGCATACGCCCAGTCACGAAAACCGCCTTCAGTGAACTTCATGATATTACCTTTGTGAACAATGGTCACAGAAGGCTTGTCATTATCGATCGCGTATTGAATCGCCTTACGTACCAGACGCTCAGTACCTTCGCGCGATACCGGCTTAATGCCAATGCCCGATGTATTCGGGAAGCGAATCTTCTTAACGCCCATCTCATTGATGAGAAAATTGATCAATTTTTTGGCATCTTCGCTGCCCTCTTGCCACTCAATACCTGCGTAAATGTCCTCCGAATTCTCACGGAAAATCACCATATCTGTTTTTTCTGGCTCACGAACTGGCGATGGAACACCCTGGAAATAACGCACGGGACGAAGGCAGACATACAAATCCAGTTCTTGACGCAAAGCGACGTTCAGCGAACGAATACCGCCGCCAACCGGCGTCGTCAAAGGACCTTTAATAGAGACGACATAATCTTTGATAGCCGCTAGCGTTTCGGCTGGCAACCAAACGTCAGGACCATAAACGTTCGTCGATTTCTCACCAGCATAGACCTCCATCCAACTGATCTTGCGCCTACCAGCGTAGGCTTTGGCAACTGCTGCATCCACCACTTTAATCATGACCGGACTAATATCGACGCCGGTTCCATCACCTTCGATAAAAGGAATGATTGGGTTATCCGGGACATTCAGCGAATAGTCAGCGTTGACGCTGATTTTTTTGCCTTCAGCTGGCACTTTAATATGTTGGGACATGCAATATCTCCAAAGATGAAGCGAGAGGGTGGAGCCAAGGTTTTACCCTTCTATTTCGGCCCATTCTATATTTGGTATTGTATTCGGCATTACATCGAGTCTTATATAAGACATAAGACAGCGATTTATATTATGCACTAGTATTTTACTAGACGCTATGTTTTTGAGACACTACGGTATGCCTCTTATTCTATTCAATAAACCCTTTCAGGTGATGTGCCAGTTTTCATCGCACCCAACGCGTGAAACTCTCGCCGACTATCTTACTATCCCAAACATCTACCCTGCCGGAAGGCTTGATGCTGATAGTGAGGGGTTACTACTATTAACCAACGATGGAAAGCTGCAACATCACATCAGCCATCCCGCGTTTAAACAGCCAAAAACCTATTTGGCTCAAGTTGAAGGCTTGCCCGATAACGGAAAGCTGGCTCGCCTGCGCAATGGACTTGATCTTGGTGACTTTATGACCCAACCCTGTGAAGTTCGTCAAATCATCCCGCCAGAATGGCTTTGGCCCCGCGTTCCCGCTATCCGCGAACGCTTGGATAAACCGACTAGTTGGCTAGCACTCACCATCACCGAAGGAAAAAATCGACAGGTGCGGCGCATGACCGCTGCGGTCGACTTGCCTACTCTTCGTTTGATCAGAGTCGCCATTGGAAAAATTACATTAGAGAGCCACCCGCTTTGGCCTGGAGAGTTCCGTGCAATCGATCCATCTGAGCTAACAAGTCGGCAAGCAATCTGAAGGGATTGCTTACATTTCTAAAGATCAACTAACACGACATCTGCCGCTACTTAAAATATTATTTTATTTTTTTTAAAAAAAGCGTCAACCATAAGTTCAGCACACCGTTAATTGCAGTGATTCAAATGAATCATCTATGCACTTACATGATTAATAATCAAAAGGATTCTAAAATGTCTAAACTGATCGCTGTTTTGGTAGCTGGCCTTTTCGCAACTTCTGTTTTCGCTGCTGATGCTGCCGCTCCTGCTGCTACTCCAGCCGCCGCTGCTCCGGCTACTTCAGCTCCGGCTGCGAAAAAAGCAACTAAAAAAGCACACAAAAAAGTAGCTAAGAAAGCTAAAGCTGATGCGGCTCCTGCCGCTGATGCTCCTGCTAAGTAATCCAGGCGTCAGTTTCAAAAAAAGACAGGCATTGCCTGTCTTTTTTTATGTCCGATCAGTTTTCAATCTGAGGTAGAGCTTCTGCCTTTGCATCAGAGCGTGACCACATAGCGCGTTGCCGACCCGCGATAACCCTCTGTATAATCCGGTAAAACATAAAAGGACTTTACCAACATGAGAAGATATCGCCCATCGACTGCTGTTATGGCGCTTGCACTCTTAGGCAGCACCATCGGCGTCATCTCTGCAGCAACAGCGCAAGGAACGCAACAATTTCCAGTCGTCTCACTGAATGCCGGAATCCATGTGATCAAGGCTGAGGTGGCTACGACAGAAGCCCAGCGTGAGCAGGGCCTGATGTTTCGCAAACAGTTAGCTTCCAACGCGGGTATGGTCTTTTTATTTGATGCGCCTGCGGGCGTTTGTATGTGGATGAAGAACACGCTAATTCCGTTATCAGTGGCCTTTTTGGACCAAAACGGTGTCATCATCAATATCGAAGAAATGAAAGCCCAGACCCTCGATTCCCATTGTGCTGAGAAAGCTGCGCTATATGCATTGGAGATGAATCCAGGTTGGTTTAAGCAGAAGAATCTAAAACCAGGCACCGCCATTAGCGGTTTACCGCGCGCACAATAAGCTTCCGCATCTTCTAAAATTCAATATCTTTGGCGATGATTTTACCTCCCAAGGGAGGTAATGTTGATTGGTCTGCTGATGAGTCCCCCCAAAAATGGAATGACTAGCATGACGTTACGCTGAGACGCACCCGATATCCAACGGAAAAAGGTCAACACTCAGGCTGAAGTTAAGGAGCGGCCTGTTTTGGCAAAATAAAAAATGACTATAACGGACAAAATAAAAAACAAAAAAAACCTTGCGTAACCAAAGGCTATGCAAGGATTTTTTAAATCAGTACTCAAATAAGAACTTCGACCGACCTAGTCGGCAAAATACATATTACGCTGACAGTGCTTTCAGAGCTGCGTTTAGACGGCTCTTATGACGTGCAGCTTTGTTCTTATGAATGATTTTCTTGTCTGCAATTCGGTCGATAGTTGACACAGATTTTTGCAGAACCAGAGTTGCAGCTTCTTTATCGCCACCGGCGATTGCTTTGCGAGCAGCTTTGATTGCTGTGCGTAGAGTCGAACGCTGACTAGAATTGTGCAGGTTTTGAGCGACTGCTTGACGAGCACGCTTACGTGCTTGTGCGGTATTTGCCATTTATATATCCTAAAACGAGGTCGGGAATGCTTACGCGGCAAAACTAACCAGACCGCGACGCAGAATTCTGTAAAGCCACGGATTATAACTACTTTCTCACCAATAAGCAAACCAATATCACTCCTGCCTTAATATTCATTCCTTCAGTAAGATTTTTATCTGGGACCAAGACGAATTAGTGACTTCATCATTTTAATGGCGTCTAAGGCATTTTTCAGTCTGATGTGAAGCATAAAGTTTCAATATGAGAACCTACTCGACTGAAAGAGCTTGTTACAAAGCTGTGAACAGGCAACATGAGCGGCTATAATGCCGCTCCATGAACTTGCATAAAACGCTTGCCACCGTCTCTGGCATGACGATGTTGTCGCGTATAGCGGGACTGATTCGTGAAATCTTATTTGCGTCTACGTTTGGCGCTTCAGCTTTCACCGACGCCTTCAACATCGCCTTTCGTATACCCAATTTATTGCGCCGTCTGTTCGCGGAAGGCGCATTTTCACAAGCTTTCGTTCCGATTCTTGGAGAATACAAGAATAAGAAAGGTCAAGAAGCAACCAAGCATTTAGTCGACCATGTATCAGTGGTGATGACATGGGTCATGATTCTTACCTGCATCGTCGGTATCCTTGCATCACCATTGCTGATTTATTTTATGGCAACTGGGCTCAAAAATGATGCGGTTGCGTTTAATGCATCGGTTGTAATGACGCGCATCATGTTTCCTTACATCGGTTTTATGTCGTTTGTAGCGTTAGCCGGCGGAATTTTGAACACGTGGCATGAATTCAAGATTCCGGCGCTTACTTCGGTGCTATTGAATCTCGCATTTATCGTCGCTTCACTTTTTGTCGCACCTCATATGGCTCAGCCGATCTACGCGATGGCTTTTGCGGTATTGGTCGGAGGCATTTTGCAAGTCGCGATTCAGATCCCTGCGCTGCGCAAAATAGGGATGATGCCGCGTATGATGGGAAACCCCTTTATCGGACTGCGCGATAGCGGTGTAAGGCGCGTACTCAAAAAAATGGGACCTGCGGTATTTGCAGTCTCCGCAGCGCAGATCAGCCTGATGATCAATACAAATATCGCGTCGCGCCTGGAGCACGGAAGTGTCTCCTGGTTATCATACGGTGATCGCTTGATGGAGTTTCCAACTGCGTTACTGGGCGTCGCCCTCGGCACTATTCTGCTGCCAAGCCTTTCCAAAGCGAATGCCAACGCAGACCATCGCGAATACTCCTCACTATTAGATTGGGGATTACGACTGACCTTTTTACTGGCGCTTCCTTCCGCGGTTGGGCTTGCGACGCTGTCGGTTCCCCTCACAGCAACTCTATTCCATCACGGAAAATTCGACGCCATTTCGGTCGCGATGACGAGTCGGATACTCATTGCGTATGGCGTCGGTCTGATAGGTTTAATTGTCGTAAAGATTTTGGCGCCAGGATTTTATGCCAAACAAGATATCAAAACACCGGTCAAAATTGCCTTCGCGGTGCTAATCACCACGCAGCTACTTAATTCTTTATTTGTCCCGATTTTTGCAGTAGCAGGATTGGCGTTATCAATCAGTTTTGGTGCCTGCATGAACGCAGGACTTTTGCTGTGGAGTCTGTTACGGCGTGGTATCTACAAACCGGAAAAAGGCTGGATGCTATATTTTATCCGCTTGGTGGGCGCTCTTTGCCTGATGGCTGCAGTCGCACTATGGACCGCAGAGCGCTTTGACTGGATTGGACTACATACCAGTTCGATCGCTCGCGTCGGTGCGCTGATGGCCGTTCTTGTGGCTTGTGGGATCACCTACTTTGGGGCACTTCTTGCAATGGGGTTTCGATTTCAAGATTTCAAACGTTCCTCGCACTAATCGATAAGCTGAGCTACATTAGATATTATTTGGTAGCATACTTAACATGATCTCTTCTCTAAATTACTTTACGACCCTGGTGCAAGAGGCCAATAGCGTGCCGCTATTTGAAGCGGCACTTGCCATTGCGCAAGACCCCTATCCAGCATTGGATCTAAATGCTCCACAGATTGCTGTGGATAAATTCGCCAATACATTGAAGCAACGCATTCACGCAGATGCTTCACAGATTAAAAAGTTACAGTTATTAAATAATTTCTTTTTTCGAGAGTTAGGGTTCGCAGGTAATGTTAATAATTATTACGACCCTGATAATAGCTATCTGCAATGCGTCATTAATTCGCGGCGCGGTATTCCTATTTCGCTGGCGATCATTTATATGGAATTGGCGCAACAGGTGGGATTACCAATACACGGAATTTCATTCCCCGGCCATTTCTTGATGAAACTGACTGTGTCCTCGGGTGATATTGTGATAGACCCCTTAAATGGGTCAAGTCTATCGCATGTAGAACTCGAAGAAAGACTGGAGCCCTATTTACGGACTTCGCCGTCTCAGGGCAAAGAAAAGAAAATATCGCTACAACCTTATTTGCAAAACGCCCATCCTCACGAAATTTTAGGTCGTCTGTTACGCAACCTTAAAATAATATTCACACAAGGACAACATTGGGAGCCCTTACTGAAACTGCAGCAACGCTTGCTGATACTACAGCCCAATGATCCCATTGAGTTGCGTGATCGCGGCGCGGCTTACGCACACTTGGATTGTCCGCAAGCAGCTTTAGACGATATTGAAAATTATCTGACCCAACGACCACATGCACAAGATGCTGATGCATTGCGCGCGCAAGCACGTGAACTGCGAAAAGCGTGCAAAAAACTGAATTAATAACGAAAGCAAACATACAATCGACAGCGTTATACCTGAATTGTCGTCGTTCAAATATACTGGCTGTCGACCTATTTTTCATGTCTTTTCGTCGTAACAATTAACGGCCTTGGCAGTTAACCTTTGTTGCGGGCTTCAATCAATTCCCATTTTTCCAACGCTTCGAGCAACAAACTATCTAGTTCGGTAAAGCGCAGGTTCAAGCGCTTCACTTCATCCGGCTTTTTAACATACAACTCAGGATCAGCCAATTGCGCGGTAATCGCCTTTTGCTCTGCTTCCAATTTCGCAATAAGTACCGGCAACTCATCCAGTTCACGTTGCTCTTTATAGCTGAGCTTTTTTTGCTTTGCCGCTGGAGCTTGTATAACTTCTGCCTTAGTTTCGGCTTTGACTTTAGCCGCCAATGCTGCAGGACTTGGACGCACGCGCTCCCAATCGCTATAGCCACCGACATATTCACGCCACAAACCGTCGCCTTCTGCCGCGATAACCTGCGTCACGACATTGTCGAGGAAGGTACGGTCATGACTGACCAGAAACACAGTGCCCTTATAATCTTCCAGCAACTCTTCCAACAACTCGAGCGTATCAATATCCAGATCGTTGGTCGGCTCATCCAATACCAACACATTGGCTGGTTTTGCAAAAAGGCGCGCTAGCAATAGTCGGTTACGCTCACCACCGGACAATGATTTAACGGGAGACCGAGCGCGTTCTGGCGCAAACAAAAAATCGTTCAGATATGTCATTACATGCTTACGCTGACCGTTAATCTCGACCCAGTCGCTACCCGGTGCTATCGTGTCTGCCAAGCTTGCTTCGTCATCCAATTGCGCCCGCATTTGATCAAAATAGGCAACCTGTAACTTGGTTCCCTGTTTGACAGTGCCGCTATCTGGTTGATCTTCGCCCAAAATCAACTTCAGCAACGTGGTTTTTCCCGCGCCGTTATGCCCGATCAAACCGACTTTGTCGCCACGTAAAATAGTTGCAGTGAAATCGCGAACGATGACCTTGTCACCAAAGGCGCGATTAACATCCGTCAACTCAGCGACAATCTTGCCTGAACGCTCGCCTGCTGACACATCGAGCTTGACCTGCCCTTGCTGGTCGCGCCGCGCTGTGCGATCCAGACGCAACGATTCTAAACGTCGCACACGGCCTTCGTCACGGGTACGGCGTGCCTGTACACCTTTGCGAATCCAAATTTCTTCTTGTGCCAGAAATTTGTCGAACTTGGCATTTTCAACTTCTTCAATTTCGAGTTGCTCAGCTTTACGCACCTGATACGCAGTAAAGTTACCGGGGAACGACAAAATACGACCGCGATCAAGTTCAACGATACGTGTCGCTACATTGTCCAGGAAACTACGATCATGGGTAATGAACAGGACGCTACCTTTATAGTCGCGCAATAATCCTTCCAGCCACATGATCGAGCTAAAATCAAGATGGTTGGTTGGCTCATCGAGAAGCAAAACGTCGGGGGCACTGACCAACGCGCAAGCGAGAGCGACACGCTTCTGCATCCCACCTGACAACGTACCCATCAAGGAGTCTTTGTTCAGGTTAAGGCGATCAAGCGTGGTTTCGACCTTATTTGTCAGACTCCATGCGTCTGCTGCATCAAGCTTGCTCTGGATTACGTGCATGCGCTCCATGATGGCGTCGTCATCGTCCCCTCCAAATTGCCCTGTCAATGCGTCATACTCATTCAATAACGCCTGCATCTCGCCCATGCCGGATGCTACAGCATCAAACACTGACATTTCAGGAACAAAATGCGGCTCTTGATCAACATAAGCGATCTTTATCCCTTGCTGCATCACCATCAAACCATCATCCAGTTTGGAAACGCCAGCAATAGTTTTTAACAAAGAGGATTTTCCAGTCCCGTTACGACCGATCAAACCGACTCGCTCTCCCGAATCCAGGGAAAATTCAGCGCGATCCAATAGCGCAACGTGACCGAACGCAAGTTGTGCGTTGGTAATAGAAATGACTGCCATAGTAGAAAACCAGAAAAAGAGAGTCTGCGAAAATCACCACGCAGCCAATTAAATGAATGAATTGCGCATTGTACCGATAGGTGGCGATATCTCGCTATAAGTTACGCGCTTTATAGCTTGTTGTTGCATTTTATGAGTAATCGCCGCACTAAGTTGGCTCGGGTTGGATCGTTGTGTAATTTATAGCCAAAAAACCATACAGCTCACTAAGGGCATCGGCTTGAATTCGATGACCTGTCACACGCATCCAAAAAATTGGAATTTAATGAGCGGCCCATTGGCAGCAGCACCGTGTTTATTCGAATATGCTCGCTCAACATGACTTTGCCACACGCCCCTTTTAAAAAATTTGCAATTTAAGCAATGTGCGTATCGGAATTACCTTGTAGTACCTCATCAATAGCAAACTGAAACACGGTATTGTGGATACCAAATTCAATTCAAAATAGCGCTATTAACCTGAAATATGCGACCGTAATCTCGCAGTATGGTATCGCCTACAGGAATCGAACCTGTATCTATCCCTTAGGAGGGGATTGCATTATCCGTTATGCGAAGGCGACACTCGCGGCAGAATTATACCGTCTTCTTTGTATGAATTGCCTATCTAAGACGATCCATGTCACATCAGATAACAGACTGCGCCAATTTTTTAGTAATTAGAAAGAAAGGCGAATAATAAAAAAACGCATGAAGAAAATTATTCTGTCTTCCATGCGGTAGTTACACTGGAGCCACAGATTGTAGTAAATTACCGCAAGCGGTTTTGCATCATCCTATTATTCATCGGGTCCAGCACTATAAGCGCTTTCCTCAGAGGGTAAAAAAGGAATCAGAAGATAATTAAGTTACGCATGTCAGGACTAAAATAAAAGCGATTCAAGTGGTGTTCTGACATATGCATATCGCCGATTCCTATTTCAGATAGGGATTATTCAGCCCCAAGCGTTTGATTACAAACGAAATTTGTCATAATTCCATCAGCCAAAGAGCCCTTAACCGGTGCGGCAAACTTACTATTTTTCAACGCTTCTGAATGATCGCGTTTGTCGCCCTTGGCATCATTTTCCACAAACAAAATTTCTCGCGCTAATCGCGTGGTCTTCGCAGCGCAATTATATTCTGTCAAATCCTGGTACGACTTAAAAGTCGGAAACGTAGGATCTCCCTCATTCTTACGCGCCTCTCGAAAGTTCCACATCGACCATACTTGTCGTATGCCGTTTGTTTCTTTAATAGAATCCTTATCTAACTGGAGGCTGGATACATCACTTTGACCAACAACTTGCCAATCAGCAGCTTGCGCGCCAATACAAACCATTGTTAACCCGAGAATAAGTGCGATTTTTTTCATGTGTAATTTCCTTGAGTTATTAACTGTAATAGGACCCATACAGCCTATCTTAATTCATTCGTTGCACAGCTAATTTTACAAAAAAACACATGTTCCGATAACATTAAATAATCTTTTAAGGGACCGGTGATGCGAAGGTAGCCCGATAAAAAAGTGGCGCAGACAAGCTTAATCAGTGGGACACCCGCGATCAATATAAAATTATGGGTGATTTCAAGGTCTCTTATTATCATCACTTACCTGAAGTACGGTTAGTAATCCCACATTTTTATTGTAAATATCATATTTTTTCGGATTTACATGACTATTCGAACTGTACCCATTGCTGCCGATTATCCTGCGTCGGTAGCAACGGAAGAGAAGTAGCGGAAATACGCTGATCAACGTCAAAAAAAAGAGCGTTAAGACAACAAAGAGGAGGTAATCGACTAGCGGCGTCTCTTGGTCGGGCACGGCGTCCGGAAATTTCAAGATTAAACGTTGAGAGGGTGTTGGGTGTTGGGTGTTGGGTGTTGGGTGTTGGGTGTTGGGTGTTGTCATTGCATAAATCGTTTCTGCAAAGCAAAAACCCTCCCCGATTACTCGGGGAGGGTTTTCTAATAAGAGCCTGACGATGACCTACTTTCACACTGGTTGCAGCACTATCATCGGCGCAAAGTCGTTT